>CAXTTZ010000172.1:0-6619 GCA_964247325.1 uncultured Acidobacteriaceae bacterium | reverse complement strand
GGCTGGAGACGACCCACCATGAACGACACCCCCGCCCCGACAAACTCGCCCAACCCGCCAGGACCCGCCGAGAGCGCCGGCCGGGTTCCGCAGGCCGATGCCGCCGCGCAAAGAATCTGGAGCCACGTCTCCCACTCCCCAGTCAGCAATCTTTGGAACTTCGAAGGCACCCCGCCCTGGACGATCCTCAAACGTTCCGGCAAAGCCTTTATCGACGACAATCTCGTCTCCCGCGCCGCCGAGTTAGGCTATTATTTTCTCTTTGCTCTCTTCCCCACGCTGCTCAGCGCTTCCAGCATCCTAGGCATCCTTGCCAAACGAGCCAGCAGCTTCTATTCCGCCATGCTGGCCTACTTAGCCATTGTGATCCCGCACTCGGCCTTTCAGATGGTCATTGATATCTTTAACCAAACCGCCGCTGCCTCCAGTGGCGGCAAGATCACCTTCGGCCTTGTTGCTGCCTTGTGGTCGGCCAGCGTCGGCTTTGCCGCGATTCAAGATACCGCCTGCATCGTCTACAAGGTCAAAGACACGCGCCCCTACTGGAAATCCAAGCTGGAAGCCATCTGGGTCACCCTTCTGCTCAGCATGGTGATCACCTTTACATTATCGATCTTGCTCAGCGCAGATTTCTTAGAAAAGCGCATCACCAAGTTATCGCAAGTGCATTACATGATGCAGAGCGAGATCCTTCTAATTCGCCTCGCCTCCTGGATCGGCGTCTTAGCGCTTCTTATGCTTTTATTCGCAATCATCTATTACTTCGCACCCGATCTCAAAAACAAACGCTGGCACTGGCTCACCCCCGGCGCCGCGATCGGGATCATCGGCTGGATCGCCGCCTCGCTCGGACTTAGGGTGTATCTCCACTTCTTCCCAAGTTACTCCGCCGCCTACGGCTCTATGGGCGCGGTGATCATTCTGCTCACCTGGTTCTACATCACCGGACTGGTGCTGCTCGCCGGCGCGGAAATTAACTCCGAAATCCAAGCCGCCGTCGTCGAAAAGCGGCTCACAAAGCAGGGCGTGCTGCCTGAGCAAGCCTCGCCCCACCCTGCCACAGCCACCCCCGACCCAACTGCCGCTACTTAGCCGCCGGGGCCGCCCCCGTCATCGGCTGCAGGATGTCATCCATCCGGTTGGCCACATTGCTCACGCGATCCAGCTGCGGGTACCGCTCGCCCCCGTGGTACTCCAGCCGGATCACCTTGTAGTACCCCGTATTGGCGACAATCAGCTCCACCGCCGGCCCGCTTCCCTTGGCTTCCTTCAGCGCCGCATGCAGCAGCGCCCCTTGAAACTGCCGCCCATTCACCGCCACAATCGTGAACCCCGGCGCCAACCCCGCCTTATACGCCGGGCTGTCCACCATCACATCCGATATCTGCCCCGACGATGCCACCACCATCCCCGCTGAGTAGCGTGTATCCACCGTGCCCTCCTGCGACTCTTGCAGCTGCGACCAGTAGTTCGGGTGGTCGCTATAGCCCAGCTTGTAGCCCGAAATCGCATCCAACCCCGGCGTCTCCGGCGCGTGCTCCTGGTTCGCATCTAGCCGCGACCGCAGAAATCCCGCCCAGTCGTTGGGCACCACGCTGTTCAGCGTCGCCACCACGTCCTCAAACGTGTACGGCACTACCCGCGGCCCCGTGTTTCCGTTTAACCCATGAAACGCCGCCGTGAAGTCGTTCAAGCTCTTCTTGCCATTCGACTTCTGGCGCAACGTGCAATCGACCTCCAGCCAAAGCAGCTCGCCTTCGTCGTAGTAGTCCACCGCGCGCCGCCAGTTGTCATACGCCCCGCCGGCCGAGTACAAAATCTGCGCCGCCGTCGCCGTATCCTGCAGATCGCGCCACTCCCGCCCCGGCCGCGCCGCGTCATACTGCCCCCACACCGTCGCGAGCCGGTCGCGATAGATCGAGTTGTTCCAAATGCCCGACCGTGCTGCTAGCACGTCACCCAGATACTCCGTCAGCCCCTCATACACCCACAGCAGATCTCCCTTCATCGGCTGCTGGTAATCCGCCGTTGCCAGCCCCGCCGGGCGTCGGTACTTGCCGTTCCACGAGTGCGTAAACTCATGGGGCAACAGCAGCCCTTCGGCGATAAAGTCGCTGTCGTCGGTAAAGGTCTTCTCCGGCACCCGGTCGTCCGAGCTCTGGTGGTGCTCCAACCCGAAGTGCGCTACCTGATCGCTCAACGTCACCAGGAAGTGGTACGCGTGGTAGTGCCGAGACCGGTACAGCGCACCGGTCTCGCGCACCAGCTTGTTGAACTCGTCGATGTGCTCCTGAGTCAGCTCCAGATCCTCCGGCCCATCCCCCGCCAAATCTAAAAAGTGCTTGGGCGTCACCTCCGGCGCTAAAGGAATCTCCCGAAACCAACGCCCCGCCAGCACCGGTGAATCGATCAACTGCTCCAGCGAAACCATTTTGAAGGTCGTCCGAATCTCCTGGCCAGTCCCGCCCTCGAGCGCCGTGCCAAAGTGCCAGCCCGCAGGAATCGTCAGCGCCGGCGACACCATCACCTCCGCCGCCTTCGCCCCTGCCGGGTACACCACCATCTCATTCCAGCTCAACAGCGCTAAATTCGCGCTCGTCGACGCTCCCGCTGAAAACCCCTGCGCTGCCGCTGTTGCCAAAAAATCCATGGTGATCCGCAACTCGGTCGCCCCGGCCGGCACCGTGATCCGATAGCTATACATGTCAACAGGATCGCGCTCCCACTTCACGCGCTCGCCGCTGCCGGTGGTGATCACAAACCCAGCCTGGTTCTCAATCGGCCCCGAAGGCGCATGCTCGCCCGGAATCCACTTCGGGTATACCAGCGCCATCGGCCCGGGCTGCACGGGCAGCGTCTCCACCGCATGCAAAATCCGCCGCGGCGCATCCGTTAGATCCACCGCCAAGGTCATCGGCCGCGCGGCACTCTGCGCCTCGGCAAAAAAAGGTGCAACCAACAAAATAGCAGCACTGAGCAGGCGCAACGATCCAGTCAACCGACAGCTCCTTAGCAAACGTTCGTTCCAGTGTACGTGCTTCCCGCTTGCAGCCCGCTACGTCCCCAGCAGCGTTATACCCTCAGCCTCTGCCGCCCGCCGCAGCTCCCGATCCAGGGTAGCCAACGGCAACCCTCGCCGCAGCGCCAGCTCTAAATATGCCGCGTCATACACCGTAAGCCCATGCCGGTCCGAAAGCGCCAAGCTTTCAGTCCAGGCATGTCGCCGAGTTTGCCTATCTGGGAGAATCGGTAAACCTCGCAGCAAGGTAAGGTACGCGGAACGCTTCGCCACGGTGTACTTTTGCCGCCGCACGCCCATTTGCAGAGCGTTCGCCACCTCCAGCCACCATAACGACAGCGCCCACGCTTGCTCATAGCCAAGCCGCGTAAAGATCGTCTCGATCATGGGCGTGTTCTCCTGCTCATTCAACCAAGCGACCGTGATCGATGCGTCGACAACAAAACTCAAAGCCGGCCCTCGTCCCGATCGCGCTTAAACTCCTCGAAGTCGAACGGTCCCAAATTCAGCTTCTCCCGCAACTGACGAATGCCCTCCAGCGCCCGCTTCGCCCTGGCCTGCTCCTCCGGCGTAAGCTCGGAGATCGGCTCCTTGTCGCTTTCCGGCACGATCCGGGCGACGACTCGGCCCTCGCGCATCAGCACAACCTCATCTCCGGCCTCTACCTGCGCCACCAGCGCCGGCAACGCCGCACTTGCCTCGTGCAATTCAGTTTGCTGCATGGCCATCTCTCCTTCTTTGCAGTGTACGGCGCTCACCTGTCCGGTCACTCTTCTTAAGCCAAGTTATGCCTTTCTACCTCACTGCGAACGCCGTAGCTCCTTCCAATCCCGCTCCGTCTGGTCAGCGTACCTACGCGCAAACGCCGCAATGGCTTTGTCAAACGCATTGCCATGCCCCAGATATCCCGCCAGTGCATCCGGATCGCCCGACCGCCCGTGCCCGCGCGCCAGCAACTCCCCGCATAAATCGGCATAGTGCAGCAAGTCTTCTCCATCCAGCGTGCCCAAATTCACTGACCTCTTGTGGTCATTTAACTGCCGCACTAAAAAATCATGCCTTCCGAACCGCGTGTACCCCAGAAACGGGTCCGACTGCACCTGCATCGCCCGCTGCCCTTCCACGACGCGCCGTCCCTGCTGCTCCCGTGCGTCCCCGGTAACCGCCTCTGCTGGCAGATACGGCGCCCAGGCCGACGCCACCTCCTGCTTCACCTGCAAAAACAGCGGATCGTTCGGCCCATTGCCCTCCAGGTACAAGCAATAAGCCCGCAGCCCCACCGACCCCGTCCCTACCACCTTGAACGCTACATCCACCGCCCGGTACCGCGCCAGCAGGTGCCGACGCTCCGGCTCCAAGCTTTCCCGATACCGCGCCAAGCCCTCCAACACCGCCTTCGCCTCCCGCCCTGCCAGGCGCCAAAGCACCGGCGGCTCCGGCCGAAACCGCCGCTCTTCTCCAGCCTGTATAGCCTTCCGCGTCCCCTTCTTTGCCGTGTTCGCTTCCCGGGCCGCTTTCCCGCGCTTCGCCGCCGTCCCCTCCTCGGTCAGCACATCCCGCAGATGCAGCGGCGTCGCCCGCTCCGCCTTGGCGAATACATCCCCAAGCGCCGCCAGCTCGGTGTGCCGGTGAATCTGGTACCGCCCCAACTCCAGCACCGGCATCGCCGCAAACCGGTGCACACTCTTCCGGTACCGCCGCAGAAACACCCGCACCGCCGCCCGGCAGTCCGCCTCCGCCTCGCCGGCCTCCCGCGCCGCGAGCCAAAGACTCGTCGCTAACCGCTTCACATCCCACTCGAACGGCCCGCAGATCGTCTCATCGAAGTCGTTCATATCGAACACCAGCCGTCCATCCGGCCCCGCGTACGCGCCCAGGTTGCGCACATGCGCATCCCCGCACAGCTGATTCACTATCCCCGAGTGCGGCGCGCGCCCCAGGTCAAACGCCATCACCGGCACTGCCCCGCGAAAGTACCCAAACGGCGACGCCGCCATTCGCTGATACTTCAATGTCAACAGCTCCGGCACCCGATCCACCGCACTCCGGTGCAAAATCTCCAGCGCACTCCGGCCCGCTTTGCCCAACCTCCAGCGCCCGTGCTGCGACCGCGGCATCGCTTTTCGCCGCGCTCGCCCACCCTCCTGCCGTTTCCACTTCGAACCAGCTACCTTCATACCTCCCCATCCTAACGGCCATCCTCGCAAGCTAGAATGACCCCACCCCTATGGCCCTGTACGCAACCGTTCTCGGCATCATCGTCCTCACGCTGCTCGGCGTTTCGCTGGCCCGGCTCGGCCGCGTCAAAACCAAGGCCGACTACCTCGTTGCTGGCCGCAGCCTCGGCGCCTTTGTCCTCGTCTTCACGCTGTTATCCAGTTGGATCGGCTCCGGCTCCCTGCTCGGTGGCGCCGAAAACGCCTACAAACACGGCTTCCCCGCGCTGTGGCAAGGCGCCGGCGGCTGGGCCGGCCTCGGGCTCATCTATTTCATCGCCCCCCGTGCCCGTAAATTTGCCCAATTCACCATCCCCGACCTCCTGGAAGCCCGCTATAACCAGACTGCCCGCATCCTCGGCGTTATCGCCGTCCTCTTCACCTACACCGCCATCACCAGCTACCAATTCATCGGCGGTGGCGACATCGTCCACCTCATCTTTCCGCAAATCACCGCCGTTCGAGGCCAGTACATCCTGGCAGCCTTTGTCATCCTTTTTACGGCTATCGCCGGCATGGGCTCGGTCGCTTATATGGACGTCGTCATCGGCCTCCTCGCCACCGGCACCATGATCGCGGCGCTCCCCGTGCTCGCCCACATGGCCGGTGGCTGGCGCGCCATTCACGCCGCCCTGCCCGCCACGCACTTCCAACCCCTCGGCGATTTTTCCCCCATCACTGCCGCCGAACTCTTCCTCCCTACCTGCCTGCTCATGCTCGGCAATCAGAGCATGTACCAGAAGTTCTTCTCCGCCCGCAGCGAACAGGCCGCCACCCGCGCCGTCGGCGGCTGGATCGTGGGCACCGTCGTCCTCGAATCGATCATCGTCGCCATCGCCGTCGTCGGCTCCGCGCTCTACCCCACTGGCGAGGTCGCCCAGCGCCCCCGCGAGGTCCTCGCCTACACCGCCGTCCACGCCTTCACCGGCAACTCCGGCCTCACTTTCCAAACTGCCCACGGTGCCCTATCCCTCAGCTGGCTCAGCCTTCTCGGCGCCCTGCTCGTCGGCGCCATCTTCGCCAAGGTCGTCTCCACCGCCAACAACTATCTTTTCTCCCCCGCCACGAATCTCATCAACGACATCTTCGTCCGCTACATCCGCCCTGACGCCCCGAGCCGCCAAATCCTGCTCATCTCCCGCCTCGTCGTCGTCGGCCTCGGCCTGTGGGCGCTGTGGCAGTCGCTCGGCACCACCAGCGTGCTCAAAAAGAGCCTCTACGCCTATACCATCTACTCCGCCGCCCTCACGCCAGTCATCCTGGCCGCCTTTTTCTGGCGTCGGGCCACCGCCGCTGGCGCCGTCGCCTCCATCGCCGCCGGCACGCTCCTCACCATCCTGTGGAGCACCCTAACCCCACACCTCCCCGACGCCCTCGCCCAACG
>CAXTTZ010000171.1:0-6649 GCA_964247325.1 uncultured Acidobacteriaceae bacterium | reverse complement strand
GTTCATTATAGGGCGTGCTGGAGGGTAACTACGCAAGCTGCTGCTTGCCATTACCATCCCGATGCGTTGCTGATCTCCGCCGCAGGAATGGGTTCGTCTAGGTCGCGGTTTTAGGGCGGGCATAGGATGTGCTCAGTGTAGGGCTGAACGGATCCGCGACGGGCTCGCGTTTTGTGTCGCTGGGAGAGGCGAACAAAGCAGATCCCTTCGCTTCGCTACGGAATGACAACAACAAAGGCAAGTGCAACGGCAAAGGCAAGTGCAACGGCAAACGCAGATTCCCTTCGGGAATGACAAGAAAGAAAGGGCAAAAGCAACAGCAAAGGCAGGGAGCGCCTTTGCTGTTGCTTTTGCGGTTGGAGGTAGAGGGGTTAGAAGAGGATTTTGCCGGAAATTTGGAATTGGCGGGGGAAGTTTTGTTGGGTGGAGCCGATGGTGCCGTAGCCCTGCATGGAGCCGGGGGCGTCGGGGAGGCCTTTGCCTGTGGAGGTGATGGCGGTGTTGGCGCCGCCGGTGTTGGGACCGCCGAAGATGGGGGTGTTGGTGGCGTTGAAGACTTCGCCTTTGAACTGGAAGTTAACGCCTTCGGTGATGGGGAACTTTTTTTCTAGGCCGAAGGCTTCCTGCGGGGCGTAGGGGTTGCGGATGAGGGTGGTAAGAGGGGCCTGGGTGATGGCGGTGTATTCGCCGAAGTTGCTAAAGCAGCTGGGGTTGCTGTTGTTGATGTAGCTGGTGTAGGTCTTGTGAGCGGGCAGGATGTTGTAGGCGCCGCAGTTGTAGTTGATGCCGTTCGGGAAGGCGATGGGGGTGCCGGCCTGGTCTTGGACGATGAAGTCGAACTGCCAACCGCCGATGAAGCTGTTCGTCAAGGTGTTGGCGCCGGAGAAAAAGGCGGCGTTACGGCCGATAGGGAGGTTGTAGAGGCCGCTGAAGGCGATGGTCCAGGGGCGGTCGCTGCCGTCGATACCGTAGTACGGCTTCGCATCGACGAGGCCGGCGCCGTTGTTGTTGAGGAAGCCGCCTGCCGACATGATTTTAGCCAAAGTGAAAGATCCTAGGAGGCTGACGCCGCCGAGGTGGGAGTTGTTGCCAGTAAGGCGCTTTTCCGCACTGGCCTGCAGGGAGTGGTAGTTGCTGAAGCCTTGCGCGTTGGTGTAGATGTACAGGTTTGCAGCGTACTGGGGGTAGGGCACCATGAGGTACCGCGCGGCGACGGTGCGGTTGGAGCCCATAAAGGTGGTGTTGGGCAGGACGCCGTAAAAGGGATTGGCGACCTGCTGATCGAGGTAGGCGTTGTCGGCATGACCTTTGGCGAAGTCTACGGGGTTAAGACCATTGAGCTGCTTGGAGGCGCGGAGGTGGTAGGTATGGGCGCCGAGGTAGTTCAGACTGAAAACGATGCCGAGAGGGAACTGAGTTTGCATACCAGCGGTCCACTGTTCCGAGATGGGGATTTTACGATCCTGCTGGTCGATGCCTAGGCCGTTGCCGGCAAGGGCGAGCGGGCCGAGACTGGTGCCCGGAGGCGCTTGAGCGCCGTTGGGGAAGGGGTTGCCGTCGCGGAAGAAGGTGTTGGGGGTGAGGCCGCCATCCGAGGTGGAGTTATACGGCGTGGTCTGACTGTAGGTGGAGGCGCCGCCGAGTTCGATACCTAAAGCCTTGGAGACGGTGTAGCCGCCGTGGAAGACGAGCTGGCTGTTGGGGGCATAGTTGAGACCGAGTTTAGGCTGCCAAAAGCCGGTGTTGTTGAGGTAGGCGGGGTTGCTGGAGGTGGCATATTGGACCGCGCCGAGGATGGGATTGGAAATTTGTGCACCATTGGGCAGGGTGTTGTTGGCCGGGTAGTGAATCATGCCGGTGAGAGGGTTGACGCATGTGGTGCACAGGCCAGCGAGCAGGTGGTTATTGCGCTCAACAGGGGAGCGTTCTTCGTCCCAGCGGAGGCCGGCGTTGACGGAGAACTTGCTGCTGACTTTGTAGTTGTCTTGGGCGTAGAAGCCGAAGTATTTATAGCTTTCGTAGGGGGCGTATTGCCACTGGACGCTGCCACCGTTGGGGATACCGAGTAGAACCTCGGCGATGGTGGAGCCGTCGTTGTTGCCCTTGGTGTAGTCCTTTTGGGTAAAGCCGGTGCCGAAGCCGAAGCTGCCGTTAGGCTGGCCGACGTTGCCGGTAATGTCGTGGTAGAGGGAGAACTCACCGCCGTAGTGGAGCTGATGACGGCCGATGGTCTGCGTGAGTGAGGGGCCGAGATCATAGGTTTCGAAGATGGTGACGCCGGTGGTATTGCCGACGACGCCGTTGTAGCCATCGCCGAAGCCGAACTCGGGGGCGAGATTGCGGGCGGTGGTGGGAATGGCGGGCATGGAAAGGCCGAGATCGCCAGGGGTGAGCGTTGCAAGGCCGGCAGCAACGGCGCCGTCGGGGCCGGGATTGGAGTAACGGTTGTAGGAGACGCGGATGTCGCCGACGATGCTGTTGTTGACGGCGTGGGTGAGGTCAAGAACGCCGGTCCAATCGGAACGCTGATTGTTGATGTTGCCCTGGACGGCGGGACCGGTGAAGCCGTTGCCATTGCGATATTCCTGGCCGCTCCAGAAGGCAACGAGGGCATAAAGCTTGGTGCGGTCGCTGAAGCTGTAATCGAAGCGGCCGATGGGCATGTTGTAGGTGTAGCGGTCTTTACCGTTAAAGGCGTAGTTGTTGATGTAGCCGGGGCGGTTGGGAGCGGGGAAAAGCTTAAGGACGTTGAGACCTATAGGGCTGATGCGCGAGGCGGGGATGGTGTTATTAGCGAATGGCAGGCGATTATAGGTGGAGCAGCCGGTGCCGGTGGTGCTGGGGACCGCGCAGAAGTTGGTGGTGGGGTCGTAGATGCCGTTCTTTTTGCCGACAGCGGTCAGATAGTTGGTGAGATTGACACTGCCATCAGCGCCGGGGAACATGTCGGCGGTGGGCACGGAGGTAAGGATGGGAGCGGGGAGGACCTCACGCCAACCTTCGAAGCTGAAGAAGCCGAAGGCCTTCTGGCCTTTCCAGAGCGGGCCGCCGACGGTGCCGCCAAACTGGTGCTGGTTGTGGAACGACTTAGCCAAGCCGACCTGGTTGGACTGGTAGGTGTTGGCTTCGAGGATGGAGTTGCGCCAGAAATCGTAGGCTGTGCCGTGGACGTGAGGAGTGCCGTTTTTGATGACGGTGTTGATGATGCCACCACCGGCACGGCCGTATTGAGCGTCGAAGGTGATGGTCATCACCTTGAACTCTTGGACGGCGTCGACGGAGGGCGAGATGGTCCAGGAGCCGGCACCGCCGCCGCCCTGGATGGAGATCGGTGCGCCGTTAAGCAGAAACTGGTTGGTGAAGCCGGGCTGGCCGTTGAGGGAGTAGGAGTTGTTAACGTCCCAGCCGCGGTTTCCGGAGAAGCCGCCGGCGCCGAATTGGGTTTGGAGAAAACGGGCGCCGGGGACGAGCTGGATGAGTTGATAGATTTGGCGACCGTTCAAAGGGAGATTCTGGACCTTTTCGGGGTCGAGAACGGTGCCGCCGGAAGCGTCGGTGGTGGAGACGAGGAACTGATCGGCGTTAACGGTAACGACGTTGGCCTCGGAGGCGAGACGGAGGCGGGCCGGGATGTCGACGGTGCCGGAGACCTGGAGCGTAACGTTGGCGAAGACTTCGGGTGCGAAGCCGGTAGCTTTAACGGTGAGCTCGTAGGTATTGGGCTGGGCGAACGGGATGACAAAGCGACCGGAGCTGTCAGACTTAACGTTGTAGGTTTGCTCGCCGCTTTTGGCGGTGACGGCGGCGCCGGGGACGACGGCTCCGGAGGGATCGGTGACGGTGCCGGAGAGGGTGCCACGGTACTCCTGGGCGTGGCTCAAGGCGGGAAGGAAGAGAGCTAAGGAAGCAATGGGCAACACAGGGCTGCGATGACGCATCTATGGACCTCCGAAACGGCACTGGTTGGAAACGTTGCCATCTTAGGAGCAGGCGGGGGCTTTCGTCAATGTGAAAGGACAACGACGAACTTTGCTCTTGTGCAAATCGGGGTGGAGCGGAGTCGAAGAGGCTGTGGCGTTGGATTCTGACTTAGGCCTACTCGTTGGGCTTTTGCTAAATCGGGGTAAGTGCTTGTGAGCGATTTCGCTGAAAGGTATGGAACAGCTTACAAGGTAGGTCTTTCAGCCCTGAATACCCTCAGGTGGTGAGTTGTTCGGTTTGTTGGGAGAGTTTGGCGGTGCGGTCTAGTTTGTCCCAGTTGAAGGGTTTGCCGTCGATGGCGCGCTTTACGGTTTTGAGCAGGACGTAGCTGAAGAGTTGGCGGTAGGTGAAGCGTTGGATCCAGATGTGGACGAGGAGCCAGGCGTCGCCGCGGCTGGCGGGGTGGCGACGCTCGAGAAGGAAGGCGAGGGCGGAGGCGGCGAAGTCGATGAGGAGAAAGGTGAGGAAGAAGGTGAGGAGCTTGTAGAGGTCGGCGGTGTTGGCGGCTTCGGGGTGGAAGTGCTTGTCGATGAAGTAATGGAGGATGCCGAAGACGAAGAAAAGGTCGATGAGCGGGGAGACGAGCGGGAGCAGGACCTGGAAGATGAGGATGTTGGGCAGGGCGAAGAGGCCCATGGCGAGGCGGTTGCGGATGGCGGCACGGTGTTTGAAGACGGCTTGGAGGATGCCGAAGCTCCAGCGGAAACGCTGGCGAGCGAGGCCGTTGGCGGTGTCGGGGGCTTCGGTGAAGGCGAGGGCTTGGTCTTCGTAGATGACGTGGAAGCCCTGTTCGAGGAGGTTCATGGTGAGGTCGGCGTCTTCGGCGACGGTGTCGGGGGCATAGCCGCCACCGGCGCGGACGGGGGCGGTGCGCCAAGCGCCGATAGCGCCAGGGACGACCATGACGACATTGAAGAGGTCGAGGGCGCGACGCTCGAAGTTTTGGCTGGTGATGTATTCGAGGGCCTGCCAGCGGGTCCAAAGGTTGACGCGGTTACCGACTTTGGCGTTGCCGGCAACGGCGCCGATGCGCGGATTGGCGAAGTGGGGAACGAGGCGGGCAATGGCGTCGTGGGCGATGACGCCATCGGCGTCGATGCCGATGTAGATGTCCTCGGTGAGGTGCTGGAGGGCGAAGTTGAGGGCTTCGGCTTTGCCGCCGTTGGGTTTGGTGAGGACGGTGACGCGGCCTCGGGCGTCGGGATGCTTTGCGGTTTCTGAGGCGATGGTGAAGGTATCGTCTTTCGAGCCGTCGTCGATGACGACCACGCGCATGTTTGTGTAAGTGGAGGCGAGCACGGAGCGGATGGTGCGAGCGATGACTTTTTCTTCGTTGTAGGCGGGAATGAGGACGGCGACGCGGGGTTGGAAGTCGGGGGTGGCGTAGTTTCTGCGGCGGCGGAGGCGATCAAGAAGGGCGCAGAGGCCGATGATGATGAGGCGGGCGCTCATGAGGACGTCGCCGACGAAGAAGACGGCGATGACGGCGTGGTTGAAGACCGAAATAAAGAAGAAAGCGACGGAGTCGACGGCGGCGAGGTGGCGCTGGCGGCTGGTGAGAGGCGGCATGACCTCGGCGCGGGTTTTACCGATGAGCTCGGAGACGGGGACGAGGGTGTAGCCGCGGGCGCGGAGGGCTTGGATGAGGACGGGAAGGGCCGCGACGGTGGCGGAGCGGTCGCCGCCGCCGTCGTGCATGAGGATAACGGAGCCGCGCATCCAGGGTTTAGTTTGGGCCTCGTCGATCTGCTCGAAGACGGAGTCGACAATTTCTTTGGGGCTTTTGCGGGGGTGCTCGTCCCAGTCGTTGGTGTCAATCTTGTCGCCAACGATGACAAAACCGTGCGTTTCGATGTGCTGGATGGGCGCGGCCTGGTCGTTGGTGTCGGGCTCTTGGTCGATGGAGTAGGGCGGGCGGAAGTAGACGGGCTGGACGCCGAGTTTGGCGGCGAAGAGGCGCTCGGTGGCGTTGAGCTGGAGGTCGACGGCGCGGGTGGAGATGTCAGAGATGTCGGGGTGGGTGAAGGTATGGTTGCCGATCTCGTGGCCTTCGCGGAAGACGCGCTGCATGACGCCGACATTGTCCTCGGCGACCTCGCCGATCATGAAGAAGGTGCCTTTCACGTTGTATTGCTTGAGGACGTCGAGGATTTTGGGGGTCCAAGTAGGGTCGGGGCCGTCGTCGAAGGAGATGGCGACTTGCTTGGGATGGTAGCCGTACTGAGAGACGGTGTAGGGCAGGGGGTAGGAGTCCATGGACTCGGAGACGACGGAAAGGTACTGGGGCGGGATGGTTTTGTCGTCGTCGAGTTCGAGGGTGCGTTGCCCGGTTTGGGGGAGGCCCGTCACGCGGAGGATGTCCCCGTCGCCTTCGGTATCGACGTTGTGGCCGGGGGCGATGGCGGCGAGCAGCTGGGCGGGGTTGCCCTGGAGAGGGTTGTCCCAGATGCGCCAAAGGGAGTCGTCTTCGGTGCCGAGACGCCAAAGGGCGAAGGTTTGGAGGCCGAGGGCGCGGGCGACGCGCATCTGGTTGAGGGCGGAGACGGCGTCGAGGAACCAAACCTGGTGGCGTACCTTGGCATCTTCGTCGTCATAGGCGAAGTGGGGGTTGAGGGAGGCGTCGTCGAGCTCGACCTGAGCGCCGGCGTCGGAGGCGGCCTGCCAGGCC
>CAXTTZ010000170.1:0-6808 GCA_964247325.1 uncultured Acidobacteriaceae bacterium | reverse complement strand
GCTTCAGCCCCACGACAGGAGGGCTGTTTCACGGGATGCCCTTTAGGGCAGGGCTGCTACCACCGCAACATTCCAGGGCTAAAGCCTCACTTCTTATAACCATGACATAAGTGGATGTCAGCCGCGCAGGCCGGCGCAGCCAATCTCGCGCTCAAAGGGCTTAGCGATGCGCGTTGGCTTCTCGCGGCCCATCACAGCCAATTACGGCAACAGTCCGCGAACGCTAAACACAACCTTAAAACGGATCAAGGGAATCGAAGTGAGAAACCTACAGGCAAACCCGCAACCCCCGCGCCAAACAACGGCGCGCGTCCATCCTAGCAGCGAACGGCTGTACTACGGCAGCCGCAAAGACACGGCCGTCGACCTGCTACGCATCGCCATCCATCTCATTTTGTACGGCGCATCGTTTGTATTCATTGTGCTTGCATTGGAAGCCATGTTCGGCCGAAAGTAAGGTATAGAAGGGGGATGGATGACAAATGTACAACTGCTGCTAAGCATCAGCATACCGAGTGTTCTGGTTGTTTTGGCCTGGCTATCCAACACCACGAAGCTGACCACCATGGAAACCCGCCTAAACCGGCTAGAAGACCGCATGGATAGGCGGTTCGATCAGGTAGATAAGCGGTTTGACGATCTCACCGGAAAGATCATCGGCCTGCACGAGCGCGTTGCGGTGGTCGAGGCCAAACAGCCTTAGACCCCTTAGTGCCCTCCCCAGGCGGCGATGTTAAAGTCACTCCTTTCCGAACAGGACCTGCCTGTCCCCCTGTTATGCATCGGCTAACTCCCCCCAGCGCATTGTCATCACTTATGTCTGCTCAGGAACAGAGCTATTGACCGTAACGGCTGCCGGGCGCGGCGGCATGGATGCGAGATTTTGTACTACCGGTCTCAAGAGCCCTACAATCGTCCCCGCCATCTCTTCTGCCTTCCTGCGCTTTGGCGTTTGAGCCCAACGGCTCGCTGCACCGTAGATCGCCCATGACGTCGCCGTCGCGTAGGTGCCGGTGTCCCCATCAGGAATAAGCCTGCGTTCCTTGAGACCTTCGAGGAGAACTCGTTCGATAATTGGAATCACTGCGCGTTCGAGCGGCATGGCGCTTGAACTCTGACAATCTAGAACTTTACCAAGGTACTCGCAAACAACCAGCGCGAGCTCCTTCAGGTCTGCCGCGGTGGTGACGTGCGAGATGCCGCGCTTCTGCAGCAGCTCGCCGAAACGGGCGGCGGTCATGGCCTGAAGCAGGGCCCCTTTGTCTGCAAAATGCAGGTAAAACGTCGCCCGCGTCAGGTCCGCTTCGTTTGTAATCTCTTGGATCGAAATGTCATCGAAATCCTTGCGCCTCAACAGCCTGGCGAACGCGTCGACAAGCATCTGGCGGCTACGAAGCACCCGACGATCGGTGTGCTCGGCGACTTCGGGTTGCGCTAACGCGACGGCCATGGGTACAGCATAGCTTTTTGAACCCTTGCTGCATAGATGGACATCTGTCTAATATAATAATGAACGCATGTCTATTACTAGACCTGCATCCAGCAAGGAGACTACCTATGCCGAAGCTACTCCACATCGATTCCAGTCCTCTTCACGGGCGGGAATCAACATCACCGCTCCCGAGTAGCCTAGGAAGTGGTGATTCACCGCGTCAGATACGAGGAGACGTTGTGGAGGATCGGGATTTCCTTACATTCGGTGCGGTTCACCTAGAGGTGAGAGACGCGGAAAGGACGGCGCGCTTCTGGCAGGAACTAGCCGGTTTCGAGCGGCGGGCCAGCAACGGTAGCCGCATCGAGGTGGGCACCCAGGAAGAAACCTTGCTGGTTCTTCATGGGGGCGCACGCACGCCCTACAAGCAAGGGCATAGCGGTCTGTACCACGTAGCCATCCACGCTCCGGACGCCCGCGACTTTGCTCGCCTGCTGAAGCGGTTTATCGATCTGCGCTACCCGATGGCACCGACGGATCACACGTTTTCGAAAGCAATCTATTTGGAGGATCCGGATGGCATCAACATTGAATTTACTTTGGAAACACCGGAGCGGTTCCGGGGTGTGCGTCCCGTAGGCAACCGGCTCGCGTTTATCGGCGCAGATGGTGTGGAGCGGCCTGGCGGCTACGCGTTGGATCTCGAAAAGGTCTTCAGCGCGTACGAACCCGGTTCGGAGAAGGAACCGGTAGCGAAGGGAACCAAAGTTGGGCACGTTCATCTGTACGTGGCAGACCTCCATCAGTCGCACGAGTTCTACAAAAGTCTTGGCATGGAGTCGGCAAGGTATTGGCCGCCCATGCAGGTGGCTGATTTGGGTGCCGGTGGCGCTTTTAAGCACCGCATTGCGATCAACACGTGGCAGGGTATCGGCGCGCTTCCATCTCCCGCAGGGTCGGCGCGGATGAGGCACTTCGAGATGCGCTTTGCGACGCCTCAGCACCTGCGGGCAGCACTGGACGCCAATCTTCTTGCCGTTGAGAAGGACGACGTCTATGAATTGACCGATCCAGCCGGGATCAAGGTGCACCTCCTGAAAGCTACGGCCTCTGAGAGTTCGAACCGGTAATGGAACGTCGGCTCCTCAGAAAGTAAACAACAACGGCAACTCGTACCCGGGGGTAGCTCCAATTTCTTAGCGTCGCCCCTAAGCCGCCCACCTCATCTGCGTTTCACCTCCTGTGACCGTTCTCCCCATCCTCACAGCTGCCGAAATGTCCTAAGCCAGCCGCCTCTCGGCTGAACAGGCGTACTTATCTTCGACACACGGATACGCCACGCGAAAGCCATCGTTAGAGTCCTCTGGGCATGGCCGGTCTCATCCTTGGGCTACCAAGTCCTTCAGCAGATCCAGTACCTCCGAGCCAGCTGCTGATGGCTGGAGAAATGCCATCTGCAGGGTGGAGGCGATGCCTTCCGCCTGCTGGCCGGAAGACGGCTGGGCATGCGCCATGGCCCAATCGGGAAAGTCCCGGCGGTCTGCCGACCCATTGTCGATCACCGTGACCTGCCCGTGCCGTCGATCCCGCTGGATCTTCTCGAAGATCTGCTCCACGGATCGTCTTGGCCCTTCGAGCACCTGCGCAAAGCACTCCTCATTGAACAGCAGTGCGCCGGTCACGCCTTGGGAGGCGTTGTTGGTTCTCGCGGACTGGAGGATCCCGCTCAGTTCTCTGTCATGATCGCCGGCTGTTCCTTCCGACTGGATCAGGTTACGGCTGCAGTACACGATGCGGTAAAGATCGTTGGTCATGGCTACCTCGTCTAGGAAATGTTGTGTTGCATACTCTTCAACAGCGGCTCTAACTGCTCAGCCGGAACGGCCTCGCTGTAAAAGAAGCCCTGCACCGAATGACATCCGTCTGATCGGACCTGCTCCAGATGATCCAGGGACTCGACGCCCTCGGCGTGCGTCCGTATGCCCAGGCTCTGGCCCAGGGCGGAGATGGCACGGATGATGGCTCGATTGCGCGGGTCTTCCCGCTGCAAGGCAATCAGCGACCGGTCGATCTTGATCTTGTCGAACGGCAGCTTGGCAAGCTGGCTCAACGAAGCCACGCCCGTCCCGAAGTCATCCAGGGTGACCAGGACACCCAACTCCCGCAAAGCGCTCAGGGTTCCTGGCACGGTGGGATCGTTGCGCAGCAACACATCTTCATTGACCTCAATCTCTAGGCGTCGCCCCTCGAGACCCGCCTTCGCGAGAGCCCGGCCAACGGTCAGGGGAAAGTTGGGATCCTCGAACTGCTGCGCACTGACGTTGACCGCAAAGACAAACGACTCTGTCCACTTCTTAGCCTCCGCGCAGACGCTCTTCAGCACCCATTCGCCGACCGAGACGGTCATCCCGATCTCCTCTGCCAAGGGCATGAAGTCCGCTGGGAACAGGAGACCGTGCGTGGGGTGGCGCCATCGCAACAGCGCCTCGAATCCGGTCACGTTACCCGTCTCCACGCTGACCTGCGGCTGGTAAAACACAGCAAGCTGACGCAGCACAATCGCTTTCCGCAGCTCCATCTCCAGCGTTCGCCGGCTCAGCGCTTTTGTCTCAAACTCCTCGACGAAGAAGGTGAATGTGCCTCGTCCCCGGTTTTTCGATTCATAAAGCGCCAAGTCAGCGCGCCGCAGCAACTGCTTGGCCGAGGTGCCATGCTCGGGGCAAAGGGCGATCCCGAGGCTCGCGCCCACATGCACCACATGGCCCTCAATTAGGTAGGTCCGCTGAATCAGATCGATCAAGCGCTGCGAAAGCTGCTGCAAAGCTGCCCGATCCGGGGCGGGGGCCAACAGCATCGCAAACTCATCGCCCCCCAGCCGGGCCAGCACTCCGCCAGGACGTAGCTCGCTGCGCAGTCGCTCACTTACAAGCCGAAGTAGGTCGTCTCCCACCGCGTGTCCCAGGGTGTCATTCACCCGTTTGAACCTATCGAGATCGAGAAAAAGAAGACACGCGTCCTCGACGCGACCGTCTTCCACCTCGGCTGCGGTACGTTGCAGCTCTTGTTCAAACCGTTCCCGGGTCGCCAATCCGGTCAGAAAGTCGACAGCGCCGGTTACATTCGGAGTTCCTGCCGAGGCAGTCTCGCCCGAAGCGGCAAGATCTGCCGACTCGCCCGTTGAGGACAGTGCAGGAACCACAGGTGACGAAACTTGTTCCACTTCACAGTGCATACAAACGCCTTATCGGCAGCTTGCGCAAAAACTTGAGAGAAAAGTTTTCTTTGCTTGCACTTTTCTTTGCTGGACAGAATTCTCCTCTTAATAACTCTTCGCCCCGAGGCCAACCGCATCCAACCAGCGTGCCTCCTGTTCCCATCCTTACCGCCGCCGAGATGGCCGCTTCGGATCGTCGCTCCATGGAGCAGGGCATCCCGATTGCGACGCTGATGGAGAATGCCGGCGCTGCGGTCGCCCGCTTCGCCCTCCGCCATGGCCCGCAGCAGGGCCCCATCGTCGCCCTTTGCGGCAAGGGCAACAACGGCGGCGACGGCATGGTTGCAGCCCTGCACCTCGCCCGGGCCGGCCGGGAGGTTCGAGTCGCCCTCCTTGGCACCGTAGCCGAGCTCAAAGATCCCGTCTCCGCCGTCGCCGCCCAACTCCAAGCCCTACACCTCGAAGTGCGCGAAATCTCCACCGAAGCCGACCTCGAAACTGCCCTGCAAGGCGCTACCCTCGTCCTCGACGCGGTTGTCGGCACCGGCTTCAGACCACCCCTCCGCGGCCTTGCCGCTGCCGCCCGCGACCTGCTCGCCGCCACCACCATCCCCGTCCTCGCGGTCGACCTCCCCAGCGGCTGGGACGCCGACGCTACCGCTATGCACCCGTCTCCGGCAGCCGAAGAGCAGGGAAGCAAAACCGCCAGCACCGGAGCCATAAGGGCCGACGCAGTCGTCACCTTCGCTGCCCCCAAACTCGGGCACATCTTCGGCCACCTCACCCCCGGCAAGATCTTCGGCCCCGTCGTGGTTGCCCAGATCGGCACTCCACCCGGCGCGGCGCAATCGACCACCGAACTCCACTGGGCCGGCGCCTCCAAGGCCCTCGCCGAAACCCCCCGCGGCATCGACGGCAATAAGGGCAAGTTCGGCCACGTGCTCCTAATTGGCGGCGCCTTCGGCAAATCCGGCGCGCCCTCCATGATGAGCCTCGCCGCCCTGCGCGCCGGTGCCGGCCTGGTCACCGCCGCCGTCCCCCGCTCCATCCTGCCCGAGGTCGCCCGCATCACCCCCGAGCTGATGACCACGCCGCTCGCCGAAACCCCGGACGGCGGCCTCGCCCTCGACCAGCTCGAGCCCGAACCCCTGCGCAAGCTCCTCACAGGCATCAAGCTGGTCGGCCTCGGGCCAGGGCTCGGTGAGGCCGGCACCACACCCGATTTCGTGCACCGCCTCCTTGCCCGCGTCACTCTGCCCATGGTGCTCGACGCTGACGCGCTCAACGCCCTGGCTGGCCACACCGACTTGCTCAAACAAGCCGCCGCCGGCAAAGACGACCAGGGCCGCCCCCGCACCCTCGTCCTCACCCCGCACCCTGGCGAAATGGCCCGCTTGCTCGGCAGCACCGTCAAAGATGTCCAAGCCGATCGCCTCAAGCTCGCCCGTCGCTTCGCCACCGAACACGGCGTCACCCTCGTCCTCAAAGGCTGGCGCACGCTGATCGCACACCCCTACGGAGGTATCGCCGTCAACACTACCGGCAACCCCTCTATGGCCAAAGGCGGCAGCGGCGACATCCTCACCGGCATCGTCAGCGCCCTTGTCGCGCAGTACCCCGAAAACGTCGCCGAAGCCGTCGAAGCCGCGGTCTTCCTCCACGGCCTCGCCGGCGACTTCGCCTGCCTCGCCCAAGACGAACATACCGTGCTCGCCACCGATACCGTCGACCACCTTTGGCGCGCCTTCCGCTCCCGCGTCACCGACGCCGACGGCTTCACCTGGATCGCTGGCACCGCCGCCAACCGCACCGACATCTCGCCCACCCAGGAGGACACCCTCGCATGAGCTTCAACCGCGAAAAGCGGCTCCGCACCCGCAGCGCCGCGGGCACCCTCGGCCTGGGCGAGCTCATGACCGAGCTGCTTCGGCCGCCCAAACTGGTCCTGCTGCGCGGCGACCTCGGCGCCGGCAAAACCACCCTGGTCAAAGGCATCGTCGCGGCCCTCGGCGACGCTGACCCTGAAGCCGTCACCAGCCCCACCTTCACCCTCGTCCACGAGTACAGCACTCGCAAAACCCGCATCTTCCACCTCGACCTGTACCGCCTCGAAACCGAAGCGGAGCTCGAAGGCATCGGCCTATGGGAGATCGCCGACGCCG
>CAXTTZ010000169.1:0-6896 GCA_964247325.1 uncultured Acidobacteriaceae bacterium | reverse complement strand
TGGAGGCGTTCCTTCTCGCCTTCCTTGATCTTGACTTGCACGCGAACTTGGTCGCCGGGAGCAAAGTCCGGCAGGTCGGTTCGCTCCAACTTGGCGGCCAACTTTTGCATGATGGGGTGAATCGACATGGATGCAGATCCTTCAGTGAACTCGAATGTTCAGTGTACATCATCATGGGGCGGAGCTGTTGAGGATGTGGCGGCCAGGGCGTCCTCTGTGCGCGAGAGCCTGCCTGCATCGAGCAGATCGGGGCGGTGCTGACGTGTGCGCACCATTGAAGCTTGGCGTCGCCACTCGCGAATGGCCTCGTGATCGCCGCCATGGAGCACCTCGGGCACCGGAACGCCGCGAAAGATGGCGGGACGGGTGTACTGGGGGTAGTCCAGGAGGCCGCCGGCGGCGTGAGTCGAGCGTGGAACCTGTGGGTGAGCTGTTTCTGAAGGAGTTTCGGGGATCTCAGGTTCGCCAAAGCTTTCGTAGCGGGAAGAGTCGGCGTGGCCGAGCGCGCCGGGCATGAGGCGCGCGACGACATCGACGACGACCGCTGCGGCAAACTCGCCACCGGACAGCACATAGTCGCCGATAGTGAGTTCGCGGTCGCAGAGCAGGGTGGCTACGCGCTCGTCGACGCCCTCGTAGCGGCCGCAAAGCAGCACCAGCCTGTCCAGCGGAAGAAGGGCGCGAGCCTCAGCCTGGTGAAAGCGGCGACCCGCGGCAGAGAGCAGGATCACTGATTCGCGTGTGAGATCACGCTCCGATTTCGGAGCGATGCCGAGGGATTCAACGCAGCGGAAGAGGGGTTCGGGCTTGAGCACCATACCTTCGCCGCCGCCGAAGGGACGGTCGTCCACGGTGCGGTGGCGGTCGGTGGTGAAGTCGCGGAGGTTGTGCAGATGGACCGACAGGAGGCCGTTGCGGAGGGCACGGCCCAGCACGCCGCAGTGAAACGGGCCTTGAAAGAACTCCGGGAAGAGGGTGACGATGTCGATCTGCATGGGAGGCAGGAAGTAGCAGGTAGCAAGTGAAAGGTGGGGGGTAGGTGGGGGTATCTTCCGGGTCGGCCGTACCGAAAAGGCCGGGGGGAAGATGCATGGTGAGGCGCTTGGCGGCGAGGTCGACGTGTTCGAGCCAGGCTTGGACGAAGGGCACGAGCACGGGTTCGGGCTCGTCCGCGATGGCCTTGTCGGACACCGGGTGCCCTGTGGCTTGTGCGGGGAGAACAACGAGCAGGTCGGGGGCGTCCTGGAGGCGGGTGCGGCCGTCGGGAGCGACAGGAAACTCGAGGCCGGTGACGGTACCGGCAAGCCGTTCGCCGTCCCACAAGGCGCAGCCGACCAGGTCGCGGACCAAATAGGTGCCGGCGGCGAGGGCAGGAAGGGCAGAGGCGGGAAGGAGCAGCTCTTGGCCGGCAAGCTGTTCGGCGGCAGTGATCGAGTCGACGCCGCGCAGCTTGAGGACGAGACGGCCGGCATTGCGGCCTTGGGGTTGCCAGCTAGCCTCAAGCAGCACGGGAAGCACGTCGGGCCGGGGTGCGGCAGCGTCCGGGCCGGCGAGCCAAAGGTCGCGTCCGGGGAGAAAAAACTCTGCGAGGTCGGTCAGTGGATCGGCGAGCAGCTCACCGCGGCGTCCTTGCGGACGAAGCAGGCGAGCTACCGGAAGCCAATCGCTCATGGGGACCTCCGCCAACCGCAGGGAACGGCAGAACGGGATTACTCGCCCCCAGCGACCTCGACGATATCCAGCGAGAAGCGGTGCTTGAGCTTCATGCTGGCAGCGCTGAGGATGGTTCGGAGCGAACGGGCTGTGCGCCCTTGTTTACCGATTACCTTGCCCAGGTCGCGCGGAGAAACCTGGAGCCGGAGCACGGTCATGCCACTGTCTTCAAGAACCTCGACATGAACCGCTTGCGGTTCGTCGACGAGAGCCTTGGTTATTTCGGCGACAAGCGCCTGCATTGCATCTATGGCGCTGGGTTGCGCCTCGAAGTCACCACTTCCGGTCACTCGCACACCTCATCAAGATCGCCGCGAAAACCCGAACTCGCTGTGCCTCAACCCGTCAGTGGAGCGGAGGTCTGGGGAGCACGGGCAGATCGGCTTCCCAAGACGTTTGGCATCGTTTGGGAGCCGTTTCTACGGCGTTGGAGCGAGTCTACGGCAGGGAACGGTGTTGGCCCGAACTCTTTGGGCACACATAGATACCTGTCCTAAGGTGCAGCCCGTGGTTACTTTAGGCAGTGGCGACGGCTTCGGAGGTGGGTGCGGCAGCGGCGGAAGCGTGATTTTTCGCCAGCTTTGCAACGATTTCTGAAAACTGCGCGCCTTTGGACGTCCAGTACTGGATGCGGTCGGTTTGGAGGTTGACCGTGGCAGGGTTGGTACGCGGGTTGTAGGTGCCGACCACCTCAAGGGCACGGCCGTTGCGGGCGCGGTCTTTTTCGATGACGACCACGCGATATTGGGGCTGCTTACGGGCGCCGACGCGCGCCAAACGAATCATCAACACAGAACAAACCTCGGGGGAAACTTGGAAACGTGCTTGGCCTAAGAAACAATGCCCACACCCGTGCAAGGACGGAATCGGCGACGGCCTAACACCTAAGTATCACGGATGGAAGGGTGTGCTGTCTAGCGCGCCATGATCGTGCCTTGAGATTCGGCCAGAATGCGTTGTCGCGGGACTCCTCTCGGGCACGGAGCCAAGGTTCGGCTGTGGTTGGCTGTGGTTGGCTGGGGTTACTGAGGGAGCTGTCCCTGAAGGCGGCCATGATCGAGGGTGAGCCGGGCAAGTTCGGCGGCTTCGGTAGTGATGGTAGAAAGCCCTTCCTGGTCCCGCGGAGTGATCTGGCCGAAGAGGGAAAGCGCGCCGAGCGTTTCGCCGGCCTCGGTGCGCAAGGGGATGGACCATTCCCGGGTGGCCACCTGGTGCGGGGAGCCGTTTGTTTCGGAGAACGTGCGGGAGTCGATCATCTCGGTATTCGCGAGCACGACCCGGCCACAGAGCTGTGTAGCTTCCTCGAGCGGGACGGTGGAGAGGAGAGTTCGGAGACTGTTTGAAAGGTTAGCTTCGCCGCGCAGATGCAGCATGGGGCCTTCGCGGGCAAGAATGGCGGCGGCGTAGGTGGGGCGCAGATGGTGGAGGGCTTGGGCGATCTTGGTGAGGGTGATTTCTACGCTGTTTCGGGACAGGAGGCTGGCGTAAATGCCGGACTTGCGGCGCTCCCACTCGCGGCTTTGCACCTGCTGGGTGATGTCGCGAAAGATGATGACCGCACCGATGTTGTCGCCTTCTACCAGGATCGGGGTGCTGGTATAGGAGACAGGGAAGCAGGTGCCGTCCTTGCGCCAAAAGACCTCGTCATCCCGGTAGGTGCTTTCTGTGCCGGTGAGCGTGTGGTAGATGGGGCAGTGCTGGCGATCGTATGGGCTGCCATCCGGGTGCGAATGGTGGACCAGGTTGTGCTGCAACTGGCCGTACATGGTTTCGGGCGTCCAGCCGGTCATCTCGCATGCGGCGCGGTTGGCAAAGGTGACGTGGCCTTCCGAGTCCAGGCCGTAGATGCCGTCGGCGGCCTGTTCCAGCAGCAGACGACTCATCTGCTGCAAGTGTATGTCGTACATGCGCCGCTGTACGTCCATCTGTGCTTCCAGATGAGCCGTTTCGAGCGCACGGAGCGAGGGCGTGTCGGGCGCCGGCGCAGAGGCGAGGTTGTTGGCTGGTTTCGTACGGCGCCACCCAAAGTTCGGCATAGCCGCATAGTGCCAAGGGGCAAACGGCGAGACCATACAACTTTCGGGGGCTGGGGCTGCGATCTTGCAGGACATGGAAAGCGTGGGGACGAGGTGGGAACTCTGTCGTTTCCAATCGTTTGTGGTGACAAACAGGTCTACTGACGAGAAGCCGATTTGTCGTTACTGATCTTGGCCGAAGATCTGGATTCCTTGAAAGGTAAGCCAGCAACCGAGAGGAACTTCGTACAGCAAAATTGGGAACCAGAGCCAGGATACGACCTTCCCCGGTAAGAGTGTGGCTACGTACAACGGAACACAAAGCAGTTGTAGCCCAATGGTGATGACTCCGGTCCAGGCCATCCACCGTGGGATGAGCCGCCCCACTAATAACAGGTAGGCAAAGAGAAACCCACCGACGACGAAGCAGAACTGCCCAAAGAGGTCATCCGGCCGGGTGAAAACCTCGCCCGCGATGGCGAGACAGCCGGCGCTGCTAGCACAGCTGGGATTCGAAGCCGTCGCCAGCCTCATGAGTTCCAGCTTGCCGAGTAAGGGGAAGACCGTGATACCCTCGCGGAAGGTCATCGCGAGCAGAGCAACCGTTATGTTGACCGTACGAGAGAGCCGGTACAAAGTCACAGCCAGTACGACGGCGCAGACAATCTGCAGCAGGTCAAGAAGAACGGTAACCTGCGCGATGGAGAGCATACTGCGGAGCGTAGCCAGCCTTTGTGAGGTGTCAGCACCGCCCATTGTCTTTCCGGAGAGGACTGCTGCTGACATTGCGAGGACGATGTAGGCGAGGTAGGCGATGCCCGCCAACCTGCTTTCTGCACGTTGCGTCATTGTTGCTCCTTCGCGGGTAAGGAGAGTTGCTTGACGTCCCACCCTGTTGAGTCGATCCCCTTGATCCAGAACCAGAGCGTCAACGCGATCATCGCCAGAAACATGGGCAGGAGCACATAAGGCTGATTATGCTGAGGCGCGAGAACCACCAGAAAGTTTTCGGCGATGAACCCAGCACCTCCAAGCATCAGCAGCCCACCCAGTGCGCGCGGTAGAAAATCGGAACGCAGGATCAGGTAGCCCCTGATAGTAGCGGCGGTGCCGTAGAACACAGCGAAGATGCCGTTCACGTATCCATAGATCGAGAGACAAAGGTAGGTGAGCGCCGCTTTGGCGTCCGCTGGGACTGCCCGAGCAACATCGACATCCACAGCCGGAAGCGCCGCTGCTAAGTACAGCATCTCTCCAGCGATGTAGATGGAGGTCGCCATGAGACCGAAGCATACCGCCAGAAAGGCCAGATTGCGGCTGACAGGCCGAAGCAGCGCGTAAAGTAAGACGTTTAGCGTGGTATCGCACACGGCCTCAACGAGGTAGGCTACAAAGCTGGCTCGAAAGAGAGCCAGGGAACTCGCCACCTTGTGCGCCGTCCCTACAACATCATCAGCGAGAAGCAACGTACTCGGCACGTGCGCTTCACCCCACCCGCCAGCTATCAGCGTGATGACGTAAAGAATCCCAACCCACCGCCCGTACCTGCGAGCTGTGCCAGCGTCCATGGAAACCTCCGAAGCACAGCAAGATACGTTTGCGGTTGAGACGAAGTTCCCCAAAATCTGCAGGAATGTTTAATGATGTCTCCGAACCGTGGCTCTAGGCGACGTCAGATTGGATCAACACCGATAAGCGCCGTTGTAGGAAATAACAAACAGCATGCCGTCACAAACCGTCGTTTGTGACGACGACCGTGACCAGCATGATCACTTCCCATAATGCGACTTGTAGGGACTAATCGGATGGAACTAGCGACTGAGCTTATTTCTGTACTCTTGTTGCGAACGCTTCGATCTCTTGCAGTACCTCAATGCGTCGCGAATCCTGCACGCCATGCGTGGCATGCGGCAGCAGAACAATTTTGACATCTGGTTGCGCCCTGAACAGCTTGAGCCGTTGGTCAACAAAGGCCATATCTTCCTTCTCGCGGTTCTGACGGTCCGCCCCGGTAACGGAAGCAGGAAGATCGTGAGGGTAGGCGAAGATCACAAGTATGGGGCACTTGATCGAAATGTAACGCTGTTCACTATCAAGGATAGCTCGTTCGGCTCTTCCTTCCGGGGTACGTCTGTCTGCCTCCTCTTTAGCCAGATCGCTAGCAGAGACAGGACCCGCCGCGCCAAGCGATTTTGAGTAGGCCTGCATCTCCGTTTTGAAGTCGGGTAGCTCTTCCAGAAATGCATTCACGGACTTCTTCTCTTCCGCTGGGTCTATGTCGTCGAGGGCATGCCCAAGATACCGGCGCATGGTGATGATGTCGAGCTGGAGATCGTTCAACCCCGTTGAGGACAAAGCATAGCGGTACCCAGCATCTAAGTAGACCAAGCCAGCAACTCGCTCTGGCCTTCGACTTCCAATCGAGCTGAGTTCCTCTCCAGCGAGAGAATGTCCCACGATCAAGGGCTTCACAATATGAAGTTGATCAAGCACCGACAGTATGTCGTCGGCTAGACGGTCTGCTGAGTAGTTCTCAGAGGTAGGTACTGGCGCACTGGAACGTCCATAGCCGCGCCGCGTGATGGTGTAAACGTGAAATTTCGCTTCGAGTGCCCCAGCGAAGGAGCCGAAATCCAAGCCTTTAGCACCAAGTCCCGCTAGCAAAATCAGGGGCTGCCCTGAACCGCCCCAGTTGTTGACCTCTACCTGCACTCCAGGTTCAGTCTCGATAAGAGAAGTTGAGGGTTCAGCTTTTTGACAAGAGGCGAAGTTCGGTGAGAAAAGCAAGGCCAGCGAGAATAGAACTGTTGATCGATAGAGAGCTTTGCCGAACATGGTTTCAGCTTACGTTGCAGCTCGTGGACAAACGTAGGATGAAGTGGCCGTACCTTACCCGCCAACGTCTCACAAGCTGATTGGTCCTTATAAACGCCGTTGTGGGAAGTTGACGCTGGGAGCGCCGGTTCGTCATAAACCGTCGTTCAGGTATGACTCCACGGAAGACGGGGGAAAGAGCCAGCGGAGGACGCGGTCGAAGCGGCGGGCCCAGGCGTCTTCGTCGTGCAGGCCGCCGGGGACGCGGAGGTAGCGAAGGTCGAGGCCGTCGCGCCAACCGCGGGTGAGTAGACGATGGTAGAGCAGGTCGCAGTCGCGAAGGTGACGTAGGCC
>CAXTTZ010000168.1:0-6940 GCA_964247325.1 uncultured Acidobacteriaceae bacterium | reverse complement strand
GCCGATCTTGGTTTGGCAGTTCTGCGGGCCGGGGTCGCCGTTGCGCAGGTCGAAGCGGATGTCGTTCATGTAGCTATTCATTCCGGCCGTTTCGGGGGGCAGCAGGATGGTTTTGACAACCTTATTGGTGCGAAGATCGATCGCGATGAGCTTGGGGCCACCAGGGACGATGTTTTTGAGCAGCGGCGCTCCGGTATCAAGCACCCAGAGGCGGTCTGCGGGGTCGACGACGACGGCCTGAACGCTGACGAAATGCGTCTGGTCGGCGGCCTCATCGGTGAAGGCGTTGGGGTTGGGCAGCGAGCGGCCGGGCCACTCGTTGATCGGCTGGTCCGGGTAGGCGACTGGCTTGCCATGGACGAGCTCTGCGACCGTGAACGGGATGTTGTCGCCCCAGCGAGCGAAGTTCACGAAGATGCGGCCTGTGTGGGATACCGTGACGCCCTCCGGCATGGGGCCGGCAAAAGTGGCTACGGTTTCCAGGTGACCTGTAGGCTGGTCTGTGGCGGCCTGCTGCGCCGAGGCAATGGGGCTGAGGAGGAACGGGAGCAAACAGGCTGTAAGGCGACGCATACGGGTGGTAGGACGGGTTTAACTCTTTTGCTGTTGGCTGTGACCTTTAGCGAATAGGACGGGCTTTCAGCCCTGCAAAGGTTTCCGGGCCGTTATCTAGGGCTTTGCGCCCTAGGCTGGTACAGAACGCGCCGTTGGCGCTTAGCTATCAACTAAATGGGTGACCACGGCAGGGGTGATGGTCGCTTTTTCCTGCTTCCTCGCGCCCTTACTCCGGGCGGCCGGGCCTGCCCATGAGCTCGCGGATGGCATCGCGGGGCGGTTTATCGGCATGGAGAATGGCAGCGACCTGCTCAGTGATCGGCATTTCGAGGCCATAGCGAGCCGCCAGCCCGAGCGCGGCGGTGGTGGAGCGCACGCCTTCGGCGACCTTGCCATTAAGCCCGGCCAGGATTTCGGGCAGATGGCGGCCTTTGCCCAGTTCGATGCCCACAGCGCGATTGCGCGACAGCCCGCCGGTGCATGTGAGCACCAGATCGCCGATACCGGCGAGACCGGCCAAGGTTTCGCGCCGGCCGCCGCACGCCATGGCGAGCCGGGTGACCTCGGCCATGCCGCGTGTGATGAGCGCCGCGGCGGAGTTCGAGCCGAGCTCGAGACCAGCGACCACGCCGGCGGCCAGCGCGATCACATTTTTTAACGCGCCGCCCAGCTCTGTCCCGGGTACGTCGTCGTTACGATAGACGCGCAGGCTGGCGGAGGAAAAATCGTCTTGGAGGCGCTTGCTGAGCGCCTCATTATCAATTGCAATGGTGATCGCGGTAGGCATCTCGGCCGCGACCTCCTGCGCAAAGGAAGGGCCGCCGAGCGCACCAACGAGGTTGTCGGGCGCGTGCTGGGTCATGATCTGCGACATGCGCAAAAACGTCCGCTCCTCGATGCCTTTTGAGGCGGAAAGCAGCACTTGGCTCGGCCGCAGCATGGGTGCAATCTTTTCCATGACCGAACGCAGCGCTTGCGACGGGGTAACGCACAGAACGACTTCGGCGCCGGCGACGGCCTGCTCCAGCCGCGGGGTCACACGCACGTCCAACGGCAGGATGAAGCCGGGCAGGTAGCGAAGATTTTCACCGGTATCGGCGAGTTCTTCGGCGTGGGCGGGAGAGTGTGCCCAAAGACGCAGCTCGTGACCGCCCCGACGCGCCAGCGATACCGCCAGTGCTGTACCCCAGGCGCCGGCGCCTAGAATCGCGATGCGGCTCATGCCTGCACCTTACGCTTTCTGGGCGCGGCGGCGGCCAAGGGTGCGGACTGAGCGGCAATTTTGGATCCAAAACGGCTTTCCGTTCCGTGCAGCAACCGGCCGATATTGGCATGGTGTTTGCCGATCACCAAAAGGGAAAGAAAGATCACGCCGCCAAGATAGATCGGCGAGCGGTCCGGCAGCAACAGAACGGCAAAAATGGGCAAAACCGCAGCCGCAGCGATGGACGCCAAGCTAACGAAGCGTGTGAGGGCGACCACCAGCGCAAATACCACCACACTCGCCAGCGCGACCCGCGGTGCGAATGCAAGAAAGACGCCCAAGGCCGTAGCAACGCCTTTGCCGCCGCGAAAGGCAAGCCAAACCGGAAACACGTGGCCGAGCACCGCGGCTACAGCTGCAGCCACGGCGAGGTCGGAGGGCAAGCCGGGCCTGCCCGGGGCAAGGTGATTCGCCAGCGCCACGGCGGCGACACCCTTCAGCAGATCAAGCAGCAGCGTCAGAAGGCCGAGCACTTTGCCGCCAGAGCGGGCGACGTTGGTGGCGCCGATATTGCCGCTGCCGATGTCGCGCACGTCCTGCTTGCGGAAGAAGCGCACCAGCAGGTACCCAAAAGGGATGGAGCCCAAAAGGTACGCCGCCGCAAGTGTGGGGAAAAACAACCGCATCGATCCTGAGTGTAGCAAGCTCAGGGCCCAGAGTCGGGACGGCTCTGTGGACAGCGTGCCGAGATCCGGAGTTATGCGGCTACAGTAGGTGCCGGCGCAGCATGTCGAGCGCGTGCTGGCTAGCCCAGAGGCGAACGCGCTCTCGGTCGCCTAGGAGGTTGAACTGCTTCACTTGCGTGCCCTCGGCGGCAGCCAGGCCGATGTACACCAAGCCGACAGGCTTACCCTGGTCGGGGCCCTCGGTCATGGCAGGGCCGGCAATACCGGTAATGCTGAGGCCGAGAGTGGTGCCAAGCCGGTTCCGAATACCCTCGGCGAGCAAGCGCGCGACCGGCTCGCTCACCGCGCCGTGCTGTTCCATGATGTCAGCGGGAACACCGGCGCACAATGTTTTTAGCTGGTTGGTATACACCACCGAGCCGCCGAAGAAGGAGCGCGAAGCGTTTGGAATGGCGGTAAGCCGTTGCGCCAGCAGCCCACCGGTGCAGCTTTCGGCTACGCTGAGGGTTTCTTTGGCGAGCTCCATCATGAGCAGGACGACCTCTTCGAGCGACTCGCCGTTGGCGGAAAAGATGTCGTCGCCCATCTCGTGCTCAACCGCTTCGACGACGGCGTCCACGCGGGCTTCCGCTTCCTGTTGGGTCGGCTTCACGCAAAAAAAATGCAGCTGAATCTCGCCGCCACCGGCCAGGATGGTGGTCTCCACGTCCGAAAAGCTCTGGTAGATCGGCGCGGTGCGCGCATCGACCTGCGACTCTGGGATGAGCGCCATGCGCAGGAGGCGCTTGGCAAGCGCGCGCGGGGGAAGTGTGCCAGCCAAACGAGGTTTGCCCTGCTCGTCGAAGAGCGGCTTGAGCTCTTTTGGTGGGCCTGGCAGCAGAAGGACGAGCTTGCGGCGCGGCGTGCCATCCGGCCCGGGAAAGGTGGTATCGAGCCACTGGCCAGGGGCGGAGCCGTTACGGTTTTGTAGAAGTTCGGCACCGTCGAGCACCTCGGCTTGGCGCTCATTGTTGGGTGGCATGGGAATGCGGCGCTCGGCAAAGCGCTTGTAAAGAGCGGCGATCGTGTCGGGATCTTTGTGAACCTCAATGCCCAGCGCCGCGGCGACGCAGGCACGGGTCAGGTCGTCCTCCGTGGGCCCGAGACCGCCAGAGAAGATAACCACATCGGCGCGCCCGAGCGCGACACGGGCGGCCTCGGTGAGGTGCTGGCGGTTGTCGCCGACAATGGTTTTGAAAGCCACAGCGACGCCCAGGTCATTGAGCCCTGCTGTGAGATAAAGCGAGTTGGTGTCCTGGCGGAACGGCGTCAGCATCTCGGAGCCGACAGCGATGATTTCAGCGATCATGGATGTTCGACGCGATTTGCCAGGTTGGGGTCGCTACGGAGGTTTGCACAGCAGAAGAGCATTCGGATTGACGGCGGGGCGAGTGCTTTCCATACTGAAGCAGCATGGATGTACATCTCAACTCGGATCCGTCCCATGTTTCTGGGGCGAGTTCCCGAGGTCACGGAAGAGGTGATGCTGCGCTGGAGACTATTCGTTGAGGTAGGTAGCAAAACTGGCCGCACCTATTTACAGCCAGACCTTCTATTTGCAGCTATTGCCTATGAGCATGAATCAACTTTGGTGACCAGGAACGTGCGGGACTTCTATCTCCTGCCCATACAGGTTGTTCATCTGTGGATGTAAGTGCTTGCACACATTTCCGATTCAGACACCTTTGCCAAAGCTGCAAGAATTTAGGTAAGTTATGTGCTGCAGTTTTCTACGTGACAGCTTTTCATACCAGCGCTCGTCCTGTGATCCCCAGATCGACGTGAAAGACGGTGCTGCCTGTGGCAAGCGCGGCGCAGCCGTCCTCCAAAAAGCATAGCCCGACTAGGTCGTTGCCACTGACCAAGAGCTCGGCATGCTTGCCGTCCGACGTGATGCGGATGATTCCGCGACGACCGTTGAGCGAAGCAGCGACATAGACATGGTCGTCGACATCGAGGGCCAGACCTTGAGGGCGGCCAAGGCCCGTATGGAAGAGAGTGGTTTCGCCGTCGGGGTCGATGGCATAGATCGGCTGGTGCGAGCTGGTGGTCGGTGCTGTGACGAGCAGCGTGCCGTCGTTGCGAAAGGCGAGGTGGTACGCTGCGACGGAGGGCTCTAAGGTTGCGAAGACGAAGATTTCGGCCGCATTGTGCTTGCCGTGCGGTCCGAGTTTGAAGATGGTGCCGGAGCGGTCGCCAACAAAAAGATTGCCTTTGCTATCAAACGCAAGGCCGGTGGCGATGCCCATGCCTTCAGCAAAGGTAGAAACGGCGCCCTCGGGCGAGATGCGATAGACTGCGCCCTCTGCGCGCGAGGAGGCATAAAGATAGCCGTCTGGGCCGATGGCCAGCGCGGATATATTGAGAAGGTCGCGCACAAAAGGGCGCATCTGCAGGTCGCGCGTGAGGCGGACAACCGAGACCGGCACCCGTGTGCCGCGCGGGCCGGAGATCATGGCGTACACATTGCCGTCGCGATCCACCGCGGGGTTTGACACCATATGGAGGTCTTCCGCCATGGACACGGCGATATTGGCCCGCAGTGCATTGCTAGTTTCGCGACCGTAGCGCAGCGTGAGATCGCTCGCGATGGCGCCCTCAGGCACTCGCACCTGCATGCGATTGCTGCGTAGGAGCTCGACGGCGGCTTCAGCTTCGCCAAGCAGTGCGATGGGCAGTTGCGGCGCGTGGCCACCCGATTTGGCGATGAGATGCGTGCCAGTGATCTCAAGCGAACCGCCGGGCAGGGCCGCCCGGGGTTGAAGGCCGAGGAGGTGTGGCGCTTCGGAGCGCGTGGTGTGCAGCAAGCTCATGCTCCCTAAGCCTAGCGCTCGCAGGTTGCGTAGGCAAACGGCGGGCACGTGGGCTGCGGAGAGCTCCGGCACAAACGCACGACTGCCTCAAGCCACTTTGTGCAGCAGATGGAGTGCGAGCTGCCCACAGGCTAGCGCAAAGAGGCCCGCGGCGAGATCGTCGAGCATGATGCCTGTGCCTTCGGGCAGGCGTTCCAGTTGGCGGATCGGCGGCGGCTTCAGAATGTCGAAGAAGCGGAAGAGCACAACAGCGAGCAGGGCGTTGGGCCAAAGCGGAGGCATAAACAGAAGTGCAAGCCATTGGCCTGCAACCTCGTCGATGACCACGAAGCCAGGGTCGGAGCGGCCTGACTCGCGCGCCACGCGGGTGGCGGCGGGAATGCCTAGGGCCGTAGCGCATGCGACGGCGAGCAGGGTCAGGATGGTGAGCGTTTCGGTATTGTGATGTACCACCGCCCCTGCCAACAGCCAAAACGCGGCGGCAGCGACCGAACCATAGGTGCCGGGGCCCGGCCGGAGAAAGCCCGCGCCGAAGAAGGTAGCGATCACCCAGGCCCAGGCGGTGCGCCGTGGAGGAGTTGTGCTCTCCAGTGGGCTCGCGACAGGAGGCGATGCGGGCACTAATTCTTCCAGTTCTTGCGTGGTTCGGCGCCGAACGGATTATTCTGCTGCTGCGAGTGTTCGAGCTCTTCTAACAGATCGGGGTCAAGGATGGGCGAACTGATCTTGTAATCGCCCGAAGCCCATTTACCGAGATCGATGCGGCGGCAGCGATCGGAGCAAAAGGGGGCATCCTCACTTTGGGCAGCGACAAGGGTACGGCAGGTGGGGCAACGGAGCGATTTGGTCGTCATCGTTCTTTACTCAAGGATGCGGGCCACGACGTCATAATCGTGGGACTCGGTGATCTCTGCGCGGTAGAAGGTGCCGGGCACGAGTTGATCGTGCGGCCCGAAGTCGTTGATGAGCACGACGCCGTCGATTTCGGGCGCTTGCGCGAGGGTACGACCTTGCCAAAGCAGTTCGGTTTCTTCGCTCGGGCCTTCGACGAGCAGCTCGACCTCGCGGCCGATCCAGGCGGCTTTGGCTTTGCGGCTAATCTTATTTTGCAGGCGCATCAGCTTGCGGCGGCGCGCCTCGATGGTGCGCTTGGGCACCTTTTCGCCCAGATCAAAGGCCTTCGCGCCTTCCTCGTCGGAGTAGCTGAAGACGCCGAGCCAGTCGAAGCGGGCCTGCTGAACAAATCGGCAGAGCTCCTCAAAGCCGGCCTCGGTTTCTCCCGGAAAACCCACGATGAAACTGGTCCGCAGAGCGATGCCGGGGACGATTTTGCGGGCTTTTGCCAATATCTGCAGGAAGCGCTCGGCGGAGCCGCCACGCTTCATGCGGCGAAGCACGTTGGCGCTGGCATGTTGCAGCGGGACATCGAGGTACTTTGCCACGTTGTCGTGCCGGGCTATGGACTCGAGCAGGCGCGTGGTGACCTTGTTGGGGTAGGCGTAGAGGAAACGTAGCCACTTTAGACCGGGCAGAGGCGCGAGGGCGTCGAGCAGGTCGGCGAGCTCGGGGCGCTTGCCGGGTTGGCCGCCGTTCTCGGGGATGGGGGCGAGGTCTTCGCCGTAGCAGGTGGTGTCTTGGCCGAT
>CAXTTZ010000167.1:0-6969 GCA_964247325.1 uncultured Acidobacteriaceae bacterium | reverse complement strand
CTATTATTTCGGCGGCCCGCCTTCCAACCCCGACATCAGCATCCCGCACATCCTCGCCTCCGACCCCCGCGTTCCCCGTGACGCCGCCGTCGTCCGTACCGCCGCCGCGCGCCTCGGCCTCCCCTATCGCATGACCGAGGGCAACACCTGCTACCGCGGCGGCAAGCCGGGTGTCTCCGACGTCTTCGCCGCCGCGCTCTGGGTCGCCGACTACGCCCTTACCCTCGCCTCGCTCGGCTATGCCGGCCTCAACCCGCATGGCGGCAACGGCGGCCTCTTCGTCGGCAACTCCCTCGGCGGTCATCTTCCCGGCGAAGATCTGCTTCGGCCCAACGAGCCACCGCACCCTCGTCCCTTTTACACCGCCATCGCCAACATGAACGGCACGCCCACGCCCCAGCCGCTCTTCTTCGGCCTCCAGTTCGCCCAGCACTTCGCCGACGCCACGGTCGTCCCCGTCGACTTCGCCCCAGGCCCCGTCAACGCCACCGCCTACGCCGCCACCCTGCCCACCGGCCAACACCTCCTCGCCCTACTCAACAAAGACGCCACCCAATCCCTCGCTCTCAACCTGCCCGGCTACAGCGTCGCGCACCAACTCACCGCGCCCACGCTAGCCTCACGCATCGCCACCCTCACCGATGCCCAAGCGAACCGAGAACTCTCCGCGCTCCCGCCCGCCACCGCCGTGCTCCTCACCTCTACCCGCGGCTGAGAGATGCTTGGCAGTAATCACGATGCACGAGTATTGTTCTGTGTGTCTTTTGGTAGTGGCCGTATGCTTCACCCAAATCACCTGCACTCAGCTTTCCTATGGTCCTGGTTTGAGCGGATCACAGGACTTCGCCCACACTCTGTTCAACGCTCGAGCGTCGTGGAGGAACGGGAACATGCGCAATTACTCCGATCGACTCAACAAGCTTCGGTCGATCACGGAACTAGCAGCAAACGTTGCAATTGTTGTAGCAGTAACTTAGGGTATTACTTTATGGTTGCGTCGTCCTGGTCCTACAAGCCTGGTACGCAACACAAGCACTATGTCCGATGTAGCCCGAAGTTTGGTATTGGGAACAAAGGTCGTTTTACCCGGTGTTGATTGGAGCGCTCACAAAGCGACGCTGGTCGTTGCTATATCAAGCACTTGCCATTACTGCGCAAACAGCACGCCCTTTTACAGTCAGATCACTCATGCTAGTCACAGCACGCCAATTGTTGTCGTAATGCCTCAAGGAGAAGAGGAAGCAAAGGCTTTCTTACGGGAATATGCCATAACGCCAGGCAGTACAGTGTCGGCTAGCTTGACAAGCATAGAAGTGAATGCAACTCCAACCCTTCTATTGGTTTCGTCTTCCGGGATCGTGAGAAAAACGTGGATCGGAGAGTTGACCAAAGCGCAGCAAAACGAAGTTCTTGATTCTTTGGATCACGCCTAAGTTGAGGAGAACGCATGAAGATCATAGTTCGTTGTGTACTGGCCATTGTGGGCATAGTTACCTGCATCAACCTGATTAGCAAAGGCCGTACCGTGCTTGCTCAATCATGTTGTGTCCAAACGTGGTGTCCTACACCTGCACCAGCCTGCCCGAACCCACTTTGTAATGTTAATGTCGGTACCTGCGACTACTATTGGACGTGCGATTCTCCAATCATCCTAGATGTCAAGAAACAAGGCTTTCATCTTACCGACCAAGCTAGCGGGGTGTTCTTCCAATTCTATGGTGATCGAAAGCAACAGGTAGCTTGGACCGATCCTAAGTATGGAAACGCATGGCTCGCTCTCGATCGGAATGCAAACGGGACGATTGACAATGCCACCGAGCTGTTCGGCAACTACACGCCTCAACCTCCATCGGCGACTCCGAATGGTTTTCGTGCTCTTGCTATATACGATCTGCCTGAAAACGGCGGCAATGATGATGGCTATATCACTGTGGCTGACGCTATTTACTCTCACTTGCTTGTGTGGACAGACACAAATCACAACGGAATATCAGAGCCGAACGAATTGCAGACTCTCAGTCAAGCAGGGATCACAAGCATCTCACTTGATTACCACGCAGACCAGCGTAAAGATGAGTACGGCAATTGGTTTCGTTATCGTGGTCACATCAAAATGGATTCTACGGACTACGATCATCTTATTTACGACGTGTATTTAGTCGGAACTAACGATTAACAGACCGTTTAGAATTTCGTATTTTGTGACGGACACATTCAACTTTATGTACGGATTGAAAACCAGAAGCGTATCGGGTCAGCATAACCAAGTGTTGTCGCTGGATCGAAAACCTCGACAGCGGCAAAGAACTTTCGTTTCAACAGCAGAGACGCTTTGACGTCGGTACAATCATGGCCGGCAAAGCGATATGATGTGGGGGAAGTCTATTATGAGTGCTGCTGTTCTTTCTATTGTTGTACTCTCTCAAGTAGCAACAATGTTTGTCTGTTTTACTACTGCCAGAGATGTAGCGCTGCTCTCCAAGCGGCGCGCAACAGAGGATTTTTGGCCTTTTGCTACGCTTGCACCCGGTGCGGGTCTGCCTTCATCGCTTTTGTTAAAGCTCAGAGAAACTGCGAAGACACAGGACGGTTTGTATTTGTGTGCGATTACGCCAGACGGCTTGGCGCAAACAGCACACTCATTAGTTGTTCTCGGAAAGCGTTGGAAGCAACCAATCATATTCCTCTCGTTGACTTCCGAGTGTAAAGTCATGCTGGAACACGTTGCCAATGAGTATTGTGATAGTAGTGTGATCGAACTGCCCCGAGCGATCGGGAAGCAAATGGGGCTTGAGCGCAACGCGGTTTTTTACGTCTGGAGGAACAAAATCGTGGAAGCCACATCAAAGATCAATACGGTCTCTCAATTGCACGAACAGTTTCAGTTCTATGTCTGTCCGTGATAGCAGCCAAGTTAATAGCCCACAGACCACACGTGTGGTGCAAACGGAGATCTCGTCATGACAACACAGGGAGATGTAACAATGTTACAGCCTTCAACAGAATCGAAACAGATAGCTTTTCGATTTAGGACGCGCTTTCATTATGAAATAGTTTTCAGCCGACTGACTTCAAACCCAGATATTAGCCATGACCTCCTGATCGCAGCAGTCGACGTGAACAAGCTTCCCCGACTCCTCCCAACTCCGTGGCCACCAGAACCTGAGAGCGCACCGTCCGTAGTAGAACGAAACGCATTAGTTAAGATGAAATACATTGTAGGGAGGGCTTCAGACCTGTCCTCACTAAGTGCTCTCAGTATAAAAACGAGGCTCGAGAAAAGGTCTCCAGACATCCAACGCATTGATCGATCAAATCCATTCATAATCGAGGCGGAAGTTCTACTTCGACAAGATGGTCAGGTTACATACAGGATTCAGTTTCCGGAGCAGATGGCTGCTTCAGGCAAGCTCCTAAACGAGCACAGCGGAGATGGCAATGATTACGTGCACGACATGATTATGCTCGCGATTCAAAAAGAGTACGAGCAAAGAAATGGACGCCTGTTTCTGAATCCTGCGATGCCTTCCTGATGCCGTAAGCAAAGGACACAACTTGATTACCATTATCTGTGCATCGGTATTCCTTTGCTTTGGGTTCCGTAAAGCCCTTGGAATTTACAATGAGGTTTATCGGCCATGGGTCCCTCTGTGGATACCTAGGCACTATGTACAAAAGCTTGGTGTGGTAGCGATGATGCTAGATGTTCTACTGGCATGCGAGTTGATGCTGCCTGAAAAGACCTTTCGACAAATGGCAGTCCCTGTTTTTAGTATCTGCTATGTGGGTTTCACCATCTATGGATGTCTGTCGATATTGAATAAAGGGACATGTAGCTGTGGGAAGTCCTTCAGTGCAGCATCACGAAAACCAAAAAAGAACGTGCTACTAGGTTTTATCGGGCGTAATACTCTTCTGTTTGGTACTTGCGTAGTCTCCGTGAGTTTAGATTCGGCAGTGAACCATGGGTACGTTCCCTCTGCAAACCAGTCAGAAGTGCTGATCGCCGTCACACCTATCGCAGTGCTGGGTGTGGTTTGCCTCCTAGGTTTAATGATCCGAGGCGTACATCAGTCTAACTCTAAGTGACTAAGGAGACGGAAATGGTTAACCTGTTTACACGTCGCAGTATCATCAAAGGTATAGTTGCAGCTCTAGGTGCGATCCCCAGCATTACAGAATTAGTAGGAGCAGCTTTCGGCCAGAGCGGAGCCCAGCCCTGCGTTAATGTGCTGTATTACAACCCCGGAAGCTTTGTCGGGTGTAACAAAAACTATGGTGCGCCAGCTTCAACCGGGTTCACGGAATGTATCGGGGAGTACTCACCTAACCTCAAGTAGGAGCTGTATTCAAGTAATTGTTGCGCATCAGGTCCACCTCAAGTTTGTCCGCCAAACTACGGGGTAAATACAGCGGTTGCGGCCGCATGCAGTAACGGAGCCTGCTATTGCTATACCATTTCTTCTTAATCGTGCATCTTCACGCACTGATGCAACCAGGAGAGCGGACGGTGACCGCTGGTTTGTCCGTACCCATGCTTTTCGTGGGCTAGATCGAGGTCGAGAGGTGCTGATTTTTGTTTGCCGTCTTTTTTCGGTGCGTTAGAAGGACCAGGTCGTCGCAAAAGGTTGCGGAGTGCCAATCGCCCTGGCCCGGCAAAGAGTAGCCAGCATCTAATCCGATATGCCTTTTCTCGACACCCTTCTAGGCCGTCCCCTCGCTTCCGAAGAAGATTCCGAACAGCGCGTCGGCGTCGCCGAAGGCGTGCCCGCCTTCGGGCTCGATGCCCTCGGCTCGGCTGCCTACGGCCCTGAAGCCGCCCTTACCATCCTCATTCCCGCCGCGGCAGCCGGCATCGCCTACATCCTACCTATCAGCCTGACCATCATCGCCTTGCTGGCCATCGTCTTTTTCTCGTACCGCCAGACCATCGATGCCTACCCCAACGGCGGCGGTTCCTACACCGTGGCAAGTGAGAACCTCGGCCGCGGCATGGGCCTGCTCGCGGCTGCCGCCCTCATGCTCGACTACCTTCTCGACGTCGGCGTCGGCATCTCCACTGGCGTGGGGGCGCTCGTCTCCGCTGTTCCTCGGCTCGGCCCGCACACCCTCGGCATCTGTCTGATCATTCTCGTTCTGCTGACCTTTATCAATCTTCGTGGGGCCCGCGAAAGCGGCGCCATTTTCATGGCGCCCACCTATCTTTTCACCCTGTGTCTTCTCGGCGTGCTCGGTTGGGGCACGTTCAAGGGCTTCGCCAGTGGCGGCCATCCAACCCCGGTCGTCGCACCTCCGCATCCATCCACGCACGCCGTTGCCGCTGTCGGCGCTTGGCTCCTAATTCGCGCCTTTGCCAGCGGCTGCACGGCCCTGACCGGTGTCGAAGCGGTCAGTAACGGCGTCACTGCGTTCAAAGATCCCTCCACACAAACCGCTCGCCGCACCCTCACCGTCATTGTGGTTCTGCTTGCGGTTCTCCTCACCGGCATCGCCCACCTCACGCGCGCCTACGGCATTATGGCTACCGAGCCCGGCTCGCCCCAGTATCAGAGCTTGCTTTCCATGCTCACCGCGGCCGTCGCCGGGAAGGGCGTCTTCTACTACGTCACAATCGCCTCCATCCTGCTTCTCCTCTCGCTTTCCGCCAACACCGCCTTCACCGGCTTCCCGCGTCTCTGCCGAGTCATCGCCGAAGACGGCTATCTGCCCAAATTCTTTGCCATCCGCGGCCGCCGACTCGTCTACACCGAAGGCATTCTCGTCCTTGCCGTCCTCTCCGCCCTGATCCTCATAGCTTTTGGCGGCGTCACCGATCGTCTCATCCCTCTCTTCGCCATCGGCGCTTTCCTTGCTTTCACGCTTTCTCAGGCCGGCATGGTCCTTCATTGGCGCCGCAACCCAGGCGCCCGCTCCGGTTTGTATATGGCCATTAACGGCACCGGCGCCCTGGCTACCGGCTTCACGGTTGTCATCGTCCTTCTAGCCAAATTCAGGGAAGGCGCGTGGATCACCGTCCTTATCATCCCCCTCCTCATCCTCCTCATGCGTGCCGTGCACCGCCATTACCAAGCTTTCGAGGCCGAAACTCACGTTTCCTCCGTACATCTATCCCATGAGCCCGCTCCACTCGCCATCCTGCCCGTCGCCAATTGGAATCGCGCTTCCGAAGCGGCATTGCAGTTCGCCTGCTCGCTCACGCCCGAGGTCCGCGTCCTCCATGTAGAAAACCCCGACCAAACCGGCCAACAAACCTGCGACAGCCTGCAAGAACAGCTAAACACCTCCACCTGCGAGGCTGGCATGAAGCCTCCGACGGTAGTCGCGCTTCCGTCCCCCTTCCGCTTCGTCACGAGCCCCATCCTGAACTACATTCTCCAGGCCGAAAGCGAGGTGCCGGATCGCCGCGTGGCCGTGGTCGTCCCCGAGCTGGTCACAACGCACTGGTATCAATACCTCCTTCATAACCACCGGTCCACCGTCCTCAAAGCTCTTCTCTTGCTAAGAGGGAACCGCCGCATCGTGGTCATCAATGTTCCCTGGTACCTACACACCTAGGGGATCGACCACCTTTTACTCACCCCAAATTGCCTTCACCAAATCTTCGCTCTGCTGTCGCCAGGGTGCTATCCCACAAAAGCTGTACGCCTCACCATGAAAGGACCACACCGCAGCCTCGCTCAAACGCTACACTCATCCCATATGTGCGGTATCGTCGGCTATATCGGCCCCAAACCCTGCGTCCCCGTTATCATGGAGGGCCTAGCCCGCCTCGAGTACCGCGGCTATGACTCCGCCGGCATCGCCGTCGCCGGCGGCACCACGCCTGACGGCGCCCCTAACGGCCTCCAGCTTCGTCGCGCCCCCGGCAAGCTCCGCAACCTTGACGCCATTCTGCGCGACAACCCCGTCCACGGCACCTACGGCATCGGCCACACTCGGTGGGCCACCCACGGCCGCCCCACCGAGGAG
>CAXTTZ010000166.1:0-6985 GCA_964247325.1 uncultured Acidobacteriaceae bacterium | reverse complement strand
GGGTGGAGGGGGTCGGCGGCGAGGATGGAACGGTAGGTCAGCTCGGCGAACGGGGCAGTGGCGAGGTACTCGGGCTGCCTGTAGGTGGACTCGCGGGTGCCAGGCGGAACCGCGGCCCAGCCGTCGGTTTGGGCGACGAGGCGGATGTAGTCCTTCGAGGTGGCCCACTGGATGAAGGCGAGGGCGGCCTCAGGGTGCTTAGCGGAGGAGGGCACGGCGAGGCCCCAGAAGTAGAGCCACTGCGCGCCGCGCGGGGTAACGGCGACCGGTGCGGGGGCGAAGCCGACAGTGTCGGCGACGGCGGAGCGCTTGGGGTCGGAGAGCGTGCCGGCGGCGACCGTGGCATCGATCCACAGACCGCATCGGCCGTTCTCGAAGAGGGTGAGCGACTCGTTAAAGCCGTTGGAGCTGATGCCGGGTGGGCCGTATCGCTGCAGGAGGTTGACGTAGAAGTTGGCGGCGGCGTGCCAGGCGGGGGTGTTGAACTGGGGCTGCCAGCCCTCGTCGAACCAGCGGCCGCCGAAGGTGTTGGCAAGGGTTGTGATGTAGGCCATGTTCTCGCCCCAGCCGGGCTTGCCGCGGAGGCAGACGCCGTAGACGCCGTGGGCGGGGTCGTGGAGGGCGGCGGCGAAGCGGGCGATGTCGTTGTAGGTCGGCTGCGGTGGCATGGTGAGGCCGGCTTTGCGGAAGAGGTCTTTGCGGTAGAAGGTGAGCGAGCTTTCGGCGTAGAAGGGCAAAGCGTAGAGGTTGCCATTGAAGGAGGCGGCGTCGCGGATGGGTTTGAGGATGTCGTCGAGGTCGTAGGCGGGGGTGAGGTGGGGATTGAGCGGGGTGAGCCAGCCGCGCTGTCCCCAGAGCGGGGCTTCGAGCGGGCCGATGGTGACGATGTCGAACTGGCCACCGTGCGTCGCGGCGTCGGTGGTGGTCTTTTCGCGGAGGATCTTCTCTTCGAGGACGACCCAGTCCAGGTGGATGGAGGGATGGGTTTGCTCGAAGCGGTGAGACAGGCGTTGCATGACGAGCATGTCGCCGTTATTGACGGTGGCGATCGTGAGGGTGGTTTGGGCGTGCAGCGTGCTGAAGAGCGTGAGGAGGAGCAGGAGGAGCTTGGGCTTCAGTGTGGGCAAGCGTTGCACCTCCGGGCTGGGATTGGGTGGCCAGTCCTTGATAGAGGAGAAGGGAGCGGGTTGTCAAACGACGGGCAGAGGGTACCCCTCCCCGGGGGTACTTTCGGGTAAAGTACGTTCGTTGTTGGAGTTAAGGGTGGACTTGGGTGGTGGGCAAGGCGTGAAGCTAATTCGGTTTGGGATGGCAAGTGCGACGGCAACTGCAGGTCTCTCCATTGCGCGGACGATGAAGCTGTCCGCTCCGGTCGAGATGACAGAGTATGGGTGGGTTGAGGGAAAGCAGATTCCCTTCGGGAATGACAAACAAGAAAGGCTAAGGCAACAGCAAAGGCAACGACAAACACAGATTCCCTTCGGGAATGACAAGCCAAGAAGACGAGCCAAAGGCAGGTTGGGGGCAGGAGGGTGGAGCGACCTGTGCTTGAGGCTTTGTGGGGTTTGGTTGTTCTTTCAGTGTAGCTAGGTTGGAAGAAAGATGTGCAATGGGAACGGCTTGCGGGAGCCGGTTTGGTGTTGTTCCTGGCTGTTACTTTATTCAAGCAACAAAGTTTGGCAAGAAGCAAATGCCCTTTAGGAATGACAACAGAAGCACAAAGCCCGGGCTACACGTATACGAGAACAGCAATACACTGAGCGGTGTGGGCTCTGTATGGTTGGTGATCGCGTCCTTGCTCGTCGGGGCGCGGGTTTGCGGGCAGGGAGCGGCGCAAGGGGGTTCGCTGGCTGCGCCGCCGTCGCCCGGGGTGGAGACGCGCTGGTCGACGCCGGAAAATCCTTCAGGTGCGCCGAATGGCGGCAACACACGTAATCGGGGCGCCAAAGGCCATGCTTGGGATGCACTGGCGCCGGGAGCTTCGCTTACGCTGCTGGAGGCGAGCGGTGCGGGGCAGGTCGATCGCATCAAGCTAACATTGCAAGACCGCTCGCCCGCGATGCTGCGCTCGCTGCGGCTGGAGATGTTCTGGGACGGTGCGGCCAAACCGGCGGTCACGACGCCGCTGGGGGACTTCTTTGGCACGGCGTTTGGGCTTAGCCCGGCCTTTAAGAATGCGTATCTTGCCAATGCGGAAGGGCGGTCGTACCTTGTGGCGCTCCCCATGCCGTTTCGCCGCGGGGCGCGCATTGTGCTGACCAACGATGGCACGGTAGCGCAAACGCAGATCTACTGGGAGGTGGATTGGGAGCACCTCCCTGCCGCGCCCGCGACGCCGCTGCTGTACTTCCATGCGCATTGGCGGCGCGCGCAGCCCCTAGTGGGAATGGATTTTGACATTCTGCCGGCGGTGCATGGCGAAGGCCGGTTTTTGGGCGCGGTCGTGGGCCTTCGCGCCAACGAGGCATACACCTTGCCCGGGCGCGCCCACGATGTGGGCACGTTTTGGTGGGGTGAGGGCGAGGTGCGGATGTTTGCTGACGATCAGGGGGTGGAGCTTTCGGGGCTCGCCGCGGCGAACGCGCATCCTACGCTGGCCGGCACGGGTGGGGAAGACTACTTCGGCACGGCGTGGGGGTTGGGCAAGTTCACGACGGCGCAGGCCGGGTGCACGGTGGCCGACCCGGGATCGCTGCAGTGGTCCTGTTATCGCTTTCACGGGCCGGACCCGGTGTGGTTTCACCATGGACTGCGGGTGGCGGTGCAGCAGATCGGCGGTGGCCCGATCGCAGAGGTGCGCGCGATGGCCGCTGCCGGAGCTGCCCTGGAGCCCGTGACGGTCGACGGCGAGCACTTCACGCGGCTGCTGGAGATGCCGCACCCGCCCGCGCTGGCGAACCCGGCGTTTCCAGCCGGCTGGGTGCTGTACCGGCGCTCAGATGACTGGTGCGCGACGGCCTACTTCTACCTGAACAGTCCGATGGACGATCTCGCGCCGCTGCAGCCGTTGGCGGAACGGTTGGCTCACCTTTGAGTCCATTGTGCCGGGCTTTCAGCCCTCGTTTCTTTGCTCTCGCTTTCTTAGGCCTTCGGCCTAGGCTGTTACGTCGCGCGCTGTTGGAAAGCCACGACAGAGTCTAGGTGCCGCAGAAGGTGCGCTCGACGAGCTCCTGCGGAAGGGCTGGGGCGCTGTAGCGCTCGCAGCCAGGCCGCTCGTCGTAGGGCTGGGTGACGGCTTGCAGGAGCTGGTCGAACGGCTCGAAATCGTCACGCTGCACGGCGGCGTCGATGACGGCTTGCACGAGGTGGTTGCGGGGGATGTAGGCAGGGTTGAGGCGGCGCATAGAAGCGGCGCGGGCCTCCGGGCTGGTGGGCTCGGCGGCGAGGCGGGCGCGCCAGCGGGCGGCCCAGGCGTCGTAGGAGTTGGGGTCGGTGAAGAGGGCGCGGACGGTGCGGTCGGCCTCGGGGCTGGCCGCAGCGTCGCACAGCCGGCGGAAGAAGAGGGTGAAGTCGACGCGGTTGGCGGCCATGCGGTCGAGGAGGTCGAGGCACAGGCCGGTGTCACCGGCTTGCTCGGTGTGGAGGCCGATTTTTTGGCGCAGGCCGGCGGTGTGGGCGGCTTCATGTTGCGTTTCGAAGGAGGCTAGGGTCGCCGTGGCGGAGGCGATCGCGGCTTCTTCGCCGCCGGCCTCTTCGGCTAGCAAGGGCAGAAGGGATTCGGCGAGGCGTGCCAGGTTCCATTGCGCGGCGTGCGGCTGGTTGGCATAGCTGTAGCGCCCGAACTGATCGATGGAGCTGAACACGGTCGTCGGATCGTATGTTTCCAAAAAGGCACAAGGGCCGTAGTCGATGGTTTCGCCGGAGATAGCCATGTTGTCGGTGTTCATGACGCCGTGGACGAAGCCGAGCAGCCTCCATTGGGCGATGAGGCGGGCTTGGCGACCGATGACGCCGGCGAGCAGGGCGTGAAAGGGCTTAGCGGCGCGGGCGGCCTCGGGGTAGTGGCGGCGGAGGGCGTAGAGCGCGAGGGTGCGCAGGGCGGCGATGTCTTCATGGCCGGCGAAGTACTCAAAGGTGCCGACGCGGAGGTGGCTCGAAGCGACGCGGGTGAGCACGGCGCCGGGCAGGGAGGTTTCGCGCAGCACACGCTCGCCGGTGAGCACAGCGGCGAGGGCCCGCGTGGACGGGACGCCCAGCGCAGCCATAGCCTCGCTGACCACGTACTCGCGCAGCACGGGCCCGAGGGCGGCGCGGCCGTCGCCGCGGCGGGAGAAGGGGGTTGGGCCCGAACCTTTGAGCTGCAGGTCGAAGCGCCGGCCATCGCGAGCTACTACTTCGCCGAGGAGGTTGGCGCGGCCGTCACCGAGCTGGGGGACGAAGTGGCCGAACTGGTGGCCGGCATAGGCCAGGGCGAGGGGCTCGGAGCCGGCAGCGACCTGGTTTCCTGCAAGGATGGCGAGCCCTGCCGGGCTGGCGAGGGCTTCCGGGTCGAGGCCCAACTGCTTGGCGAGCGCGGTGTTGAGCTTGAGGAGGCGCGGGTTGGCGACCGGGCGCGGGTTGGTTCGCGCGTAGAAGTGCTCGGGCAGGCGCGCATAGGTATTGTCGAAGGCGATGTGGGGTGTAGGCGCAGTGGAGGTAGGTGCCATCCCCAGGAGCGCGGCGGTTGGTGGCGGGTTCATGGTGATTCGATGTGCTTTGCGCGGTGTGGATGTACGCGGCGTGACCATGAACGGTGCTGCTGTTCGCGGGGTGTTCGGAAGCGAACAGCGGATGTCCACCTTTGGACAGCGAGATGTGTTCAAGCTGGAGAGAAACCTGGGAATGGCGCAAGAAGGGCGTCATAAAGAATGGCCCTTGAACTGCTACAGCGTGGGGGAGGCCTTTGCTATGTCCGCGTCGCAGGTTCTGTTTTCCGGTTTCCGTATGAGTGTGCGCCAGTTGCGGCGCTCGCGCGGCTTTGCGCTTACGGCCGTGCTTACTTTGGCGCTGGGCGTTGGGGTCAACGTGATTGTTTTCGGCGTGCTGGACGCACTGCTCCTGCGCAAGTTGCCGGTGCCCGCAGCGGGGGAGCTGTCGTTTATTCAAAGGCCGGCTGCAGGAGATGTCACGCTTCCCTTTCCGCAATATCGCGATTTGCGGGAACGGAATAAGACTTTTGCGGAGATTGGGGCGTACTCGATCATACCTGTGGGCCTCGAACTACAAGGCCAAAGCCAGCAACGATGGGCCACGCTGGCTAGTGGAACCTATTTCGACCTGCTCGGGGTTCATCCAGCGCTGGGACGCTTTCCGACAGCGGCGGACGACGCGCGCGGCGTCAATGCGAGTCCTTTTGTGGTGCTGACCTTTGATACCTGGAAGCATGAGTTTCGAGGTGATCCGGGCGTGATTGGTCGCAAGATCACGCTGTCTAAGAACCCTTTCACCATTCTTGGTGTGGCCCCACCAGGGTTCTATGGGACGGAGCGCCTGATCCAGCCGGCGCTCTGGGCAGATGTGTGGAACGGTCCACAACTCGGGATCGATCTCGGCACCATGAACAATCGAAACGCGACCTGGACATGGGTGATTGGCCGCCGCAAACCGGGCATCGGGGTCAAACAAGCAGAAGCAGACCTGACGCGCATCGCGCATGAACTGGCGCACGAATATCCGAAGACAGATGAGAAAGCAGGCTTTTCCTTAACGGAACCGGGGTACATCGGAGGCTTCTTTGGCCCGGCGCTCCATGCCTTTCTTGGCAGCGTGATGTTGATGGCGATGCTGGTGCTGGCGGCGGCTTGCGCGAATCTTAGCGGCCTGTATGCCGCTCGTGCCGCTGACCGCCGGCGCGATCTGGCCATCCGCATGGCCGTGGGTGCGACCCCAGGGAGGGTGATGGCTGAGTTGTTTTTCGAATCGACCCTGCTGGGATTGCTAGGTGGAGCTCTTGGCTGCGCGCTCGCCCGCATGGTGCTGCATGGGTTGACCAACTATCGGCCACCTTATGATTTTCCCTTGGCTGTGGTCGTGGAGCCGGGAGCGAGCGTGTATGCTTTTGCGCTGGTGCTATCCCTGGTGGCCGGGCTCGTATGCGGCCTGCTTCCCGCCCGGGAAGCTAGACGCACGCAGTTGATCGAGGTAATTAAAAGCGGCGCTTTGGGCACCCATGGCCGTGGCCGGCGGTGGACTGCCCGCGACGCGCTGCTGCTGGTCGAGGTCGTGCTTTGCTGCGTTTTGGTGACAGCATCGGTCGTTTCGCTGCGAGGGCTGTTGCAGTCACGCCGCATGCCGCTGGGTTTCGACCCAAACGGCGTAACGTTGGTGACCTATAACTTGTCTGCGGCAGGGTATAAGGGCGACGCACAGCTTCGGTTCAATCGCAGACTCGCGGAGAACGTTGCAAGCATACCGGGTGTCGATCGCGTGGCTTTTGCCAGTAACACTCCGTTATCCATTGTCGGCAACAACTCCGATGCGGTGTACAAGGCGGGGACAACGGATTTTCGACCTGAGAATCGTTTGTTCTCGGCAGAAACTTTCGCCGTCTCACCTCAATACTTTTCCACTGCAAAGACTGCCTTTCTGCAAGGTCGCGACTTCACGTGGGCCGATGACGCGAAAGCGCCGCGCGTGGCCGTGGTGAACCGGCGATTCGCGGAACGGCTTTTCGGCACGCGAACAGCGTTGGGAGAAACGTTCTTGCCTGGCGAAGCCAAAGCCGTGCGCATCATCGGGGTTGTCGAGCAAGGGAAGTACAGTTCGTTGAACGAAGATCCTGCGCCGGTCATTTTCTATCCCATCGCGCAAGGGCCCGATTTACTCACAACGCTCTTGGTGCGCGTAAAGCCCGGGGCTGCCGAGGAGGCATCACGCATCGCGAATGCTACCTTGGCCTTGATCCACGGGCAAGACTCATCGGTACCCGTAAGCAGCGTTGGCAGTTGGCAGCTAGCATTGTCACCGGTGTTGTTTCCGGCGCGGGCGGCGACGGTGGCGCTTGGGG
>CAXTTZ010000165.1:0-7018 GCA_964247325.1 uncultured Acidobacteriaceae bacterium | reverse complement strand
CCTGGTAGCCGGCGACGCCGACCCCGCCACCGGCTACCAGGTGCGCGTCGACGGCCAGAACACCGTCATCGGCGGCACCAGCGCCGTCGCACCGCTGTGGGCTGGGCTCATCGCCCTGGCCAATGCGCAAAACGGCACCAACGCCGGCTTCATCAACCCCAAGATCTACGCCGCGGGCGCGCAACGCGCCTTTCGCGACATCACCTCCGGTAGCAACGGCGCTTTCAATGCCGGTCCAGGCTGGGACGCCTGCACAGGCCTGGGCTCGCCTATCGGAACCGCGGTGGCCACAGCCATAAAGTAGCGCTTATGCCGGCGTGCGGTGCGTCCTCCTTGCATCGCACGCCGGCATGACATCTGTCACCTCCGTTTGCTGACGTCCCGCACTCCTTCCAGCTCCGCCCGGCTCGCATACTCGTTTCTGTAAGCAACAGGAGCGAGCCATGCATACCGTCCTAGAACCCGAACCCCTTACTTTCCTCCGCGCGGCCGAGCCGGTCGCCCAACTCCTAAACGTCACAAAAATCTACCGCAACGGCATTCATGCCCTGGACCAGCTTTCCTTATCGCTCGTTCGCGGCCAAATCACGGCCCTGCTCGGCCCGAACGGCGCAGGCAAGTCCACTGCCGTAAAGCTGCTCATGGGACTTAGCACGCCCACAGTCGGCCTTGTGCGCGTCTTTGGCGAAGACCCTCGCTTTTCCGCCAACCGCTTGCGCACCGGCACCATGTTGCAGGTCAACCGCGCCCCGGAAACCCTGCGCGTCCGCGAGCACCTCAATCTGTTTCGCGGCTACTATCCCCATCCGCTTCCCGCGACGGAGCTAATGGAGCTTGCCGGGCTGCAGGGCTTGGAAAATCGCTTCTTCGGCCAGCTCTCCGGAGGGCAGAAGCAACGCGTCTTTTTCGCTTTGGCGCTTGCCGGCGACCCCGACCTGCTCTTCCTCGACGAACCCACCGCCGGTCTCGACGTGGAGGCTCGCCGCGCGCTGTGGGCGGCTATCCGCGCCTTTGCCGCACGCGGCAAAACCGTCCTCCTCACGACTCACTACCTCGAAGAAGCCGACACGCTGGCAAACCGGATCATCGTTATGGCCAAAGGCCGCGTGCTTCGCGAAGGCACGCCCCATGAGGTCAAGGACCTCGGCCTGAACCCCGGCAGCTCCAACCAAGTGCCGATTCCCTTACCCAAGGCAGCCAAACGGATACGCTGCACCACCACGGCATCCCGCGAGCGGCTCTCCCAGCTACCCGGCGTGCTGCATATGGAAGCCAATGCACAGCAAGCCGTCATCACCACCAACGCGCCTGAAGCCACCCTGCGCGATCTGCTCGCCCTTGATCCCACCCTGAGCGGCTTGGAGCTCACCGCGCCCACACTCGAAGACGCCTTCCTCGCCCTCACATCCGAGTAGTCCATTCATTTCTGCTGCCCAAAAGGATCCGCCATGGCCACCGCTGCCCTTCCCGCCCTCACCTCCTCACCGAGCCACCTTCGTCGCAACCTGCGCTTGTGCCTGCGCGAGGCCCGCTTCGAACTTCTCGGCGCACTACGCAAAAAGAGCTTTTCGCTCTCCGTCATTGGCTTTCCAGTGATGTTTTATCTGCTCTTCGGCGTTTCCGGTCGGGGCGCAACCCTCCATGGCCAAGACTTCGCGAAGTATCTGCTTGCCAGCTATACCGTCTTCGGCGCAGTCGGCGCGGCGCTTTTCGGCGTGGGCGTTGGGCTTGCGCTCGAGCGCAGCTCCGGCTGGCTTACCTTTAAGCGCGCCAGCCCCATGCCGCCCTTCGCCTACGTTTTCGCTCGTTGCACGATGGCAATCGCCTTTAGCACGATCATTCTTTGCGTGTTGTGCGGCGTCGGTAGCCTGCTTGCGGGCGTGCGCCTCAGCGCCGCGGAGTTCGCCCGCATGCTCGCCGTCACCGTGGCGGGCTCCGTGCCCTTCGCCGGCATGGGCCTGCTGCTCGCCACGCTGCTGCCGCCCAACGCCGCTCCTGGCCTCACCAATATGATCTACCTGCCCATGAGTTACTGCTCCGGGCTGTGGATTCCGCTCTCTCTGCTGCCTCGCCCCGTGCAGCACCTCGCGCCCTTTCTGCCCACCTACCACCTTTCGCAACTCATGTTCCATGCCATCGGCTACGCGCCACCGAACAGCTTCATCGCAGAACACATCCTCGCCCTTGTTGCCTTTACCGCCCTCTTCCTCGGCGCGGCAGCCTTTGCCTACAAGCGCTCCGACATGGAAGCGTAAAGGCCCTCCGCAAACGCTACACTGCTTTCGACCCGTCGCAAGAACTTCCTTATGGACACGCCACTCATCCCGCAGCACAAGAAGATGGATCGCACCGACTTCTTCTGGCTCATCTATGTCCTGTTTTTCCTTATCGAGCCTTTTACGAAGCATTCGCTCGCCCTGTGGCTCAAAAGTCTAGCTGTCATCCTCCTCTTCGTCCTGCTCTATGTTGCCTATCTGCGCACAGCGGGGGTGCGCCCGCGCGTGCTGCTTTTGGCAGCGATGTTCGCGCTCGGCATCGCGGTGTACACCCTCAATGGCGGCGCTACGTGCTTCATGATTTATGCCGCCGCCCTGCTGCCCTTCACGATTACATCCCCGCTGCGGATTGTCATGAGCTTGTGTATCGGAGCCCTTCTTCTCGGCCTGGAAGCGCTGCTCCTGCATGGTTCGCCCTACAGTTGCGTGCCGGGCATGGTGCTCATCTTGGCCGTGGGCGGGAGCAATATCTTTTTTGCGCAAAAGCAGCGCGCCGACTGCAAACTCCGCATGCAGCAGGAAGAGATCGAAGCGCTAGCCGCTGTAGCCGAACGCGAACGCATCGCGCGCGACCTCCACGATGTGCTCGGGCATACGCTGTCCGTGATCGTACTCAAGAGCGAACTGGCTGGCCGCCTGCTGGATCGCGAACTCGCTCCCTTGCCCGAAATACAGAGCGCCGCGCTCCAGCGTGCCCGCGCCGAGCTCGGCGACGTCGAACGCACCGCTCGCACTGCCCTCGCCGAGGTGCGTGAGGCTATCGGCGGCTACCGGGCCAAGGGCTTGGCCGCGGAGATCGAAGCCGCGTACCATACGCTCGCCGCAGCCGGAGTCACGTTGACCACCCACGGCCAGCCCAGTGCCGCGCGATTCACCGCGGCGGAAGAGACTGTGCTCGCGCTGGCGCTGCGCGAAGCTGTCACCAACATCGTTCGCCATGCGCAGGCCTCCGCCTGCCAGCTCCATCTCGAAAGCAGAAACGGCGGCTACCGCTTGCGAATCGAAGACAACGGTAGCGGCGACGGACTCACCGACCGCCGGCCGGCCCTGTTACGTGAAGGCAACGGCCTCCGCGGCATGCGCGAGCGCGTCGAGTCGCTCGGCGGCCAGCTGTCGTTGCAGCGCGATGCCGGCACCGCGCTGCTCATCGAGCTGCCCGTGCGAAGAGTGTAACCTCAATCTCACTTCATTCTGTGTGCCGCGCAAAATGCAGAACCCGGAGAGCCATCGTTGCCCATTGCAAAACCACCGGAAGCCCATAAACCAGCCGACCGCATCCGGGTTGTCCTTGCGGAGGACCAAACCATGGTGCGTGGCGCGCTGGCCAGCCTGCTCGAACTCGAGCCCGACATCCGCGTCGCCGCGCAAGCCGCGCACGGTCGTCAAGCCCACACACTCGTTCACACCCTGCAGCCCGATGTGCTCGTCACCGACATCGAAATGCCCGGGGGCACCGGCCTCGAACTGGCCGCGCTGCTCAAGCAGGAGGGCTGCCAAACCCGCGTTATCATCCTGACCACCTTTGCACGGCCTGGCTACCTGCGCCGCGCGCTCGAGGCCGGCGCCCGCGGCTACCTGCTCAAAGACAGCCCTGCCAGCGAGCTCGCCGAAGCCGTCCGCCGTGTGCACGCCGGCCTGCGCGCGATCGACCCTCACCTCGCTGCCGAAGCTTGGGCCGCCGAAGCCGACCCGCTCTCTGATCGCGAACGCCAGGTGCTGCAGCAAGCCGCCGAAGGCCAACGCTCCGCCGAGATCGCGGCCTCTTTGCGGCTCAGCGAAGGCACCGTGCGCAACTACCTTTCCGAGGCCATCGCCAAGCTCGGCGCAGCCAATCGCATCGACGCCGCCCGTATCGCTCGCACCCGCGGCTGGCTCTAAGCAGTTGTAAGTTCGAAGTGTAAAGTTGTAAGTAACTTGAGCGCGCTACGAAACGTAAGCTTTTAACTTACAACTTAGAACTGAGCACTAACAACTTCAAACCATGTACATCGGCCGTCTCGCCCCTTCCCCTACCGGCTTGCTTCACCTCGGCCATGCCGCTACCTTTTTGGCCGCGCATCGCCGCGCCCGCGCCGCTGGCGGCCGCCTCATCCTCCGCATCGACGACCTGGACCCCCAACGCTCTCACGAGCACTTCGTCCAAGCCGCCAAAGACGACCTCCATTGGCTCGGCGTCGAGTGGGACGATGAACGCCGCCAATCAGCCCAGCTTCCCCTTTACCGCCAAGCCCTGCAGCACCTGCTCGACTCCGGCCTCGCCTACCCTTGCACCTGCACCCGCAAAGACCTGCAGCAAGCCCTCGCCGCCCCGCATGAGGACACCGACGACGAACCCCTGTACCCTGGCCGCTGCCGCGCTCGCGCCCCCAGCACCCCTGCCTTGCTGCGACCGCACACAAATTACCGCTTCCGCGTCCCCGACGGCGCAACCGTCCGCTTCACCGACGGCCACTGCGGCCCGCAGCACTTCCTTGCCGGTTGCGGTCCGCCTGCCGACTTCGGCGACTTCCTCGTCTGGCGCAAAGACGGTCTGCCCAGCTACCAACTCGCCTGTGTCGTCGACGACGCGGCTACCGGCATCACCGAAGTCGTACGCGGCCGCGACCTGCTCAAATCCACCGCCCGGCAGATTACCTTGCAGCACGCGCTCAGGCTGCCCACCCCACAGTATTTCCACACCGATCTGCTACACGATGAGCATGGCCGGCGCCTCGCCAAACGCCACGACGCTCTGAGCCTTCAGGCCCTCCGTGCGGCCGGCGCTACGCCACAGCAGATCCAAGCGCGTATGCTGCAAGCCACGTATCTTGATTACACAAGCCACGTATCCTGATTGCATTAGCTGACTAGCTAAACATGAGGTGCTTCATGCAGAACGCTTTGCGCTCCTCCGCCCTTCTTCTCACCGCGCTCGTCTTGGCCGCCGGCTGCAAGAAAACAGCCGACAATACGGCCAACTACAAAACCGCTATCAACAACTATCTCGCAACGAACCGCAGCTGCCTTTGGCCCTCCCCACAACGCTTCCCCGCCCAGGTCACCACCTCCGATCTGGATAAGACCGCACCCTACGACGCTCTCTATAACCAAGGCCTGCTGGTACGCTCCACCACGGAAAAGAAAAAGCTGCTGGGCCTGGTCGACAAGCAAGTCACCAACTATGATCTTTCCGATAAGGGCAAAAGCGCCTGGACCGCCTCGCAAACAGACCCCAGCACCGGCAACTTCTGCTATGGCCACCGCGAGGTCACCTCGATTGACAGCGCCCAAGCCACAGGCGACCAGCCCGGCGCAACCGCTACCGTGGCTTACCACTACGACTTTTCTTCCGTGCCCGCGTGGGCCAAAGACGGCGGCCTCCAGACCGCCTTTCCCGAGCTAAAACAGAACCTCGCCGGCGGCACCGCGACTGCCACGCTCGCCGACACCAGCCACGGCTGGGTGGTGCGCGACGGCTCAAACTCCTCGGCAGACAGCAACCCCGGCGAGTAGCTCCCTTCTAAATCGACCCTAGATGAATTCCTAGACCGACCAAGGCCCAGCCCGTTACTGCTCAGTAACCGCTAAAGTGGCACTTCAGCCGCCTGTGTACTGCTTTGGTTCACCTCGGCCTCGGCGAACTTCAACCAGCACTTTACCCCGTATTTACTCTTCGGGTTCACGCACCAGCCTGCAAAATGAAACGACTCACGTCCTCGCGTGAGTCGTTCGCCCGAGCCTGCGTTTGAGCCAACTCAGTAATTGAAGTTGACCTCTTCCACGTCCTCCACACCGTAGCGCCGCAGCAGATTCGGCAAGCTCTGCGAAAAGGCCGCCTTCGGCATCACCGTATCGCAGCCGGCTTCCATCGCTTTAGCCTTCAAGTCGCCTTGAATGGTGGACAAAAATCCAACGATCGACACCGACCGCTTCAGCTTGGCCTTCAGCTTCGGAATCAGGGTCAAAGGCTTTGCATTCCCGTTGTTCAGGTCAAACACGATCAGCGCCGGCCGATTAGTCTCTTCGCCACTGGTCAGCTCCGCGATCACGTCTTTGTCGTTCTTTACAAAGGCAACTTTCACCCCCAGCTTGCGCGCCGTCTCCTGCACCTTTGCGGTGAGAAAGAGCTCTTCCACAAACAGGTAAATGTGCGTTTGCGCGTCTTCCGGCACCGGCACGGGCCGCGGCGCATTCATGTCAATCGGCTGCCCATCGCCTTGGTGCCGATGCCCTCGCCGGCCCCGCATCTGGATCGTCGAAGGCGGCGCCTCGGCGAACTCCGGACTCACCTCGCGATAGCTATGGTCCATGGGTCCCACAAACCCGCGCTCCCGGCTCCCGCCATTCACCTTGGCCTTGCGCTGCTGGTGGGAGATCAAATTTCCAAAGTTGTCGGGCCGTCCACCGCCTTCGCGCCGGTGCGGACGATCAAAGCCCCGATCCCCTCCGCCAAAGCTCCGTTCGCCGCCCCCAAACGGCCGCTCCCCGCCGCCACTGGAAAATCCGCCCTCGGGCCGAGCCTCGCCTCCCGGTGCGCCGACACGCCGGTCACGGTCACGATCTCGAAACTTCTTTTTCCAACGCTTTCCCGGTCCTTGGCCCTGATTCTGCCCTTGCCCTTGCGGTTGACCCTGCCCAAAGCCTCCATTTTGCGCGCCCTGAGCACTGCCCTGCGCAAAAAATGGTCGCCGCGACGCCGGTGCAGGCGCAGCCGAAGCCGCCAGCGCCAAACGTTCGCCCTCCATGACAATGGGCACGGGAGA
>CAXTTZ010000164.1:0-7111 GCA_964247325.1 uncultured Acidobacteriaceae bacterium | reverse complement strand
CGCGCACCGAACCGCGCACCCGCCCCTCAACCTGCCCGCGGCGCACATCTTCAACGTTCCCCCGACCCGCCCGGGCGGCCGCCGCCTCGTATAGGTAGACCGGTACCCCAAATCGCTGCCAAATAGCCAGCCCCGCATGCCGCGCCAGCACCGCGCACTGCGCCACGGACATACCCCGGACGGGCACAAACGGCACCACGTCAGCCGCTCCAATGCGGGGGTGCTCGCCGCGCTGCCGGCCCAGATCGATCAACTCGGCGGCCTTACCTACGCCGCGTATCGCGGACTCCAGCACCGCCTCCGGCGCGCCCGCAATGGTCACCACGCTCCGGTTGTGGTCGCGGTCCGCCGACCAGTCCAGCAGCGAAACGCCGGGAAGCTCCATCGCGCGCACAATCCGGACGACCTTCTCCGCGTCCAGGCCCTCGGAAAAGTTGGGTACGCACTCCACGATCGGATCTTGGATGGGCTCTTGGATCGGATTTTGCGCGGGCTCCGGGGCTAGCTTTGTGGCAAGCTCGGCCCTGGGCGGGTGCTCGCTGGGCATAAGGCCAAGCTCCTCACTTCCACCAGGAATAGCCAACCGAGAACTGCACGCTGGCATTGACGCCCGGATTGCGGTCGCCCAGGCTGGCACTGGAGATGTGCACCGCATTGGCGCTGAAGTCGACCGAGCGCCGCGGCTTAACGAAGTAGTGCACGCCAACGCCACCCTGCGGCGTAAAGTTCCACACGCTGGTGTCCGCGTTGGGTCCAGTCAGCGCTGCGTTGCGCGGATCCAGCCCGCCGTATCCAGGAAATTTGTGGTTGGTCCACAACAGACCGCCCGCGCCCTGCACAAAGGGCATGAGCCGCGTCCCGTGCGTGAAGTTCCAACGCAAGATGATCGGCGTCACGCTCATCCCCGTGTAGGTGCCGCCGGTGCGAAACGGCTGGCTGCACACATAGGGCTGCGCCGCGGGGTTGCTGTTCGGCTGGCACACGATACGGTTAAACGTTGGCGTGAACGATTGCCAGTACGGAAAGAACTCACCCGCATACTCAAAGTTCCCACGCAGCGCGCCCGTGCCGATCTCCGGCGTCAGCACCTTGCCCACATGCACGCCGCCCAGCAAGAAACGAAAGCTGCTGCGGTCCTGCGTAAGGCCCACACCGCCTTGAAGGAGCACGCCGTATTCGAGCGGCAAGGTATTTGCGAATTGGTGTACAGGTCGGCCGGTGTCAGAGAGCACACCTGGGCTGGGCGTACCTGTGACAGCAACCGCCGACTCTGGTGTTTCCACACCGCCGTCTGTGCTACCTGTTTGCAGCGTAATGATGGCAGTCGCATCCGCGGCATAGGTCATCGCGCTGTGCACGGCTCGAAATCCAGGAGCGCTCACCACAGTGTCATGCACACCCGCAACGTCCGGTATCGAGAAATGTCCCGCTACATCAGTCTTAAGATGAAATCTCTGACCGGCACTATCGGTAACATCGACCGTTGCGCCTGAAATCACCGCTCCTGAAGCATCAATGACCTCGCCTTGCAGACTGGTTGCTGCACCTTGGCCACGGCTGGATAACGAGGCGCACGCCAGAACAGCGCCAAGAAAGATCCATCGGTTCATTCATCCTCACAACGAAGGCCGCCAAAGCGTTGGCGGCCTCTCTTTCACTTTGATGCGTTTCGCTATGCGGAAACGGGCATCTCGTCTGATTCAAAGTTCGAATACACATTCTGTGTATCGTCCAAATCTTCCAGCGTGTCCAAAAGCCGCATCATCGCGTTGGCCTGCGTGCCCTCGAGCTTCTGGTATACGTTTGGCAACATGGTGATTTCGGAGGTTTCGGGCGTGATGCCGGCCTTCTTTACGGCCGCGGCGACCGCCTCGTGATCTTTGGGAGCCGTGGTGACCTCCCAGTAATCGCCATCGTCGCTCAGATCTTCCGCACCCGCATCGAGCACGATCTCAGTGAGTTTGTCCTCATCCGCCGCGTCCTTGGGCACCACGACCAGACCCTTTTTCGCGAACATATAGCCGACCGAGCCCGACTCGCCCAAATTGCCGCCATTCTTGGAAAAGGCATGGCGCACCTCGCTCACCGCGCGGTTCCGGTTGTCCGTCAGCACGTCGACGATCACCGCCACACCGCCGGGCCCGTAGCCCTCAAAGGTAATCTCCTCGTAGCTCGCGCCTTCAATCTCGCCCGTACCGCGCTGGACGGCGCGCTTAATATTGTCTGCCGGCATGTTCTCGGCCTTGGCGGCCAGAATCGCGGTGCGCAGCCGCGGGTTGCCGTCCGGATCGCCGCCCCCGGCCTTGGCCGCCACCATAATTTCTTTGATCAAGCGCGTGAAGATTTTGCCGCGTTTGGCGTCCAGTGCGCCTTTTTTGTGCTTGATGGTCGCCCATTTTGAGTGGCCGGACATGTTTCTTCAACCTCGGTACGAAATCAATCTGCTGGCGCAGCCCTTGAGCCAATCAACAGCCCTGGACCCACCCTCGTCGCTGCCCATTCTAGCACCTCACACCGATCCCTTTGAACGGCAAACACTGTGTGCACGAAGGCCGACGCGTACCCGCAGCGTACCCCGCGAACGCTGCGTTTTCCCTTACGCCCACTTAGGCCATCTCAGTCGCCAGCAGATCATCCAGGGTTTCGCGTCGCCGTATCAGCCGCGCCCGGCCGTCCTCCACCAACACCTCCGCCGCGCGCGGTCGCGTGTTGTAGTTCGAAGCCAAGCTCATCCCATACGCGCCCGCATCGAGCACCGCCAGCAGATCGCCCTCGTCGGCCCAGACCTCACGATCGTGCGCAAAAAAATCACCGCTTTCGCACACTGGCCCCACCAAATCGACCACCTCGCCCACAGCGCCCTCGAGAGGCTCCTGTACGGGCATGACCTCGTGATGCGCGCCGTACAGCGCCGGCCGAATCAGATCGTTCATCGCGGCGTCGGTTACCACAAAGCGCTTCTTCCCATTGTGTTTGGTCGCCAACACGCGCATCACGAGCACGCCCGCCGGCGCAATCACAAACCGTCCAGGCTCCAGCAGCAAGTGCGCCGGATCGTCGCCCAAACCGGCCCGCACGGCCTCGGCGTACCGCGCCACGTCGCCCGCTGGGTCCACGGCCGCCCGGCCATACTCGATGCCCAAGCCGCCGCCCGCGTCAAGGTGCCGGATGTCATGCCCGTCCGCCCGCAGCGCTTCGGCCAACTCGCGCACCCGGCCCAGCGCCGCCATAAACGGCGCGACCTCGCGGATCTGCGAACCGATGTGCACGCTAATCCCCGCTGCGTCCAAAGCGCCCGTGGCCCGCGCTCGGGTATATAGCTCCCGCGCCGCGTCCATCCCGATCCCGAACTTGTGCTCGCGCAGCCCGGTAGAGATATAAGGATGCGTTTCGACCGGCACATCGGGATTCACCCGCAAGGCAAAGCGAGCCCGCACACCTCTAGCTGCCGCGCACGAGGCCAGCAGCGCCAGCTCGGATTCGCTTTCCACATTGAACAGCAGAATGCCTGCTTCGAGCGCCGCTTCGAGCTCCCACCGCTGCTTGCCGACCCCCGAAAACACCACGCGCCCGAGCGCCTCCGGGCACGCCCGCCGCACCCGCTCCAGCTCGCCACCGGAGACAATGTCGAAGCCGCACCCCATCCCACCTAAAAGCCGCAGCAGCGCCAATGACGAGTTCGCTTTAACCGCAAAACAGATCAAAGGCGCCTGGTCCGTAAAGGCGCGCTGCAGCAAGGTCACGCGCTCCCTGACCTCATCACCGGAATACACGTACAGCGGGGTGCCGTAGCGCTCCGCCAGCTCTGCGAGCGACACGCTGGAGAGCGCAAGCTGATGCTGGTAGTAGGCGAGAGGGCGCGGCGCGGGAAAAGAATTCACCCTTCTATGCTACAAGTCCCTAGGCTAGAAATCCGAGCACCTCGAACCCTACTGCGTCAGCGTTCCGGGCAGGCCGCCGGTGCTCGTCGGCAAAGCATACCGTTCATTCGGCATGGCGATCCAAGCTACGAAGTACACAAGCACGGGCATCCCGACCCCAAACAAGATTGCTAACAAAAAGATAAGGCGCACGATCGCCGGATCCCACCGGTAGCGCGCCGCAAAGCCCGCGCACACCCCTGCCACCATGCGGCCCTCGCGGGGCCGGAGCAGCTGCCGCGGCTCCGCTTGCGGTTGCCCGAGGGCCGAAGTCGTCGGAACCGCCGCAAGCCGCCCACAGCTGCTGCAGTATCGCGCCTCCGAGGTCATGAACTGTCCGCATCCGGTACACACCATAAGAAATCTCCTTTGCTGCCGTAAGGGCTGACGTGATGCCTTCCCTCCAGCAGATACGTCCTCGACCCGCGGCTGGTTCCCGGCGGCTACCCTTTGATTCTATTTGCCCGTGAACGGCGTTCGCAGGTACCGCCGCGCCACCTCCGCCTGGGACTGGTCGCCCCCCGGCGCGGCCGCGGCCTGGTACATGTGCACGGCATCGGTCCGCTGATGCAGCAGATCGAACATCTGCCCCGCGTTTACCTCGGCTCTCCGCTTCAGCCAATCGCTGCAGCTCGGCTGACCCGCGGCCTGCGTAAAGCTGTACACGGCCCCGCGTGGGTCGTTGTAGCCGCGCTGCGTATCGCCTAAGCCGTACCACGCCAGTTGCAGCCGGGGATCCACAAACGTGCCCGGCTTAGCCGCATCGGCGAGCACCTGTTTGTACTCGGCCATGGCCTCCGGGCCGTGGCCCTCATCCTTGAGCAGATTAGCCACCTCGAGCCGAAATAGGTAGTCGCGCGGGTATTGCGTGGCCAAGCCGCGCTCCACCGCGAGCGCCTCCGGGTAACGTCCGTCGTGGCGCAGAAACAGCGACAACGCCGTGCGTGCGGCCACATTGGTCACCACGGCATGTTCGGCGGCCTCCCGTAAATCCGCCAGCCCCTTTTCTTTGGACCCGCCCACGCCCATGATGCCCACCATCATGCGAACGAACCGCGGCAGGCTGGCCACGGCAAACTGCTGGATACCGAGCGCCATTCGGGCATCGGCGTACTGCGGATCGAGCTTCAGCACCGCCTCAGAATCGTTGCGCGACTGGTAGCCTTGCCGCGCCGCGGCCGCGTACACATGGTCGACCAAGATAATGAACGCCGCATGCATGCCTCGCGCATACCCGCGCGCAAAGATCGCATTCTTGTCCGCCGAGTTGGCCTTGATGCGCCCTTCGGCCAAGCCGATGGCCTTGTTCGTCAGCGTTTCTATGTCATTCCGCGTCGCCTGCGGCACATTGGTTTGGCGCTTGGTGGAAAGAAAGCTGTCGTGCGCGTAGTAGGTCGTGTCCAGCAGGTCCTGATGGTAGAGCTCACGAAAGATCGTCGTCAGCAGCAAGTAGTTCCACGCCATGGGATCGTTCGGATGCGCTTGTTCCACCCCGTGAAAGATCCTCAGCGCCCCGTCATAGTCGAGGTTGTAGAAGTGCTCAAAGCCTTCTCGCACCGTGGGGTCCAGGTTGAGCGGATCGGTGTGGGGGTTCGCCTGCGCCCAACCCCGGCCGCCGCCCCACAGAATGGTGCTTCCCACGAGCAGGATCGCCAGAAACGCCCAAAAACTTCGTCGCACACGCCATCCCTTCACGCGCCAGCCCGAATCGCGGCAGACGCGACTAAACTATACCTTGAACGCCGCTTTTGATCCGCGTTGTGTCCGCCCATGAACCTAGAAACCCTTTTTCCCTGTGCGCTGCTGCTTCTCGGCTGCTTGTACTTCATCTTCCGCCCAGAGGCCCGTGGTGCGATGGCCGGCCCTGTCCGCGAAAAGACGCGCGTCGACTACCTCCAAGAGCGCAAAGAGGTGATCTACGACAACCTTCGCGATCTGAACTTCGAATACCGCGCCGGTAAGTTCCCTGAAGAAGACTTTGCTCGGCAACGTGACGCGCTGGAGGCCGAAGCGGCGCAGGTCCTTGGCGAAATCGAATCACTTGGCGGCAGCGCCGAACCCAGCGCCACGGCGTACGGAAGATGAGCCCACACGCTAACGTATCCTCAGAGGAGATGCCCTCCATGCGCTTGATCGCCTCCCGCTCCACCCGCAGCCGCTTGCGCGCCCTCCCATGTGCCATGCTCGGTCTGCTGCTTCCGGCCATGGCCGCGGCCGCTACGCCCATCACCGGGACCGTGACCAACAAAACCAACGGCAAGCTGTCCGCCGGCGATGATGTCGTGCTCATTCAGCTGAAACAGGGCATGCAGGAGTCCACCCGCACCAAAACCGACGCGCACGGCCGCTTCACGCTCGATGTGCCCGACGAAGGCTCAGACTCGATGCACCTGGTGCGCGTCACCCACCAAAAAGCCAATTACTTCCAGCCCGCGCCTCCCGGGACCAATGCGCTTGCCGTCGACGTGTATGACGCTGCTCCGGCGATTGAGGGCGTTCACATCGGCGTCGAGGAGCTCCATGTGGAAGCCGCGCCCAATGAGCTGCACGTGGTCGAGGTCCTACAGGTTCTGAACGACTCCGCACCGCAACGCACCCAGTTCGGCCCCAAAGGCTTTGACTTTTACCTGCCGCCGGGTGCGCTACTTGGTCGCACCGGCGCCATTACGCAGGGCGGCATGCCCGTGCAAACCCCCGCGGTGCCGGTCGGCGACCCCGGCCACTTTACCTTTCTGTTCCCTATCCGCCCCGGCGAAACCCAGTTCGGCATCGCCTACACGCTGCCGTACACCGGCAAGTTCACCTTTACCCCCAAGCTCACCGCCCCGGTCAAGACCTTTGCCGTGCTCCTTCCCACGGGCATGACGCTTACTCCCAGCGGCCATGTCGCGCTGTCGCGGCAAGGTGACAAGAACGGCACGCAGACATTTCTCGCGCAGGATGTTACGCCCTCGCTCGCGCCCGAGTTCAGCGTAACCGGCACCGGCACCCTGCCCGAGGGTAGCCCACCGTCCGCCCCCGGAGCGGCCACTTCGGGACCGAACAACATCACCGCCAACCCAAGCAGCAACACTGACATCCCTACCAGCCCCAACCCGTCCGATCTCCAAGGCGGCCGCGGCCTGAACAATCCGCTCAACGAGAGTGGTGATCGCGACCCTTGGGCCAAGTACAAGTGGTGGATCCTGGCC
>CAXTTZ010000163.1:0-7124 GCA_964247325.1 uncultured Acidobacteriaceae bacterium | reverse complement strand
CCGAGTCCTCTGCCACCCACTCCCAACCCATACCGCCCTCCACCGTCACAGTCACCCTTACCTGGCCCGAGGTCCACACCGGCGCGCAAAGCCTTTGGGCCCAGCTTGCCCACCACCTCGTTTCCCGCTTCGGCGACACCCCCGAACCACCCAAACCCGGCCGCTACACCCTGCCCAAAGGCCAAGACCTCAACATCTACCTTTCCCGCCTCGAGCAACTGCTCGGCATCCTTTCCGCCGGCACCACCCCCGAGTCCGCCCTGCTGCTCACCGGCGAGCGCGACCTCATCCGCGGCCTGGTCGACCTTAGCGTCCGCTACCCCGCCAGCCTGCCCGTCCGCCTTCTGCTCCATGAAGCCCTCATGCGCCTTCGCGACCTCCGCCCCGAGGTCCTCTTCGCTGAACGCAACCCCGTCCGCCTCGTCGGGCAGCGCTTTCCCTTCTCTGACCCCGAGGTCAACAGCCTCCTCGAACGTCAACTCGACGCCATCTTCGCCCCTCGGCCTACCGGCCCGCAGCCGCTCTAACCGCCTTTCGTTCCTCGCTCCGCGACCCTTCCACCACGACTCCGCATCGCAAAAAGGATTCCCATGGCCGAACTCATCGCCGCCATCGACGTGAAACGCAAGATGTTCTTCGAGCACGAAGGCACCCCCTTCCGCTGCCTCGATAAAGACATCTCCACGCCTACCGCCCGCGGCGGCCAAACCCTCGTCCGCGTCAAAATGCGCAACCTCCTCAACGGCGCCGTCCAAGATAAAACCTTCAAGGCCGAGGACAAGTTCCGCGAACCCGACCTCGAAGCCGTCGACGCCTCCTACCTATACACCGACGCGGACGGCTCCTACTTCCTCGACCAGACCACCTTCGACACCCTCCAGCTCTCCCCCGCCAAGGTCGCCGACGCCCTCGACCTCCTGCTCGAAGGCACCGTCGTCCAAGTGCAGAAGTACAACGGCAACCCCATCGGCCTCGACCTCCCCCTCCAAGTCGAACTCACCGTGGAGTACACCGAACCCGCCGTCCGCGGCGATACCTCCTCCGGCTCGGTCACCAAAGCCGCCCGCCTCGAAACCGGCGCCGAAATCCGCGTTCCGCTCTTTATCAAAGAAGGCGAAAAGATCAAAGTCACCACCGAAACCCGCGAGTTCGCCGGCCGCGCCTAGAGCTTGTTATAAATTTTCACTAGTGATCAGCCTTTTTTTGTTGTCATTCCGTAGTGCAGCGAAGGAGTCTGCTGTTTGCCTGTGGTTTCGATGCGATTCTAGGCACTTCAACGCCAGTTCCCCCTACGTACAATAGCCGCATGCCTCCCCCAAGCGCCCCAACCCGCAAACACCTAATTCTCTGCATAGTTTGGGCGCTTTTCCTCCTTCCGCTCTGCCGAGCACAACAAACCCCACCCCCCGTGGTACCGGGCGCAACCTTTCAAAATCCCATTCTTTGGGAGGACCTCGCCGACCTCGACATTCTCCGCGTCGGCGACACATACTACTACTCCGCCTCGAACATGCACTACTCGCCCGGAGCTCCTCTCCTGCAATCAAAGGACCTCCTCCATTGGAATTACATCGGCCATTCCATTCCCGTGCTCGACTTTTCGCCCGCCTATAACATGCAAGGTGGCCGGGCCTATGTCAAAGGTTCCTGGGCCTCCTTTCTTGGCTATCGCAAAAGCAATCAAACCTTTTACTGGGGCGGTTGCATCGAGTTCTCTAAGACCCACATTTACACCACAAAAAATCCGCAAGCTCCTTGGACAAAACTCGCCGTCTTAGACCAGTGTTACTACGACGCGGGCCTACTGATCGATGATGACGACACCATGTATGTCGCCTATGGCAACACAAAGCTAAATGTTGCCCAGCTTTCGCCCGATGGCACCCATCAAGTCAAAGCGCAGCAGGTCTTCCAAACCCCGCCCGAGTTAGGCGTGCTCGAAGGTTCGCGCTTCTACAAGATACACGGCAGTTACTATATCTTCACCACGCGCCCTCCGGATGGCGAGTACGTCCTGCGCTCCACCACCGGTCCCTTCGGCCCTTACATGCTCCACAAGCTCCTGCAAGACACTGCCGGCCCCGTGCCCGGCGGCGGGGTACCGCACCAGGGCGGCGTCGTCCAAACCCAAAACGGCGATTGGTACTATATGGCTTTCCAGGACGTCTACCCAGGCGGCCGCATCCCCGTCCTGGCCCCGCTCCACTGGGGTGCCGATGGTTGGCCCTCCCTTTCCCTCCCCGAAAATCGCTGGCCGGTCACCGCTGCCGTTCCCTTGCCTCGCGCCCCCACAAAGATGGAGCCTCTCACTGGCACGGATCGCTTCCGCGAGAAGCAGCTAGGGCCCGAGTGGGAATGGAATCACAATCCTGACAACACCCACTGGTCCCTCGGCAACGGCCTGCGCCTCGGAACCGCCAGCGTCACCGACGATCTGTACTCCGCCCGCAACACCCTCACCCACCGCATCCTCGGTCCAAGCTCTACCGCGACCATCCTGCTCGACGTCGCCGGCATGCACGAGGGCGACCGCGCCGGGCTTGCCATGCTCCGCGACGCCTCCGCCTGGATAGGCGTCACGCGCGACGCCGCCGGCCTGCAGCTCGTCATGGAAAACGGCCTCACCATGGACCGCCACTGGAAGACCACGGGCACCGGCCAGCAAGCCGCCAGCGTCCCGCTGCCGGCAGGCAAGCAGGCGCACAACCTCTGGCTGCGCGTCTTCGCCGACATCCGCCCTGGCAACGACCGTACGGCCACCTTCTCCTACAGCCTCGACGGGAAAACCTTCACCTCCCTCGGGCCGCCGTTTGTCCTCAACAGCAATTGGCAGTTCTTTATGGGCTACCGTTTCGGCATCTTCAACTATGCTACGGAAGCCCTCGGCGGCTCGGTAATCGTCCGTTCCTTCGCGCTTTCCACGCCATAGGTCCTCTTCTTCACCCCTCCAAGTACCCCTCCAAGACACCCCTTCGCGGACACCCCCTTCGCGAAGGTCCGCTTGACGACCGCTCGCGGCTGCGCTTACCTTTGCAACCGCTTACACCGCAGTCGTTTTTCGGGGCTGAATGCCTGAGGGGATCTTCACCACCCGATCTCCCTCTCGACCGATCGCGCGTTTCAACCGCTGTGCGTTGGAGGAATATCGAGTGCCTGCCTTCTTCACGCGTCTCATCGTTAGGCTGTCCGGCCTGCTTTCCGTTCTGCTGTGCTTCCTCGTTCTGGGCGTAGCCTCATGCTGCCTCGCCCAAAGCGATCAGGGCTCCATCACTGGCCTTGTGCAAGACGCTACCGGGGCCGTCGTCCCCAACGCCGCGATCACCCTCACCAACACCGACACTGGCCTCACCGTGCAGTCCACCACCGACAACAGCGGCAATTACATCTTTAGCCCGCTCAAGATCGGTCACTACAAGGTGCAGGTCGCCGCGCCCGGCTTCCAAACCACGGTTCAAGAAAACATCCAGGTCAACATCCAAGAGCGCAGCGCCATCAACATCACGCTGCAGCCCGGCAACGCCTCCACTGAGGTCGAGGTCACCGCCGCACCCCCGCTGCTACAAACAGAAAACAGCTCCACCGGCCAGGTCATCGAGGCGAAAACCATCAACGACACGCCCCTGAACGGCCGCAACTGGGTCTTTATCGCGCAGCTCACCGCCGGCGTTGAGCCCGCTAGCGGCTCGCGCGGCGCCGGCGGCGGCGACTTCGAAGCCAACGGCCAACGCGCCGAACAAAACAACTACATCATGGACGGCGTCGACAACAACGTAAACGTCGTCGACTTCTTCAACGGCGCCAGCTACGTCGTGCGCCCGCCACCCGACGCCCTCGCCGAGTTCAAAGTCCAAACCGGCTCTTACAGCTCTGAGTTCGGCCACTCCGCCGGCGCCGTCGTTAACGCCAGCATCCGCTCCGGCACCAACCAGATCCACGGCTCCCTGTGGGAGTACATCCGCAACGACGCCTTCGATGTCCGCGAGTATTTCCAAGGCGTCAGCCCCATCGCCAAGTACCGGCAAAACCAGTTCGGCGCCACCCTCGGCCTGCCCCTCCTTCGCGACAAACTCTTCTTCTTCGGCGACACCGAAGCCGACCGCATCATCTTCGGCCAAACCCGCGCCGGGCTCACCGTGCCCACCGCGCTCATGCGCACCGGCAACTTCAGCGAGCTGCTCAACCCCACGCTGGTCAACGGCGGCAACACCATCCAGCTCTACACGCCCAACCACGCGGCCGCCGGCACCACGCCCGTGCTCAATAACCGCCTCGACCAGGTGCCCGGCCTTACCCTCGACCCCGTCGCCCTGCGCATCCTCAACCTTTTCCCCGCGCCCAACGTCGGTCTACCCGGCCAGACCTTCAATAACTACACCCAGATCAGCAACGTCCAGGACAATACCTTCCAGTGGGACGTCCGCATGGACGCCAACCTCACCACCAAAGACCAAGCCTTCGGCCGCTTCAGCTACAACCACGAGCCCCGAAACTTTCCTCCCCCCTTTGGCACCCTGCTCGACGGCGGCGGCTTCGGCAACACCGGCCAGGTCGTCGCTCTGGGCGAAAACTTCGCTGGGAGCTACACCCACCAGTTCACCCCTAGCTTCATCAATGAGTTCCGCTTCGGCTACAACTACGGCCACTTCGACGGCTTGCAGGACAACGCCAACAACGCCGCCGCCGCGCCCAGCCTCGGCCTCGGCGGCATCCCCTTTGCGCCCAACCAGGGCGGTCTGCCGGCCTTCAACGTCGCTGGGCTTTCCTTCTTCGGCTCCCCCACCTTTTACGCCACCAACGAGTACGAAAACGTTTATCAGATCCTCGACAACGTCACCAAAGTCGCCGGCAATCACACCTTCAAGGCCGGCGTCGACATCCAGCGCATCCGCTTTTCCACCTCGCAACCCACCCAGCCCCGCGGCACCTATAACTTCACCGGCGTGTACACCAGCCAGGTCGGCACCGGCAACACCGGCTACGGCGTGGCCGACTTCCTCACCAACAACATGAATAGCTCGGCCATCTCCAACGTCTTCAACTCCGACGACGTCCGCTTTAACCGCGCCGGCTATGCCCAGGACGATTGGAAGATCACCCCGGCCATCACGGTCAACTACGGCCTACGCTACGACTACTCCACCCCCTACCTCGAGCGGCATGACAACCAGGCCGCCTTTATCCCCACCAGCGCCCCTACCGCGGGCAACAGCACCGGGCTCTACCTTCTGCCGCGCAGCAAGCAGGGCCTTGCCTTACCCCCCGCCTTTACCAACCTGCTCACCGCCGATCACATTGCGATCCAATACACCGGCAACCGCTACCTCGTAAATCCGCAAAAGACCAACGTCGCTCCCCGTGTCGGCTTTTCCGCCAAGCTCAGCAGCAAACTCGTCGCCCACGGCGGGTTTGGCATCTTCTTCGGCGGCCTGGAAAGCACGGGCTACTTCCCCAACCTCGGCGAAAACTTCCCTTTTGAGTTCGACTCCAACTTCCCCGCGGCCTCCGGTTGCATCCGCGGCGGCACCTGCCCCAACAACGGCTTCACGCTCGAAAACGGCTTCAGCTCCGCCATCGCCGCCGGCCTGCTCAACTCCATCTCCCAGCCCTCGCTCCGCGGCAGCGAACCCAATGTCCGCACTCCTTACAGCGACCAGTACAACCTCACCTTCGACTACGGCTTATCCAACTCCATGATCGCCTCGGTCGGCTACGTGGGCACCATCTCCCGCCACCTCATCGTCTTCCCTAACCCCAACGGCCAGGTCGCGCTCACGCCCAACGGCTTCACCGGCTACACCGACCCTACCGGCGCCAAGGTCAACCCCTTTCAGCCCTACCCTCACTTCGGCGGTGTCTCCTACACCGCCTATGACGGCTCCGCCAGCTACAACTCCCTGCAGGCCCGCCTGGAAAAGCGTACCTCGCTCGGCTTCAGCTTTCTCGCTACCTATACCTACGCGCACTCGCTCGACGATGCGCCCACGCCGCTCGGCAGCACCGCCGACAACGGCTACCGCGCCCCCAACATCCTCGGCATCGCCGGCGACTATAGCAACTCCGCCTTCGATGTTCGCCATCGCGTCACCTTCAACGGCAACTACGAGCTCCCCTTTGGCACCGGCAAAGCCTTTCTCAACAGCAGCGGCCTTTTCAGTGAGATCCTAGGCGGCTTCGCCACCAGCCTCGTCTTCCGCGCACAAACCGGCGAGCCCATCACCGTCGGCCCCAACACGATCTCGCTGCCTTCCAGCACCACCTCTGCCCCCGCGGGCGCCTTCACCGCCGGCGTTTCGGGCGCGGGCAGCTACGCCAATAAGGTCGGCAACCCCTTCCGCGCCGGCGGCAGCCCCAATGCCTCCAGCCCCTTCACCGTCTGCCCAACCACGGTGCGTACCGTAAAGAACTGGTACAACCCCTGCGCCTTTTCCAACCCCGAATCCGACAACCTCGGCAACACCACGGCCAAGTACTCCGACGGCACGCCTATCCCCAACACCGTCTCCGGCTTTGCCGCACGCCCCTACCTCGGCGGCCCCCGCAACCAAACCTACGGCCCCGGCTACAACCGGGTCGATATGTCCCTCTTCAAGGACTTCCACATCTTCCGCGAGTCGGCCCTCCAGTTCCGCGCCGACGTCTTCAACCTCCTGAACACCCCTGCCTATGGCGATCCCAGCACCGCCAACGTCTCTTCCAACGGCGGCAACATTACCAGCGCCCGCTACTTCCAAGCCAACACCCCAGACTCCCGCTTCTTCCAGTTCGCTCTAAAACTTCACTACTAAGCCTTTTTCCTACAAAGGTAGTCCCTGCTTTTCTCTTGTTGTCATTCCCGCAGGCAATCTGCGGTTGCTCTTGTGCTTACTTTTCTTGCTTGTTCTTCCCGAAGGGAATCTGCTTTTCACCCATCAGCCAACACACTACATCCCGAGCGAAGCCAAGAGGGTCATCACCGCGAGCCGTACCCTCTTGCCCTCCTTACCTCCTTTCCCATAACGTTCTTCCATGCCGCGACGCCCCATTTTCCTCTTTCTCGCACTTTGCATCGGGCTCCGCGTCGCCGCGCAAACCCTAACCCCCGCCGACGAAGCCGCCCTTCACCGTGCGCTCGACGCCTATGACGC
>CAXTTZ010000162.1:0-7132 GCA_964247325.1 uncultured Acidobacteriaceae bacterium | reverse complement strand
TACCCGCCCGCTTGCTCGCCAAAAGCCGTCGCTCACCCGTGATCAGCGTGTAGCGCCCACCCTCGCCCGGCCGCACCACAACCGGCTGCACGACGCCCGTGCTCGCAATCGATGCCGCTAACTCCGCTAGCTTCGCTTCGTCAAACCCGGCCCGCGTCTGAAATGGATTGCGATCAATCAACTCCACGGCAATCTCAAGTGCTTGTCCCGGCGCCGACGCCGTCACCTTATCTACCAAACCCGGGGCTGCCGCCGGCCTGACCGGTAGCAGCGACTCCAATCCCTTGCCCAACGCCCGTCGCTTGCCTTCTGTCGCCGATCCTGCCTGTTGCATAGCGAACCTTTCTTTTGCCGCTTAGAATCCGTTGCGTTCCAATAACTCCCGCGCCAGCTCGCGGTACGCCTCCGCCCCACGCGACCGCGGATCATAGGTCACCGCCGGCTGCCCGTGGCTCGGCGCCTCGGCCAGCCGGACATTGCGAGGAATGGTCGTGCGCAGCAGCTTCTCGCCGAAGAAGTTCTGCAAATTCTCCCGTACCTGCTGCGATAGGTTCATGCGCTCGTCAAACATCGTCAGCACCACGCCCTCCAACCCAAGCTCCGGGTTGAAGCTCGCCGAGATGCGGTCCAGTGTCGAAATCAGCTGCGAGATCCCTTCCAGGGCGAAGTACTCCGCCTGCATGGGCACCAACAGCCGGTCCGCTGCCACAAGGGCGTTCAAGGTCAGCAGATCCAGCGCCGGCGGGCAGTCCAACAGGACAAAATCATAGGCCAAGCGCGCGCCTTCCATCGCTGCACGCAGCCGAAACTCACGCCGGGGCACCTCCACCAACTCCAAATTCGCCCCAATCAGGTGCCGCGTCCCCGGCACCAGGGACAAAGTCGGCAAAGCCGTGGCGACCGCCGCTTCCTGCGCCCGGTGCTCCCCCAAGAGCAGGTCGTAGATCGACAGACGCTCCTCATCCGGACCCACACCCAATCCACTCGTGCTGTTCGCCTGCGGATCGCAGTCCACCAGCAGAACGGATCGCCCCTCCAGGGCAAACGCCGCCGCCACATTCAGCGCAGTCGTCGTCTTGCCGACCCCACCCTTCTGGTTCACCACCGCCCAAACCCGAGACGTCCCCTGCGGGGCGGACTGAGTCCTCTTTCCTTGTGCAACTGCGGCGGATCTCGTCATGTGCTGCTATAAACCTAACAGAGCACGGCGGTGTGGAGGGGAGAAGATGTTCCACGTGGAACAGATTGGTACGTGCTTGCTTGCTTCCGCGTGCCAAAGGCCCTTGTTCCACGTGGAACACCATCCCGTTCACTCGATTCTGTCCACCATTACATACCGGTCCAAACTGCCCGGCACGCGATACACCTCACCCTTTGTCGGCTCAGTCCCGGCCGTCAGCCGCACCAGCACTCCCCCTCGCTCGACACGTCCCTTCGCCATATCCGCCATCTCTTCCATCCGGTCCACCGCACGCATCATTACCGCTCGAAACCGTCGCTCCGCCGGCATGGCCTCCACCCGGCCCGCCCATACCGCACAGCGCAGCCCTAAACTCCGCACCACCTCGTGCAAAAAGGCCGCCTTCTTGCCTTGCGACTCCGCCAGCACCACTTGCACCTCCGGCAGAAGCAACTGCAACGGCACCCCAGGAAACCCGGCGCCCGAGCCGAAATCCAGCACCTGCTCGCCGTCTCGCAACCAGCGCCGCACCACACCCGCCGTAAACAAGCTCTCTCCAAAGTGGCGTTTTACGATCTCTTCCGGTTCGCGAATCGCCGTTAGATTCGTCCGCGCGTTCCATCGCAGCAGCAGCTCCAAATAGACTGCCAACGGCGCATATAACTCCGCTGCTTCCCGCACTGTAAGCCCTTCTTCTACGCCCAGCCCCGCTCCCAGATAGGGCGACAACAGCGCCGCTATCCTCTCCTCAGAAACCATCCGACCCGACTCTCTCACCCGCATCCGCCGCCGCACACACCAGCCATCCAAAGAGTGCCCGCGACGCCGCGCTAATGGCGCAGCTCCGCTCCGGATGCCACTGCACCCCCAGCACCTCCGCCGCGCCGACCCGCCCTTCGATCGCCTCCACCACGCCATCCTCTGTCGCGCGCGCCACCACCGTCATCCCGTGTCCAGGCAGGGCCACCGCCTGATGATGGCTGCTGTTGACCGCCAACCGCCGAAATGCCCCCTCTGGCGCCGCCTCCGACGCGCCTAACAGGCTCGCCAGAAGGCTCGCGCGCTCCACCCACACAGCATGTGCCACCGCCACGCCACTCCCGGCAGCATGGTTCAACGGCACTGGCCGCAGATCCTGCGTCAGCTCTCCACCCAAACTCGCATTCAAAAACTGCATCCCAAAACAGATCGCCAACACCGGCTTCCCTGTCACCGCCGCATGCTCTAGCACCGCCCGGTCGCATGCCTCGCGCGTCGCATCTGCCGCCGCCGTCGTCTCCTGCCGTTCTGCTCCATACAGCGCTGGATCCACATCCGCTGGGCTCCCCGGTAATACAAACCCCGCACACAACCCGAGCTTCGCCTTCAAGCCGGCCTCATCTCCTAAGGACAGTTCAACGACCTCCCCACCCGCGCCTGCGATAGCCGCGGCATACTCCGGCCAAAACCTCCGGTTGTACTCCCAACCCCGACTTGTCGGCATCGGAACCCCTATCCTGACCTTCACTTCTCCCCCAAAGACCGCACAGTAGCCAGCCTGTTCAATGGTACGCTGCGCTATGCACACTCTTTCTCGCCTCTTCCTGCCTCCGGGGCTGGCCGTGTTGTTGCTTGCTTTCTCTTCGCCAAACCCCGTTCCAGCTCAGCAACTTGACCCCACCACCCACCTGCTTCAGCAATTGGCCGATGCACCCGGACCGCCCGGTGCCGAAGACCCCGTCCGCAAGCTCATGGTCGCGCAAATGGCCCCACTCGCCACCGCGCCCCTCCGCTATGACGGTATGGGTTCGGTCATAGCGCAACTCGGCGCCACCGGGCCGCACATCATGGTGGACGCCCACATGGACGAGCTCGGCGGCATGGTTCGCCGCATCGCGCCCAACGGTCAACTCACCATGCAGATGCTCGGAGGCTGGCTCGACCAAGCTCTCGTCGACCAGCGCTGGATCATCCTCGGCAGCAAAGGCCCTGTCGAAGCCGTTACCGGCATCCGCGACATCCACGTCGCCACGCCCGCGGAACGTACCGCCGTTATCCCGCGCGAAAACATCTTTTTGGACATCGGCGCCAAAACTCCCGCGGAAGCCGCCGCTATGGGCGTTGAACCCGGCGATCCTGTCGTCCCCGATGCTCCCTTTCAGGTCCTCAACGGTTCGCAAAACTACCTCGGTAAGGCCTGGGACGACCGCGTCGGCTGCGCTGTGATGGTTGAAGCCATGCGCCGCCTCGCCAAAGTCTCACACCCTAACCAAATCTTCTTCGCAGCCACAACGCAGGAAGAGATAGGCCTGCGCGGCGCTCGCACTGCGGCCAATCTTGTGAAACCCGACCTCGGCCTTGCCCTCGAGGGTGGTATCGCGAACGATCAAGGCGGCCATCTTGAAGAGACACAAGCACATCTCGGCGGCGGTCCCGGCATTTTTCTCTACGACACCAGCGCCATTCCCAACCGCAAGCTCGTCCACTTCGTCCAAGACACCGCCCGCGCCAGCAACATCCCGCTCCAGCTCGACCTCGTGCAAGGCTACGGCGACGACTCGGCCGAGATGCAGGAATCCGGCACTGGCGCACCTACCGTCAACATTGTGACGCCCATCCGCTACACCCACGCCCACAACGGCGTCCTCAACCGCCGCGACTTCGACCAAACCGTCGATTTACTCGTCCAGCTCCTCCAGCACCTCGACCAAGCTACGGTCGACCGCCTCCGCGACTTCACTTCAACACCCTAAGAACATGCCATCAGCGGGAGAGGTAAGACATAACTGAGCAGGACGAACCTTAACCGAAAAGGATGGGCCTCAACCGGTAAGGGTGGGGCTTCAGCCCCACCGTAAACCCATTTCCTGGCGCGACTTTAGGCGCTGAGGTCAGCCCAACGCTGGCATACTATCCCACCTTTTAAGACGCGCGAGCCGCCTTACGCCAGCCCTGGCTCGCGAGCCGTCGCCTGCACTGCCGCCTCTTGCGGCAGCAACACCTTATCCAGCCGGATCGGCAGCTTCCGAATCCGCACACCTGTCGCATGGTAGACCGCGTTGGCCAGTGCCGCTGCCAGCCCCGTCACACCTAACTCCCCTACGCCCTTAATCCCAAGCGGGTTCACCAGGTTGTCCGATTCGTCGATCATCTCCGTGACGATATCGCCTGTATCTCGGCACACCGGAATGTGGTACTCCGCCAGATTCGCATTCGCATAGCGCGCCAGCATCGGGTCAAGCTCTGTGGCCTCATGCAGCGCCGAGCTCATCCCCCACACCTGCCCACCTTGCAATTGGGCATACGCCGTGCGCGGATTCATGATGCGCCCCGCGGCGAAGACGCCCACCATGCGCGACACGCGCACCTCGCCGGTCGCCCGCGACACCCGTACCTCCACAAACTGCGCCCCATGCGAAAACTGCATACGATCCCGAAGGTTTGAGCCTCCCATGATCAGCGGCATCCCACGCCGCACCAGCGCCGGTCCAATCACCGGCGGCAATCCATGCGCCGTGCTGGTCGTGTTTTGCACCAGCGGCTTGCCCCGACTCACCCGCCGCAGTGCCACTGCAAGCGGCTCAGTCGGCTGCGTGCCTTCCGCAGCGGACGAGTTGGCTGTCGCCTCCGGATCATGCGTAAACACAGCCTGCCCCGCTACCAACCGCACCCTTGCCGGGTCCATTCCATACAGCGGGCTTCGCTTATCCCGCACCGCCGCCTTCGCGACCTTCTCACGAATCGCGTCGCATCCTTTCGCAAGCACCGTGCAGATCGTTGCCGTCGAGTTCGACCCAGCCGACATGGGCGCAGCTGGCAGGTGCGAGTCACCGATCCGTACCTCTACCGCCTCCATCGGCAGCCCAAGCTGGTCGGCCACCGTCATCGTCGCCACCGTGCGCACACCCGTGCCGATCTCGTGAGTATTTACCTCCGCAATTGCCCGCGGATGCACATTGCCATTCTCACCCGCAAACTCCACTGTGATCCGGCATTGCGCAGGCCCCATCTGCGCCGGATAAAACGCCGAGGCAAACCCCCAACCTATCCTGTCCTCCGCGTCGCCCATCGAGCACGGCTCCGGGTTGCGCTTATCCCAGCCAAACAGCTCCACCCCACGCTCAATGCAGCGCAGCAAAGACCGCGACGTGTATGGTTTGTTCGACGCCAGCTCGATCATCGTGTCATTCCGTCGCCGCAGCTCCACCGGATCGAGCCCGAGCTTGTAGCTCAGCTCGTCCATCGCCGACTCCATGGCAAACATGTACGGCACCTCTGGTGGGGCACGCATGAATCCCGGTGCTTGCCGATCGGTTTCCACGTTGTGCACCAGCGTTCGCACATTCTCGCAGCGGTACAACCGCGACGTTGAATCCGACCCCGCTAACGCGAACCGTTCCTTGCGGCTCGTCAGCTCCCAACTTTCGTGGTCCACCGCCTGCAACCGGCCCTCGGCATCAGCGCCCAGCTTGAGGTGGTGCCGTGTCTCTGCACGAAACGTCCGCAAGGAAAATCCCTGCTGACGTGTCGCCACCAGCTTCACCGGCTGCCCCAGCTGCCGCGCCGCAAACGCCACCAGCGCCGTCATTTGGCTCAACTCCCCGCGGGAACCGAAAGCGCCCCCAATAAACGGGCTCAAAACCCGCACCTGCTCCGGCTTTAGTCCCAGCTGCTTCGCCAACCCATACTGAAATCCGCGTGAGTTTTGCGAGCTCTCCCATACGGTCAAGCGCTCCGTACCGTCCTCATCCGTATGCCAAGCGCACGTGGTCTGAAAGAGCTCCAGCGGGTTATGGTGCTGGGGCGGCGTCTCGTACCACGCCTCGACGCTTGCCGCCGATGCTGCAAACCCTTTGTCCACATTGCCGGCTTTGACCTCTGTCTCGCCCAGCGCCTTTGCCTTCACCACCTTGGCCTTGCGCCCATCAAAGTCGCCCGTCGGCGGCTCTACCTTGAAGGTAAAACGCAGTGCCTCGGCCGCCTGCGTTGCAATCTCAAAGCTGTTTGCCACCACCACACTGATAATCTGGTCGCCGAAGTAGATCCGTTCCGATTGCAGCGGCGCGACGGCATGCGCCATGTACCCATGCTCCAAAATCGGCTTGCCCGGCTTTACCTTCTTACCTACATTTTTGTACGTCAAAATCTCGCAAACCCCCGGAATGGCCCGCGCCGCTGTCTCATCGATCTCGCGAATGCGCCCCCGCGCAATCGGCGCAGTGCACAGTGCACAGTACAGCACAGGCCGCTGCCCGGCAAACCGAATCCCTGGCTCCTCCGCACTCAGCCGGGCCCGCCGGTCGGCGCTCAGCTCAGGTCGCTGATCCGCGCCGTACAGCGCCGTGCCCGTCACCTTGGCTAATCCTTCGACCCTCCACTGCGGCGTTCCAATCCGTCCATTCGGCGTCACGATCTCCATGGCCAGCCCGTCCTTTTGCGCCACCGGCGCAAGCTTATTGGATGCACCGCGAAAGACCAAGGATCACCCAACGCCGGCTGGCACACGTCAGTTCGCTCCCTCGCATCCCATACGCAGGAGCTTGCCATGAAAGCCGCAGTCCTGCACGAGTACGGTGGTCCTCACAACCTTACATACGAAGAGGTTCCCGACCCGCAACCCGGCCCCGGCCAGGTCCGCGTTCATGTCCTCGCCGTCAGCGTAAACCCTATCGACTGGAAGATGCGCTCCGGCGCCGCCAAAGAGATCTACCCGGTCCAATTTCCCGGCATTCTCGGCCGCGACCTCGCCGGCATCGTCCAGTCCGTCGGCGAAGGCGTCACGGACTTCCAAGTCGGCGATAAGGTCTTCGCACTCGCGATGGAAACCTACGCCCAACTCTGCGTCGTTTCCACGGAAGTTCTCGCGCGCGTCCCCGAAGGTCTTGACATGACCGCTGCCTCCACCGTGCCGCTCGTCGCTTGCACCGGCAACCAGCTCATCCACGAGGCTTGCGAGCTCCAGCCCGGCCAAAC
>CAXTTZ010000161.1:0-7159 GCA_964247325.1 uncultured Acidobacteriaceae bacterium | reverse complement strand
CCCCGCACCCTCGCGCTCACCCTCTACGGCGCCCTTGAAGCCTCCGTCCTTGACGAGCTTCCTCCGGGCGGCACCCCCATCCGCACCCGCCGCCTGCCCTGTACCCGTGCCGCCGAGGTCTGGGCCTTCATCCGCAAACAGGTCGCCACTGGCCGCCAAGCCTACATCGTCTATCCGCTTATCGAAGGCGAAACCGACGACCAAGCCGAACTCGACTTCGCCCCCGAACCTAGTAACGTCCAGAACACCCAGGCAACCGAGGCCTCCTTCGAATCAGCAAAGCTTCCTCCCTCCGCCCGCAAAAAGCGCTCCGCCCCACCAAGGAGCCTCATGGAGGGCAGGGAAGCCGTCGCGACCGTCGCACCGCCTTTGCGCCCTTTGCGTGAGCGCTCCTCTTGGCCCACCCCGGCAAAATCCACCACGCGCAGCCGTCCCAAACTCCGCTCCGCCACCGAAATGCACGCCGAACTCGCCGCCGGCGCTCTCGCCGGCCTCCGCCTCGGCCTGCTCCACGGCCGCATGTCCGCCGACGACAAAGACATCACCATGGCCCGCTTCAAGCGCGGCGAGCTCGACGTCCTCGTCTCTACCACCGTCATCGAGGTCGGCGTCGACGTTCCCAACGCCACCGTCATGGTGATTGAACACGCCGAGCGCTTCGGCCTCGCCCAGCTCCATCAACTCCGCGGCCGCGTCGGCCGTGGCTCGGCCAAGAGCTTCTGCGTCCTGCTCACCGGCGAGCGCGTCACCCCCGAGGCCGAGGTCCGTCTTGACGCCATGGTCCGCACCGAAGACGGCTTCCAGCTCGCCGAGCTCGACCTCGCCCAGCGCGGCCCCGGCGAGTTCTTTGGCACCCGCCAAGCAGGTCTCCCCGACCTCCGCGTGGCCGACCTCCTCCGCGACCGCAAACTCCTCGAGTGGGCCAAAGCCGAAGCCGCCCGCTTCGCCCAATCCCCCGACCCCGCCATCTCCCCAGAAGAACGCGCCGGGGTCTGGTCCCGCCTAAAACAACAATGGCAGCGCCGCTACGGCCTTGTCGAAGCCTAAGCCGGCTGTGGCTTTTAGCGAGTATTACGCTTTGTCGTCATTCCGTAGCGCAGCGAAAGAATCTGCTGTTTGCCTATCGCTTCAACAACACTCCGGGAAAGCAGATCCCGTCGCTTGCACCCCATAACGCAAAACACGCGTTGGGGACCCTTGCCTTCACTACGGGAGGGACAAAAGAACGGTTCGCAGAGATTTGCTCTTGAGGCTATATCAGGCTTTATCCAGACACCCCAGATCACCTTTTGGGTGCACGAACCGCCTCAACCCGCCACCGACACCATGCCTGCCGGCACCAAAATCTGCTTCTTCGGCCCACGTTTCCGCGCCACCAGCACCCGGATCCGGTCCAGCATCTCCGCCGCTGTAAACGTCCCCTTGGGCAAGAACGCATCCGCGGCTGCCGCCCGCTCAAAGTTCGTCGCGACGGTCGACACCAGCAGCGTCGGCAGGCACGGATGAAGCTGCTTGGCCCGCCGCGCCAGCTCATTGCCGCCCATGCCCGGAATCACCACCTCTGCCAGCAATAGGTCGATTGTCCCCGGCATCGCGCCCTGCAGGTGCTCCAGCGCGTCCTGCGCCGACCGCATCGCCAACACCCGGTAGCCCTTGGTCTCCAACAGGAACCGCCGTATGCTCAACACCTGTTCATTCTCTTCCACACACAAAATCACCTTGCGAGGACGCATGCGTTTCTTGGCTCCTGCCAGATCGGGGTCCGGCCTGTTCGTCAACCCGCTTCTGGGCTGATCATCTCGTTTCGGGGCGCAGGCCGCTGTCTGCGTCAGCCGACACAGCGAAGCGCCAAGGTGTGGTCGCAGCGCTTTGAGCGCAGGTTCAGCTCAAAACGCAAGGTGGTGTTCGGGCGTGGACCGGGAGGTCCGTCGCTCGTTTTAGGTCATCTCCGGCGTGCCCCCGCCGCTGCCGAAACAGGAGGCGCAAGGCCGCGCACGGAAACAAGCGTCCGTTGCAGAATGTGCGAAAGTACTTGTTCTACCAGGGTTTAACGTCAGCTTCCGGTCTCACACGGAAGTTGTATGCCCAAGTGCGATGAAGCTGAGCATACGGAGGGGAACCCCCAACGGCAACGGAAACAAAAGGCGAAGATTCACCTCCGTTTCATCCACAGTTCCACCATTCATTCACGGAACCATGGCCGGTATTGACGTTTCTGGTTCCTGTCCCTGTGTATAACCCGCTCAGCCCGGCAAAAAGAAAGTTCCGGTTGCTACACGGATGGTGCGCCCTGCCACAAGCACCTCGTCGATGCCATGCCCCGTTTGGGTCGCCTCGACCACTAGCCGGCTCGGCCGCCCGATCTCCACCCCTTGCCGCAGCTCCACTGGCACCCCCGAAGCGGCTAACCCTACCTGCACCAGCCACGCAATCGCGGGTCCCGCCGCCGACCCGGTCGCCGGATCTTCCCCCGCCGCCCATTGCATCCTCGCCCGCCATCGGCCCGCGTTGTCCGGCGCCAGGCAGTAAAACCATCGCGCTGCTCGCGCCCGCAGCCAAGCCGTGGCCTCTCTTTGCGGGATCATCAGCCGTTCAAGCGCCGCTGCCGACCGCAGCGCCACCACGCAAAACGGGTTTCCCGTTGATACCGTCTGCGGCCGGTACCCTGGCAGCAGGTCGTCCTCCTCCATGCCGAGCACTGCTGCGACCTCCGCCGGCGCATGCTCGGCGCCAAACTCCGGCCTCGGCTGCCGCATCGTTCCAAAGAGCCCCACTGTCCCCGGCTCCGGCTCAGCAAACCGCACCGGAACGGCTCCCACCTTCAACTGCAACGTCACGGTCGCGGCATCGCGCAGCGGCGCGTACGCCATGCGTAGCCAGCTCGCCGTGCCCAGTGTCGGGTGCCCCGCGAACGGCAACTCCTCCTCAGCGGTAAAGATCCGCACCTGCACGCCCTGCGCCCGCTCCCGCTCCGCGTCCTCCAAGGGCAGCACAAAGGTCGTCTCCGACAGGTTCACCTCCCGCGCCAGCGCCTGCATCTCCGCATCACGCAAACCGCGCGCATCGTGAAACACCGCTAGAGGATTGCCCTCCAGCGCCCGCTCCGCAAACACATCCAGCACCGTGTACCGCAGCTCTCTCACCATCTCTCTCTGAGTCTATCGAACCATTTCCGGTGCAAACGCCTTACAGAAGGCAACCAGAGGCCAAGCATGGCAGGGAAGCCAAACCATCAGGACTCGAAGCCACCAGGTAGGTCAAGCCCCCGATCCGCTTCGCATTGACACAAAGACCTGTGGCCGGTACTGTAGGAAAACCGCAGTGGGGCAAACCGGCCCCGCGCTGATGCATCGGCATCGGCTGCGGTGCAGATTCGAAACCCTATGCGCCTCCTGTCCGCTATGTCCGCCGCCCCTTGCCGCTGCTGTTGCTGCAGCCTGGCCCAGGTGACCGGATGAGCGCATAAGCCGCAAGTAGGGAAGCGCCCCGACCCACCCAGGCCCTATCCGCCGGGTGGGTTTTTGCTTACCGCGAGGCCGAATGAAACGCCGCATTGAAAGCTGCATCCCAAGCCAATCAACCGAGAAACTCCACGCAACGCAAGCGCGCCCCCGGAATCTAACCTCTCGAACCCATCGCGGAGCTCCGACCCTCCGCCCTTCCAGCAGCAGAAAGGCAATCCCGATGTCCCTTCGCATCAACGATGTCGCCCCGGACTTCACCGCCGAAACTACCCAGGGCCTCATCCACTTTCACGACTGGATCGGCGACCAGTGGGCCGTCCTGTTCTCGCACCCCAAGGACTTCACCCCGGTGTGCACCACCGAGCTCGGCGCCATGGCCACTCTCGAGCCTGAGTTTCGCAAGCGCGGCGTCAAGGTCATCGGTCTTTCGCTCGATCCCATCGAAAGCCACGCCAAGTGGTCCAAAGACATCGAAGACGTCGGTGGCAGCCCCGTCAACTACCCCATGATCGGCGACCCCGATCTCAAAGTCGCCAAACTGTACGACATGCTGCCCGCCGAGGCCGCTGAGATCGAGGGCGGCCGCACCGCCGCGCACAATGCCCCCGTCCGCACCGTCTTCGTCATCGGCCCCGACAAACGCATCAAGCTCCATCTTGCCTATCCCATGACCACCGGCCGCAACTTCGACGAGGTCCTGCGCGTGCTCGACTCCATGCAACTCACCGCCAAGCACAAGGTCGCCACCCCCGCCAATTGGAAGCAGGGCGACGACGTCATCATTACCGGTGCCGTCTCCAACGAGGAAGCCGATAAGATTTTTCCCGGCTACAAAACCGTGAAACCCTACCTGCGTACCACGGCGCAACCGCAGTAACGGCAGCAGCTAGGGAACGGGAAGTAAGAACCAGCTGCAGCTAAAATGGCTATTTCCTACCCCCTATTCCTATTTTTGAGCACCGGTGGCGAAGTGGCTAACGCGCTGGTCTGCAAAACCAGTATTCGTCGGTTCAATCCCGACCCGGTGCTCCAGCCTCCTCAGCAAATCCGCCTACGCCGCAGCGGAATCCGCTCGCATCTCGGCGTCCGCCTCGTCTACACCGGCGGGCTGTTCCAGGCGAGGGTTCCAGTGCTGGTACGCCCAAGTGACCACACCGGTCTTCGGGCCCCATACCGGCGTCCAAAACGTGAAATGCCGCGCAAACTGCAGGTGAAACGTCGCCGTGCCCTCACAGCCGTCCTCCAGCTGCACACGGATCTGCGCACCATCGATCGGAAAGGTTTTTGGATCGCCCGCCTGAAACGGGCGCCAAACCAGCGAACTCAACGAAAAGGTTGGTCTGGACATCGTGTTCATTACCCTAGGATGCACCAAAGTTGTAGAACTTGTGTCCAACTTGGCCGCAACTTGGATCGTCGCTCGTGATCGCCGCCCCGTTTGGTTTACGACGCGCAAAAATCTCAGCTTGTTTGGCATCGCCGTAAACTTACGGTTTGTTACCAAACCTTGATCGTATTTTCGTTGACCTTGCTGAGTGTGCGGTGCTAGCGTCCTCGTGTAACACCAAAGTTGTACGGCTTTCCTTTGTAACGAGGAAATCGCTCCGCCCCCGGCGCTCCTTGGCCTCGTTGCTTTGCACGTAAATTGCCGCAAACGTCCCGAGTCAGCGAGAGACGCGTTCCAGCGCCGCACGGCAGCGGGCTCCCCGGGTCTACATCCTAGGAACCTGCCTTCGGCAGCGCAGCCTTTCGCCCACGCAAGCGATCGACCTCCCCACGCCTTATGAGGATCCCCATGCAAGAGCAAATCCTAAAAAGCTCTATCAACCGCCGCCATTTCCTACGCAACAGCGGCCTTACCGGTCTTAGCCTAGCCGGCGCTGCCATTGCTGCCGATCAGCTCGGCGCTTTGGACCACTCCGACGTCGCGCGCAAGCTCGGGCTCGGCACCACCCCCGTCGAAGCCGCCGCGCTTTCCGTCGCCGACATTCAGGTCCTGCAGTTCGCGCTCAACATCGAGTACGCTGAGGCCGAGTTCTACTCCTTTGCCCTCACCGGCAAGTCCCTCGAAGCTAACGGCGTCGATGTGACCGGTCCAGTCGGCACCCTTGGGCCCACCACGGGGGGCGCGCAGATCGACCTCGCCAACATTCCCCATGTCGGTCCGCTGCTCCAAGTGGCCGAGCAGGTCTATCAGGACGAACTGAACCATCTCGCCCTGATCCGCTCCTTGCTGGGCAGCAACACCATCGCCAAACCCGCCATTGCGCTGAATCCGATTGGCTCCATGGCCACCCTGCCCGTGTTCCTGCAACTCGCACGCGGATTCTCCGTGATTGCTATCTCTGCCTACGGGGGATCGCTCGCGCAACTCGACGTGGCCGTGCTTTCGACCGTTGGGCAGATTGCTTTGGTCGAGGCGCTGCACGGCGGCAACATCCAACTGCTTACCTACCTCAACGACTTCGCCGTGCCGCCCATCGATGCGCTGGACGTCACGCCACCGCCCTCCGGTCCTACTTTCTTCGACAACAAGCAGGGTCTCGCCGTCATCCGCAACCAGAGTCAGGTGCTGCAGATCGCTTATCTGAGCAACGTCGACGGAACCAAGGCCGGCGGCTTCTTTCCGGCAGGCTTCAACGGTCCTGTTACCACGGTCAGCATCCCCAACGGTTAATCAACCCGCGAGCCCGGCCTGTTCAAAGCCGGGCTCGTATCGCCTCTGGGCAAGTCCGCTACTGGCGTTGGAGCCTTCGAGTTCTTCTCTGACCGGTATAGCCCTGGTTTTCTTTCTGGTTGTCATTCCCGAAGGCAATTTGCTGTTTATGCCGAGCCAGGCTACACCTGAAGGCAAAGCGCTACAGATCACCTGCAAGGGCCGGCATCATTAAGGGCGACAGCTCTACGCCTAGTCGCCTTCTGTACCTCCAGTTCGAGCTCCCAAACTCGACACAAGCTTCCGCATCTCCTTTATACCTGCCACGTTCTTCCCTCCGCCGCTCTAGCTTGAAAAATCAGGTACGCACATCGCCGCTCTCACATTACGCTTGAGACATCGCTATTCCTGACCGCAGGAGCCCCCAATCTCCCGAACCACCCGCAAGCTGCGGCTCTTGCCCCTGATCGCCGCAACGTATTTCATGGTATCCGGAGGCCCGTACGGCCTTGAAGACATCCTCGGCAAAGCCGGCTACCTTCCAGCCTTGGCCATCCTTGCGATTCTGCCTTTCTTTTGGAGCCTGCCCACCGCGCTCATGATCGGCGAACTCGCCAGCGCGCTGCCGGCCGAGGGCGGTTATTACGTCTGGGTGCGCCGCGCACTCGGCCCCTTTTGGGGCTTCCAAGAGGCTTGGCTGTCGCTCGCCGCCAGCGTCTTCGACATGGCCATTTACCCCGTCACCTTTGTGCTTTACCTCGGCCGCATCGCGCCTACGTGGACGGCGGGTTACCGCGGCACGCTTTGGGCGCTCGCCGTCGTGCTCGGCTGCACGCTGTGGAACCTCCGCGGCGCCAAAACAGTCGGCGAAAGCTCCCTCGCGCTCTTCTGCGTGCTGCTGGCTCCTTTCGTAGTGCTGGCAGGATTTGCGCTATGGCGCTGGCACGGCCACGGCACTGGCGCTCTTCTGCTCCCCGTGGCGCACACCGACCTCCCCGGCGCGATCTCCGTCGCACTTTGGAACTACATGGGCTGGGAC
>CAXTTZ010000160.1:0-7170 GCA_964247325.1 uncultured Acidobacteriaceae bacterium | reverse complement strand
TGGGCTTGCAGGGCGCCGAGGGCGTCGGAGAGCGGGGCGCTGCCGGGGTGATTGTCGAGGGCGCGCTCGGGCTCGGCGTGGGCCTCGGCGCGGCTGCCGGTGCCGGCGAGGGCGGTGGCGTACGCAAGCACCTCAGAGGGTTGCAGGGCGCCGGCTTCGGGAGGAAGGGCGCGAAAGAGCGCGATGGCGGCGGGGTACTCGCCGAGCCGGCTGCGGGCGACACCGAGATTGAGGGTGGCTTGGAGCTGGTGCGGGTCAAGCCGGCGAGCTGCGGCGGCCGCGGCGGCGAGTTTGCCTTCGGCGAGCAGAACGGAGCCCAGGGCAGAGTGGGCCGCGGCGACCTGCGGGGCCAGTTTGCTGAGGCGCGCAAAGGCCGTTTCAGCCGCGGAGAGGTTGCCTGCATTGAAGGCGGCGGTGCCTTGCTGGAAAACCTGGCTGGCCTCGGCTTGCGTTGCGGGGCGGGGCGACGGGGCGGCGTGCTGGGCAGGAAGGGGCGTTGCGAGCAGCGTGGCGGCTAGGAGAATGCCAAGGGCCGGAACACGAAAAGGCCGAAAGCCAGGGACCCAAGTATTAAAGGCCCGAACGGACCGGTTACGCCACACCATCGATCCACCGTACGCTGGGTGTTTGGGCTTTGCCAGCAGGAGACTGCGGCGGAGTCTGGATGCGCCGGCAAGGGTCGAATCTTACGCTGGAGTCGGTCATGGTGGCAGGCGCTCCGCCGTGAGCGGGGTTGTTCTGCGGTTTGAAGATGTTTGTGCTCATGGCGGCTTGTTTGTTCGGTTGCGACCTTCCTGCAGGGTGGAGGGCGTTGGATGCCGGAGTGGTACCAGAGTTGATACGGCCCTTTATGGACACGGCTACTACGAGTGTATCGGCTGCGACCGGTTTGTGAGGACGGACGTTAGAACGGGACAAACGCAAACCATTCAGACAATTTGAGCAAGCTGTCAACAGCGCTTGGAGGGGATTGCCTCGTCAGCTTGACGGAAAGCATGCTGGAGAAAGGCTCAGAAAGAGCTTGACAGTGCAAGGTGCGGTCTTCTAGTGTGGCGCAGTCGATCAAAATTACTGCTCAAAGTGTTGGAAGCTGCGAGTGCTCCGGGTCGCGCCGGTGTATGAGTTTCGGAGGCTGTATGAGGTGTGTGTCGAAGATGCGGGCTGCGCGCCTGTTGGTGCTGTTGGCGATGCCGTTCGGGCTTGTGGGTCATGGGCTGGCCCAGGCTGTGTATGGGAATATCTACGGCACGGTGACGGACGCCTCCGGAGCCACCTTGCCGCAGGCCACGGTGACGGTCACGGACGTGGCGAAGGGCACCAGCACCACCATTAAGAGTAACGACAGTGGTGAGTTCACGGCCGATCACCTAATTCCGGACACCTATACGGTGAAGGTGGAGAGCCAAGGGTTCAAGAGCTTTCAGCAGGCCGACATTCGTGTGTTTGCGGATACCTCGGTGAAGGTGACCGCGGCGCTGCAGGTGGGCAGCGCGGGTGAAACGGTCAACGTCAGCGCGGACCAGGTGCCGGAGCTGAAGACCGACCGCGCAGATGTGTCGACGACCTTTACGTCGCAGGAGATCGTGGATCTGCCGATCCCGGATCGCAACTTTACCAATCTGCAGCTGCTTCTTCCTGGTGCGCAGCTGCTGGGGTGGTCGCACGCGGCGAGCGAAAACCCGCAAGGGTCCAAGCAGATCGAGGTCGACGGCCAGGCCTTTGCGGGCGTGGCGTTCCAGCTGGACGGCACGGATAACCAGGACCCGATCCTGGGTATTATCGTGATCAACCCGAACTCGGATTCGCTGTCGGAGACCAAGATCACGACGCAGAACTTTGACGCGGAGTTTGGCAAAGCCGTGTCGTCGGTTGTGACGGCGCAGACGAAGTCCGGCACCAACAGCTTTCATGGATCGGCGTTTGATTACCGGCAGAGCAACGCGAACCTAGCGCGCGACCCGTTCAATCAGGGGCCGAGTCAGCTGAGCGCGATTAATCCTTTTCCGTCGGGCCTGAGAAACCAGTTTGGCGGTTCGATCGGCGGCCCGATTTTAAAGAACAAGGCATTCTTCTTCGGGGATTATCAGGGTGTGCGGCAGAAGGTCGGCATTTCGAACCTGCAAACGGTGCCGTCGGCCTACTTGGTGCAGACTTGCTTGGGGAAAATCACTTCGCCGACGGGGATTGCGGGTTGCGACTTTAGCGAGTATTACAACGCGCTTCCGGTGGACCCGAATACGGGGGTGCATACCGGTGAGATTTATAACAACCAGGTAGTGAACGGCGTGGCCACGTCGCAGGCCTTTCCGGGGCATGTGATTCCGGCGGCGCAGCTCTCGCCGCAGGCACTCAAACTACTGAACTATTTCACGCAGTATGCGCCAAATAACAACGGTGGCCGTATTCCGGGGTTGGTGGACAACTACGCCAAGAGCGGCACGGGCGGCTTCAACAGTGACCAGTGGGATGCGCGCGGAGATTACCAAGCGACTGAGCGGATCCACGCCTTTGGCCGGTTTAGCCGCTTTACGGATACTTTGACTGGGTCGACGATCTTTGGCGCAGCAGGCGGCTCCGGTTTCGGCTTGGGCGGCTACGGAGGTACTTCGATTGGCGCCAATGACAGCGCCGCAGCCGGTGCAGATATCGCGATTAACAACAAGTTGGTTACAGATATCCGGCTGGGGTACTTCCGCTACAACATTGGCACGCGCAAGTACGATCAGGGGACAAACTTCGCCGATCAGCTTGGGATTCCGGGCATGAACACCGGCGTGGACACCACGAGCGGCGCGCCGGACTTCAACTTGACCGAGGTGGGCAGCTTCGGGCTGCCGAATAATCCAGCAGGACGTGGACCGCAGTATGGGGCGGGTTTGAATGTGGATCGCTGCAACTGCCCGTTGACTGAGCGTGAGGATCAGTATCAGCTGGCTAATAACTGGACCCGCGAGTTTGGCAACCACTCAGTCAAGTTCGGTGCGGATATTCGCTATGCCCGCAACCTGCGTGTACCGAGCGACAACGACCGTACGGGCATTCTGCAGTTCGGGACGGCGCCGACCTCGAACGGCAACGGCGAAACGGGATTGGGTTTTGCAAGCTTCGTGCTGGGCGATGTTTCGCAGTTCAATCGCTACGTGAGCACGTCGACCAACGCGAAGGAGTTTCAGAAGCGCGACTTTTTCTACGGGCAGGACACGTGGCGCGCGACGCAAAAGCTGACGGTGAACTATGGGCTTCGATACGAGATGTACTTTCCGGAGACTATCAACAATAAGGGACAAGGCGCCATTCTTGATCTGAATACGGGCTATTTGCGTGTGGCCGGTGTGGGGGGCATCGGCAGCAATATGAATTACCAGCGCCCGGCGAACACGTATAACCCTCGCATCGGATTGGCGTACCAAGCGAACCCGAGCCTGGTAATCCGCGCCGGGTACGGCCGGAGCTTTGATATCGGGGTGTTTGGCTCGATCTTCGGTCATACCGCGACGCAGAACCTGCCAGTCTTGGCCAATCAGACGATTACAACCACGGGCGGCTCAACCTCGTACGCCTTTAGTCTGGCGCAAGGGCCGGCGGCGCCGACCTTTACGCAGGTGCCTTCCAACGGACTGCTACCGAATCCGGGGTCGCTGGTGACCTCGCGCGCACGGCCTGATCCGCTACGGCTGCCCACGCTGGATGCTTGGAACGCGAGCTTGCAGCAGTCAATCACGCCTACCTTGTCGTTGACAATCGCCTATGTGGGCAATAAAGGAACGCACACCTTCGGAGACTCTTCAGGAAATACAACCAATCCGAATGAGCCGGGGATCTTTGTGCCCTCGCCACTGAGCCCCACGGGCACACTGCACTACACCTCGGATAAGACGTATGCAAACTCCGTTGCGCCTGATGGGGCAACGGGGAACACAACGTTCTTGCGCCGATACTACACTGCCTCGCTGCCGGCTTGCTCTGATCCCAACTATGCGACTCCGACGGGTGCCGGTGTCACACGGGGTGAATGCGGCTGGACCAATGACATTACCAACTTCAGCGACAACCTGAATACGCATTACAACGCGCTACAGGTTACGGCTTCGAAGCAGCTGGCACATGGGTATACCGTTACGGCGAACTACGCTTGGCAGCAGGCCATTGCGTACCAGACAGGGTTTTCGACCTGGAGCTTGCCGGCCACCCGTGGCCGTAGCAGCGATCTGCGGCAACAGCAGGTGATTGTGTACGGAGTTTTCCAGCTGCCCTTTGGGCGTAATAAGGCGCTGCTTAGCCATGCAAATGGCTTTGTGAACCAGCTTGTGAGCGGGTTTGAGATTAACCCGATCGTGAACTATGGTTCGGGCTTGCCGTTCAGCCTCACGTATTCCACGTGCGGTTCCAACTTGCCCTACGATGCGCCTTGCTGGGTAAATGGCAATGCGCGGGCGTTTCACCCGCATGTCACCGGCATACCTGGAAACAAACTCTCGTTCTACGACCCGATCCCGCTGGGAACAAATGGATTTACGTCACCCAGTTTGGATCAGATCGGCAATGTGGGACGAAACACGGCGTTTGGACCGCATTTCTTCAACACGGATCTTTCCGTGCAGAAGAACTTCCCCATCCGGGAGAGTGTTGCTCTGCAACTGCGGGCAGATGCGTTCAATGCGTTCAACCATATCAATTACGGCAATCCCAACAGCAACATCGATCAGGGTGGAGCGATCACGGGTGGGCCATATCCTCCGGGTACTACGGGCTTTACGCGGCAGATGCAGTTTTCGGGTCGCGTGCAGTTTTAACCTTTTAATGATTCTCCTCACGAGAAGAGCTTCGGCTCTTCTCGTCCTTTTCTTTTGTCGTTGATTTGATATGGGTTTCAGCTTGTTTTGCTTGTGGCGACGCTGTGTTGTGTGGCTGTTGGTTGCCGGGGTGTGGTTTGCGATCGTGTGGGAACGGCCGGCAGGGGCGCAGGCTGCCTCGCCGGAGGGCTTGGCCGCAGTCACGAAGCTGATTGCCACCGGGCAGGATGAGAAGGCGTTGCAGGAGCTACAAGCGTTGCGGACGGCGCAGGCGGGGTTGCCGGGGTTGGACCGGCTGGAGGGCGATGCGCTTTATGACCTCGGGCGGTTAGCGGAGGCGGAAAAGGCGTTTGGCCGGGCGGTGGCGCGGGATGCGGGGGACCAAGCGGCGGCGCAGATGGAGGGTTTAACGCTGTTTCGGCTAGGGCGTCCGGCGGAGGCGATTCCGCTGCTGGAGAAGAGTCATACGTTCGGGCCGCAGAACAAGGCGGACCCGACGTATGTACTGGCGCTTTGCTACGTCGACACGCGGCGATACGACGAGGCGCGGCACGCGTTTGCGGCGCAGTACGGGTTTCCCCCGGATGGCGCGGCGGCGTATCTGCTGGCGGCACGGATGCTGTTGCGGCGCGAATATCTGCCGATCGCGCAGCAGGATGCGGAAAAGGCGCTCAGTTTGGAGCCGCACTTACCGCTGGCACACGAGTTGCTAGGGGAAATTGCGCTGGCAGGCAATCATACCGAGGTGGCCATTGCGGAGCTGGAGCAGGAGCGGGCGCTCGACCCCCTGCAAGGCGCGGTATATGAGCGATTGGGCGATGCGTATAGCCGGGCGGCGCGCTACGGCGATGCGGTGCGGGTGCTGCAGCAAGCCGTGTTGCTGGAGCCAAATGCTACGGGGCCGTACATCCTGCTGGGCAAGGTGATGCTGAAGCAGAACCAACCGGCGGGGGCGCTGACGTTTTTGCAAAAGGCGGGCGCGATGGACCCGGCCAACTACATGACGCATAACCTGCTGGCACAAGCGTATCGCGCGATGGGGCGCACGGCCGAGGCAGCGCGCGAGGTGGAGTTGACGGAGAAGATCCAAGCGGCGGACGCGCCGAAGGTAGCGAGCGAGCCGCCGAGTTCGCGGTAGATTTGCGATGGGGAAAAGCGTTGTAGCTGGGCGGGTTCGGCGCGGAGGCAGCGCGTGGCAGATGAGCTTGCTGCTTTGTTCGCTACTGGGGGCGCAGCTGTGCCTTTGGCAGGGGGGCAGGACTCGTGCGGTGCAGGCGGCCGATCGGGCGTTCGAAGCGCCGCTCGCAACGCCCGATGCGGTATGTGCCCAGTGCCATGCAGCGATCTATGCAAGCTATGAGCGGACGGCGATGGCGCGTGGCAGTGGGGCGGCGATGGCGGGCCTGCTACCGGGGGCGTTTCGGCATGGCGCTTCGGGCGTGCAGTATCGCATCTTCGAGCGCGAAGGGCGAGCTTGGATGAGCTTTGAGCGTGGCGGGCCGGCGGAGGCGGACGGGCTGCGCGGCGAGCGGGAGCTGCTGTACTTTGTGGGCTCGGGCAAGCATGGGCGCACGTTTTTGTATCAACAGGAGGGTCAGTGGTTTGAGCTACCGGTGAACTATTACCGGCGGCGGGACCGCTGGGACATGGCGCCGGCGTATGGCGAGACAGCGAACATGCCGGCACCGCTGCCAGCGGATGCGAACTGTCTTCACTGCCATGCGACGGCGGTGGAAACGGCGCTGCCGGAGGCAAAGAATCGGTTTCCGCAGCGGCCGTTTAATCAGGCAGGGGTGGGCTGCAGCGCGTGTCATGGGGACCCGGCGCGGCATTTGGCGGCTGGGGGGCATGGGCTCATTGTGAACCCGGGCAAGCTGGGCGTAGCGGCGCGGGACAGTGCGTGCATCCAGTGCCATCTGGAGGGCGAGGCGGTGGTGTACCGAAGCGGGCGGTCGCTGGCGCAGTTTCGGCCGGGCGATTCGTTGGCGGAGTTTGCGGTGTATTTTGTGCGCAAGGCACAGGCCGATGGCGGGCAGCGGGCGAGCAGCCAGTACGAGGCGCTGCTGCAGAGCGCCTGCAAGCGGGCGAGTGGGGATCGGTTAACGTGCACGACGTGCCACGATCCGCATGGCGAGCCTGCACCGGCGGAGCGTGTGGCGTGGTATCGGGCGCGGTGCTTAGGGTGCCATCGCTCGCCGGTTTTGGCGGCGCAACACCATCCGGAGCAGCCGGACTGCGCGGTGTGTCATATGCCGTCACGGTCGACGGTGGATATCTCGCATGAGCAGGTGACGGATCACAACATTCAGCGCCGGCCACGGGCTTCGGGCGGGTTGATGCAGGCGGCGGGTGGGGAGGAGTTGGTGCCGGTGGGCGG
>CAXTTZ010000159.1:0-7190 GCA_964247325.1 uncultured Acidobacteriaceae bacterium | reverse complement strand
CCACCACACTGGTCACTTATAATAAAGGGTGACAATGCCAGACGACCAGAACCAACTTCCGCTAGGCCCCGACGCCAACAATCCTCCCTCTGCCCAGGACGCCAACTCCAACAACCCCCCGCCCGGCGGCGATCCTGACGGTCCCGGCGCGCCTACCGGCCCCGGCGCCCTCGTCATGCTCCCCATCAACATCGACGACGAGATGCGGCGCTCCTATCTCGACTACTCGATGTCGGTCATCATCGGCCGCGCCCTGCCCGACGCCCGCGATGGCCTCAAGCCCGTCCATCGCCGCGTTCTCTATGGCATGCAGGAGATGGGTCTCCAGTTCAACAAAAAGTACACCAAGTCGGCCAAGGTCGTCGGCCACGTCATGGGCAACTACCATCCCCACGGCGACGCCGCCATCTACGACACCATGGTCCGCCTCGCGCAGCCGTTCTCCCTGCGCTACCCCCTTATCGACGGCCAGGGCAACTTCGGCTCCGTCGACGGCGACCCCCCCGCCGCCATGCGCTACACCGAGTCCCGGCTCACCCGCCTCGCCGGCGAAATGCTGACGGACATCGACTCCGATACCGTCGACTTCGTCCCCAACTACGACGAGTCCACCTCCGAGCCCTCCGTCCTCCCCGCCCGCATCCCCAATCTCATCGTCAACGGCAGCACCGGCATCGCCGTCGGCATGGCGACCAACATCCCGCCGCACAACCTCACCGAAGTCCTGAACGCCACTATCGCCCTGCTCACGAAGTCTCCGCAGGACCCCACACCCGACCTTGCTCTCGTTCTCGAGCACGTCAAGGGCCCCGACTTCCCCACCGGCGGCTATCTCTACGGGCGCGGCAACCTCGCCCAAACCTACAAAACCGGCCGCGGCCGCTTCATGATGCGCGCCAAGTGCGGCCTCGAGCAGATCTCCGGCGGCCGCCAAGCCATCATCTGTACCGAAATCCCGTATCAGGTCAATAAATCCAACCTCATCAAGCGCATCGCCGAGCTCGTCAACGATAAGGTCATCGACGACATCTCCGACGTCCGCGACGAATCCGACCGCGACGGCATGCGCATCGTCATCGAGCTCAAGCGCGGCGCCCAGCACGAGATCGTCCTCAACCAGCTCTACAAAAACACCCAAATGCAGGAGAGCTTCTCCATGATCTTCCTGGCCGTCCACAACGGCCAGCCCAAGGAGCTCGGCCTTCCCGCCGCCATCCACGCCTTCATCGATCACCGCATCGATGTCGTCCGCCGCCGCACCGCCTTCCTGCTCGGCAAGGCCCGCGAGCGCGAGCACATTCTGCTCGGCTACCAAATCGCCCTCGACCACCTTGATTCCGTCATCCGCATCATCCGCCAATCCACCTCGCGCGCCGACGCCCGCGAAAACCTCTTCGCCTTCTTCTCCAACCGCACCATCTCCCTCCGCGGCGCCGAGATTACCGGCGTCACCCTTGATCCCACCAAGTACGCGATCGACCTTGCCGGGGGGAACCTGAGCGCCCAGCTCGCCAACAACAGCGGTGGCACGCTCATCCTCTCCTACCGCCAGATCGACGCCATCCTCGAACTGCAACTCTATCGCCTCACCCAGCTCTCCATCGACGAGCTCCTCAACGAGCTCCGCCAGGTCCGCGACAACATCACCGAGTTCGAGTCCATCCTCGCCTCCGAGCGCAAACTCCGCTCCGTCATCCGCAAAGAGCTCGAAGAGGTCCGCGACAAATACGGCGACCTCCGCCGCACCACCATCATCGACGAGGCCAACGAGCTCACCCTCGAAGACCTTATCGCCGACGAGCAGGTCGCTGTCACCGTCTCCAACACCGGCTACCTCAAGCGCACACCCATCTCCACCTACCGCCAGCAGCGCCGCGGCGGCACCGGCCGCCTAGGCATGAAGACCCGCGAAGAAGACTTCGTCGCCCAGCTCATCATCGACTCCACCCACGCCTACCTGCTCTGCTTCACCAACACCGGCCGCGTCTACTGGCTCAAGGTCTACGAGATCCCCGACGTCGGCGCCGCCGGCAAAGGCAAGGCCATGGCCTCGCTCGTCGACCTCCAGCCCGGCGAAAAGGTCGTCACCATCCTTCCCGTCCGCGACCTCACCCAGGAAAACCGCTTCGTCCTCTTTGCCACCCGCAACGGCACGGTCAAAAAGTCTCCCCTGCGCGACTTCTCCAACGTCATGGCCCGCGGCATCATCTCCATCGGCATCGACAAAGACGACGAGCTCATCACCGCCCGCCTCACCGACGGCGAGCAGGTCATCTTCCTCGCCACCCGCGACGGCATGGCCATCCGTTTCGACGAGCGCGACCTCCGCGCCATGGGCCGTCCCGCCTTCGGCAACCGCGGCATCTCGCTCAAAAAAGGCGACTTCGTCGTCGGCGCCGCCGTCACCCCCTCGCCCGAGGCCCGCAACCGCCAGCGGCTCGCCCTCGCCGCCGAAAAAGGCCTCAAAACCCAGGTCGAACGCGTCCTCGACGAAGCTGGATTCACGATCGTCCTCGACGAAACCAGCCCTGCCGCCCCTCCCATTGATCTGTCCTCTCGACCGGAGTCGCAGAGCGACGCAGTGGAGAGACCTGCTTCTGCCCCTGCCCAGGCCCCAGGTTTCCACGACATCGCCCCTCGCACCTCCGCCCCCGACGGCCAAGAACTCCTCGGCTCCGACCTCCCGGAGCTCTCCGAAGAGGCCGCCGCCAAGCTCGAAAAGCTCGACAAGCAGCTCGGCCTTACCCCCTGCCTCATCCTCACCGTCTCCGAAAACGGCTACGGCAAACGCACCGAGTGCGACATGTACCGCCTCCAATCCCGCGGCGGCAAAGGCGTCATCAACATGCGCGCCACCCCCAAAATTGGCAAAGTCGCCTCCATCCAGCTCGTCGACGACACCACCGAAATGATGGTCATCTCCCAATTCGGCAAAATCATCCGCATCGACACCAAACAAGTCCGTGCCGCCGGCCGCGCCACCATGGGCGTCAAGCTCCTAGACCTAGACAACGACGACAAAGTAGCCGCCGCCATGGTCATTCCCCCAGACGAAGGCCCCAAAGCCAACGGCGAAGGCGGAGGCCTGCTGCAGTAAAACTCGTCAATGAATTCACAGAGACTCAGGCTTGGCCTGAGCCTCTGCGCCCAGTGAACTTTGTAAGGTTTCCATCAAAGCCGGTAGTTACACGATGGTGAGGAGAGAGTCTGCTTCCAGAAGAAATCCAGAACAAGCTCAAGGACACTGTCGAGCAGCTTACCGTTGTCGGGCCCCTTGTTGCCGAGTTACTCGACCTGGGGTGGTGTCTCGATCAGATGGTTTTCGGCAAAGCAGAATGGAGGGTGCCGAAAAGTCCCTCAGAGGCTACCAAGCGGGAGAAGGACAGATCTTATGCTGGTTTTCCGGTTGATATTGCCGTCTTTGATCACCCGGATAACGTACGCAATCCGCGACACCTGCTGTTCATGGTGGAATGCAAGCAGGCCACAGAGGAAGCGGGCGTCTCGCAACTGGAGTCTTACTTCGTCGGAGAACCGCACGCTCAACTGGGCATCTGGGCTAACAGCGCCTCTCTATCATCCCGGGCGATATTCGTTTACCGCAAACCTGATGGAAGGGTGCTCCTAAGAAAGCGAGTTTTAGCCGACGTTCCACGGCCAGGTGAAGCGATTCGCATCGACGTTCAAAGGCTTACATTCGACGATCTCGTGCCTCCGACGGACCTGATACTAAGGAAAGCGATCGAAGATCTTCTAGACAGAGTCGTTATTAGAGACAGCAATGTTAACCGCCGGGAAGAACAACTGGATCAACTCTGTAACCTGCTGCTCCTTAAGCTGGAAAGTGATAAGGAGGGTAGGTCAGATCGCACTCGGCCAGTTTTTTTCCGCGCTATGGAATCAGCTGAGCGGACTGCTGTAACAATCAAGACTCGTTACGGGCGATTCGTACAACTGTATCCTGAGGTCTTCATTAACGAGCAAGATAAGAAGTTACGTTTCAATGATGAAACAATATTGGGGTGTGTCGAAGAGCTTTGTGATCTGCGACTCATCGACTTAGGCGTAAACACAATTTCCCTCGCATTTCAGGTGCTCCGTGCTGAAGCTCTGAAGCAGGGTGAAGGTCAATACTTTACGCCTCAAGCAGTGATTCAGGCTGGCGTCCGACTCATGCAAATCCGCTGGGAAGACATAATACTCGACCCCGCCTGCGGTACTGGGGGCTTTCTCGTAGAGGCAATACTTGAAGTTCAACGTACTCACAACGGTATCGCACCTGAAGACCTTTCACGCTGGGCACAGACTCACATCTATGGCATCGAGAAGGATGCCATAGGTATAAAGCTGGCTAAAGCCATCATGCAAATAGCAGGGGACGGGTCTGCCCATTGCGTAAGGGGAGATTCCGTCCGCATCCATAACTGGCAAAGAGAGTTCCCTCATCTGGCGGACGGAAGATTCGCTAAAGGAAGATTCAGCGTCATCATCACAAACCCTCCCTTCGGCAAAAATCTGAAGGTGAGTGCGGAGGATAGCAGGCTTTCACAACTGGAGATCGCGAAGCGCGGAACGGAAGAATATGACGACCTCGAGATAGGCCTCATCTTTCTCCAGAGAGCCTACGAACTGCTTGAGGTCGGAGGGCGCCTTGGCATCGTGTTGCCTGAGACATACTTCTTTTCAGGGAACTACGCATTTGTTTTTGAGTGGCTTAAGGGAAGGTTGAAGCCCGCCTACGTAGTCAATGTGCCTATGGAGGCATTTCAGGGCTTCTGTCGCGCAAAGACCAATTTCTACGTTTTCGAAAAGGTGGGCGATGGGCAAGTGGCCTGAAGATGTGATCTTTCTGAATCCGCGCACTTGCGGAATCTACAAAAATGGTGGCACGCGTTTCAAAACCGACCCAAATACTGGAAAGAGAACAGATCAGGTCGATAACGAACTCATAGAGGACGTGACCGCGCTACTCGCCGGTAGCTTGGCTGCTGGTAGTTCGGTGATTTCGGTAGAGAGTCTATGGGCAAAAAAGGTCATGGTTCCGACCTACTATGACCACCGATATCAAGAGCCCATTGAAACTTTGTGTGCCACTCACGGACTTGAAGGAGTCACCATCGGAGAACTTGTCCGCGAAGGGATTCTGACTGTTCGCGGGGGCCACGGTAGCCCCGGGAATGACCAGCGTTCGGGTTCGATCCCGTATGTCAAGGTTTCGGACATCCGGGGGCTCCGAGTGAACGTAAATCCGACGAACCTCGTGACGGAGAGCGTTGCGAGAAGGTTTTGGAAGAGCTCGCGAAGTGGTTTAGAAGCTTGGGATCTGATCACACCCAATCGGGCGAGCAGCAACATCGGCGAGTTTGCCATTCTCTTACCGGGAGAGGAAAGAGTTGTACTAACAAAGGAGATGTTCGTTTTCCGAGTGGTGGAAAGTACGTTGTACGATCCCTTTTACCTCCTGTGGGCGATGTCGCTGAGAGCCGTCCGCGAACAGTGGAGGCGCATAACGCTCATGCAAACTAACAGAGAAGATTGTGGTGGTCGATACCGGGAAGTGATCGTTCCACGCCCCCCTAACCGCGAATGGGCCATCGAGAGGTCCGAGCAATTCCGAAAGTACTTCGCCACGATTGCGGCTGCAAAACAATCTTTCGTTGATGGTGTCCAGAAGGACGTTTTCGAGCATGTTGCCAACGTCGCGACAGCAGTACCCGAAACGGGCGAGGTCGATGTTTCCATAAACGCTACAAGTGCGCCGAAGCAGCATCGCATAAGAGTACGTTCCGCTCCGTCCAAGGTAACTGTGGTCATAGATTGAGTGGACGTATCACTGGTACCACTATGTGTGTCCACCCGAACACAGGAAGGCAAGATACCGCTCTGCCGAAGGCCGGAGTGAAGCGCAGCGGAACGACTGACTTGCCTTCCGTCATGCCGTCGAGACACTACGGCAATCCTCTATACCCGCAACATGCGTCACCTGCTGCCTCTGCTCCTCGCCCTAACCCCGGCGCTCGCGCGTTCCACATACCAGCCCACCGACAAACCGAGACCATCCTCGCGCGGAAGCGGCTCTTCTGGACGAACGACACCACCGGCAACCCCTTCGGCCTCAGCCAGTAACTCCTGCCCGAGCTCACCAACGTCGAGCAGCACATCTGGAGCCGTGAGCAGGTCCTGAACTTCGTCCGCGTCTTCACCGCAAAGTGCAGCCTCGCACCCGTTTCCGCCCCGGGCCGTATAGTCTGACGGCAACCATCTCACCGCTAGCCCCGTACTCATCAGTAGTGAAGCTTTCCGACAAACCCCTCGCCTACGCCCTCCTGCGGATCGCCCTCGGCGTCAACTTCGCCGGCCACGGACTTATCCGCATCCACAACGGCGTCGGCGCCTTTGCGAGCACCACGGCCGAGCACATGGCCAAGTCGCCACTCCCACACGGCTTTGTCCTGGGCTTCGGCTACGCCATCCCGCTCATTGGAGCGCTGCTCGGCCTGACCCTTGCCTGATATACAGCCCTTCGGCCTGGGGACGCGGCTGGCGCTCATCGCCGGGGCCGTCTTCATGATGGCCCTCACCGTCGGGGTTACCTCAAACCAGCAGTGGGACGTCGCTGGCAGCAACTCCTCTACAGCCTGGTCTTCTTCGTCCTGCTCTTCCTCGCCGAGTACAACACGCTCTCCGTAGACGCCCACCTCGTCCGCTCTGAGTGAGCGGCGCACCACACACGTCGCCGTCAGCCGACACCACCCACAAATCACGCCACACCACCCCAGGCACCCCCGTAGAGTGATCCTCGTTCCTCGATCCTCTCCCTGAGGTCACCAATGATATCCTCTCCTCCGCGCCTGACCTTCGCCTCCCTCGCCGCCCTCCTTACCCTGCTTCTCGCCACGCCCTCCGCGCCGCGCAGTCTTCCGGGGCCGCGCCGGCATGGGACCGGTGGCGCAGTGGGAAGCCATAGCCACCAAACATGAAAGCCGCTAACGAGACCTGCCTTTACTGATTTTTGCAGCATGAAAGCCGGCACTGCCTTGCGTAGTACCACCTCACAATCCGCTAACATGGTTCCAGATTGCAGAAGCTTTTGCCCGGCCCAACCCGCGCCGCGTGGAGCCTGTTTTGGAAGTACCCGCTAAATCCTTTAGCGAACGTACTTTGAACCTTAAGTACCCCCGGGGGGAGGG
>CAXTTZ010000158.1:0-7212 GCA_964247325.1 uncultured Acidobacteriaceae bacterium | reverse complement strand
CTCAAGATGCTCGAAGATTGCGTGCGCCGCATGCGCCGGCACGGGCTCGAGGCCGGCGGCCTCGGCCTCGCCATCTACTACCTGCACCACGATCATGTTTTCGAAGCGCACTGCAACATCCCACCCTGCGGCGAAGGCATCACCATGCAGGAGCACTTTCTGCCGCTGCTCGCGGGCGCCCCCAACGGCGTGATGCAAAGCGTCTGCGTCTTCCTAATACAGCTCCAGCCGCCCGGCCAGGCCCAGCTCTTCCCAGCCTCGTCGCAAGCGCAAACCCGTGTTGCCGCAGTGGAGGCGATGGAAGCCCTGCACCAACGCTTCGGCAAACATGCTGTCTACCTAGGCTCCGTCCATGCCGCCCGCGATGCCGCCCCGGCGCGCATCTCCTTTGGCCCGCCGCCCTCGCTTGACGAGTTTTAGATCAGGGGCAGCCGAGTTCGGAGCCACAAGGACACCTGCCGCCACCCGCGAAGCTGCCGCCGCCCACTCGCTTGCGCTAAACTGGAAGAGAGTGTAAAGACACTAAACTTTTAGCGCACGAACGCTTGGCGCGCCCTTGCCCCAAGCCGCTCCGCCAACTCCCAGCGATCCACGACCACACGAAAAGACAGGAAGTCCTCAGCCCGTGAGCTCTGCCACCGCCATCGCCACCCAGCCCATTCGCAACATCGCCATCATCGCGCACGTCGACCACGGTAAAACCACCCTGGTCGACGCCATGCTGCGCCAGTCGGGCACCTTCCGCACCAACGAGGTCGTCGCCGAGCGCGTCATGGACTCCAACGACCTCGAAAAAGAGCGCGGCATCACCATTCTCGCCAAAAACACCGCCATTCACTACAAAGACTCCAAGATCAACATCGTCGATACCCCCGGCCACGCCGACTTCGGCGGTGAAGTCGAGCGCGCCCTGAAAATGGTCGATGGCGTCGTTCTGCTCGTCGACGCCTCGGAAGGCCCGCTGCCGCAGACCCGCTACGTGCTCTCCAAAGCGCTCGAGGCCAAGCTCACGCCCATCGTTGTGGTCAACAAAATCGACCGCCCCGACGCCCGCCCGCAAGAGGTCCTCAACGAGGTCTACGATCTCTTCATCGACCTCGACGCCGACGAGTCCGTGCTTGAGTTCCCGGTCATCTACACCAACGGCAAAGCGGGCACCGCGACCATGGACCTTAGCCAACCCGGCACCGATCTCCAACCCCTCTTCGAGCTCATCTTCAAGACAATTCCTGCTGCCCCCGGCACGCCCGACGGCGACCTCCAGGTGCTCGTCACCAACCTCGACTACTCCGATTATCTCGGTCGCCTTGCCATCGCGCGCGTCTTCAACGGCACGCTCAAAAACGGCCAGGAGGTCAATCTTTCCCGCATCGACGGCAAGCTCGAAACGGTCAAAGTCACCAAGCTCTTCACCTTCGACGGCCTTAAGCGCGTCGACACCAATGAGACCACCACGGGCGACATCATCGCCGTTGCCGGCATCCCCGGCATCACCATCGGCGAAAGCTTCTGCGCGCTTGAAGACCCCAAGCCGCTGCCCAACATCAAGATCGACGAGCCCACCATCGCCATCCAGTTCGCCGTCAACAACGGCCCGTTCGCCGGCCGCGAAGGCAAGCTTGTCACCTCGCGCAACATCCGCGAGCGCCTCGACCGCGAGCTGCTCACCAACGTCTCCATCCGCGTCGAAGATACCGGCTCCCCGGACACCTTCAAGGTGCTCGGCCGCGGCGAACTGCAGCTGTCCGTGCTCATTGAAATGATGCGCCGCGAAGGCTTCGAGCTCATGGTCTCGCGCCCCACCATCGTCACCAAGCGCATCGACGACAAGCTCATGGAGCCCTCCGAAATCCTCACTATCGACATCCCCGAAAGCTTCGTCGGCACCGTCATCGAGCGCCTCGGGCCGCGCAAAGGCGAGATGGTCAAAATGGCCAACCACGGCTCCGGGCGCGTGCGTATGGAGTTCAAAGTGCCCTCGCGCGGGCTCATCGGCCTTCGTAACGAGATGCTTACTGAGACCCGCGGCACCATCGTCATGAACTCCATCGCCGGCGAGTACATCCCCTACACCGGCGAGATCCCGCAGCGCCCCACCGGCGCGCTCATCTCCGACCGCCAAGGCACCACCACACTCTACGCGCTCGACGGCATCCAGGACCGCGGCATCCTCTTTCTCGGTGACGGCGTCGAGGTCTACGAGGGCATGATCATCGGCGAGCACTCGCGCGACAATGACCTCGACGTCAACTGCGTCCGCGAAAAGAAGCTCACCAACATGCGCGCCTCCGGCTCCGACGACGCTGTGCGCCTCGTCCCCTTTAAAGTCCTCACACTCGAGCAGTCCATCGAGTTCATCGCCGACGACGAGCTCGTCGAGGTCACCCCGAAAAGCCTACGCATGCGCAAGAAAGTCCTCCAAGCCAACCGCCGCCCCAAGAAAAATCAACCCGTCGAGTAACCGCACCCAAAGCGCTGCACACCCGCATGCAGCGCCTCCTTTCTCACTTGAGCACCCTCCCGAAGGGAATCTGCGTTTGTTGTTGCCGTTGCCCTTGCCTCTCTTGTTGTCATCCCCGAAGGGAACCTGCTGTCCCAGCACTACACCCATGCACAGATCCCCCAATCCGTGAAAACAACCACCCTCCCTTGACAAACCCACTCCCCGCCCTTGAACGTCCCTCCTGTGCGCTCCCTCGTCGTCGCTAGCCTTCTTTTCTGCTGCTGCACCCTCGCCATGGCCGCCCGTATCCCCGTCATTCTTTCCACCGACGTCGGCAACGAGATCGACGATCAATGGGCCATCGTCTATCTACTCACGCAACCCGCCTTCGACGTCCGCGGCATCACTTCCTCCCACGCGCCCACCTTGCCCGACCCCTCCGCCCACACCAGCTTCCGTATTCTCCAGGACGTCGTCGAACACCGCCTCAGCCTCGCCGAGCATCCTCCGCTCCTCGAAGGCGCCAGCCTCCCTCTCGTCAACGCGACCACACCCCGCCCCAGTGCCGCCGCCCAGTTCATCGTTGAGCAATCCCGTGCTTTCAGCAGCGACAATCGCCTCACGGTCGTCGTCATCGGCGCCGCCACCGACATGGCCTCCGCCCTTCTGCTCGACCCCACCCTTGCCGACCGCGTCCGCGTCGTCGCCATGGCTTTCAAGAACTTTCAACCCGACGGCGCGCACGAATACAACGAAGAAAACGACCCTGACGCCTGGCGCGTCCTGCTCGCCTCGCACATCCCCCTCGCCGTCGGCACCGGCGACGTCTGCCAGCGGCACCTATCGCTCAACTTTGCCCAAGCCAAAGCTCTCCTGCAAGGCCACGGGCCCGTCGCCGACTGGCTCTGGAGCGACTACGAGCGCTGGTACTTCACCAATGTCAAACCCCTGCGCGTCCCCGACTTTTCGCGCTCCTGGGTCATCTGGGACCTCATCACGCTTGCCTACCTCCGCGACCTCGCCACCGCTGCCGTCATCGCTCGTCCCACCCTCGACCCCGGTATGACCTTCCGCCCAGGCCCACCCGGCGTCACCCTGCTCAACATCACCGCGGTCGACCAAACCCGCCTTTGGGCCGAGTTCCTCCAAGGGCTCGACCTCTTCGAGCAAACTCATAAACTCGCCCCCGGCGAACCTATTCCGTAGCGCTGTTTCCACGGCCACAGGGCTATATGGCTACAACACGCTAACTCGGCTTTACGAACTTTCTACGAACTCCCTACAGATTTCCTACAGCCCTCCGGCGTGCAATAAGAAGCAGGGAAGGGTACTCATTCCATGCTTGCCTCCAACGCCCCGCAACGCCGCACAGCTTCCACCAACCCCGCTCACCTAGCCGCAACCGAGCTCAACGACAACACGCCCACAAACCTCATCCAAACCGCCTTGAAAGAGGCCCGCGAAGAGGAAGCTTCCCTTGAGCGCCACCTCCACCGCATCCACGACGCCGACGCCCTCCACCTGCTCAAGCGTCTGCGCGCCGACATCGCTTCCCTCGAAGTCCGCCTCCACGCTCGTAAGCGCCCCTAGGCGTTCACACTCCAAGCGCTGCAAATTTCACCTCACAGAACTAACGGGAGGGCAGGGCTTCCATCTCACCGTGAAAGCCGCCTCTCACTGCGGCTTAGCCTCTGAGGTATGCCGTCCACCGCCTACGGCAACTGCCCCCGCACCGCATCGTCCAGCGCAATGTGATTTCTTTCCAATAAATCTCCCAGCGCATGATCCAACTCAATCCGCGCTTTCTGGTAGTTCGACCGCGCCGCGATCTCGGTCGACCGCGCCTGCGCCAGGTACGCTTCATCCTGCAGCACCGCTAAATCCGTCGACTGCCCCACGGAAAGCTTGTCCCGCTCCGCATCCAGCAGCTGCCCTTGGTAGTCGCGGCTCGCCGCCGCTGCCCGGTACGCCGCGTCTGCTGTTTCGAGCGCCACCACTGCGACCTCCACATCCTGCCGCACACCTTGCGCCAACTTTTCCGTGCGCGTCTCCACCTGCCGCAGCTGCACCAGGTCGCGCGCCGCATCCGACTCCGCTACACGATTGCGCAGCGGCAGTGTCAGCTGCACCCCGGCCTGATAGATCGTCGACACCCGCAGCCCGCCCAGCGCCAACTGCTGCGGCGTCGTCGGCAGCCCCGTGCCGGTCGAACCCAGCGCCTCATATGGCTGCTCGCTTGAGCCCCGCGTCTCCACATTCGCGTACACGTTCAACTGGGGCAGCGCGTTGTTTCGGCTCGCTGCCGCCGAAATCTGTCCATTCTTCACTTGCAGCTGCGCTTGCGCCAGGTCCGGGCGCCGCGCCAACCCTTGCTCAATCAGCGCCGGCACGTTTAGCGGTTCCAGCTCCGTCGGCACCACGATCGGGTCCGTCGGCACGATCTCCGAAAATTGCGCCGTAAACACCGGCGACGCCGTCCGCAGCAGCTGGTTGCGCAGAATGATCTCCTCCTGCTTGTACAGTCCCTGCGCCTGCGTCAGGTCAAACCGGCTCGAGCTTTCTAACGCCTGTGCCCGCGTCAGCTCGATCGGTGCCAGCGTACCCTCGGTCACCTGATCCTGGTCGTCCTGCCGCTGCTTGGTCGCTGCGCGCAGCGCCTCTTCCTTCACCAACACGTTCTCGCCCAGCGACACCAGATCGAAGTACAGCCGCGAAACCCCATACACCGTCTCCAGCACCTGCTGCTCAAACAGCAGCCGCGAAATCCGCTGGTCGGTTTGCGCGATCCGTAAGAATCGCAGGTTCACCTCACGCCCGCGCCCGCGCAGCAGCGGCTGCGTCAGCGTCGTCGTCGTACTCGGCCGCGAAAACGGATCCAGCTGCGAGGCGCTCCCATAAATCACCGCTGGATCGTTGTTCACAATCGCTTCCAACTGCGCGCCGCTTGCAAATCCTTGCAGATACCCCAAGTTCAGCGCCACAAAGTCCAGCGCCTGCGGCGTGGTCAACGCCCCTCCGGCCGCTGTCCCCGTACCCGCCCCTGTGCCGGCTCCCGTGCTCCCCAGCGTCACCGTGTTTTGCCGCCGCAGGTATCCCGCCGTCCCGATCAACTGCGGGTCAAACAGCGGCAGATTCGGTCCCGGCGCATAGACAAAGCCCGCCGCCAGCTCCGAAAGCTGCGTCGCCGCCTGTGCCGTCGAGTTCAGCGAGGTCAGATCCGTTACCGTCGGCGTCGTCGGGTTTGAGTTCACCGTCGCCGCATTGCGCAGCGGCGCCCCCGGCCCGCCCCCCCCCCCCGGCGGCTCCTCGATGCCATAGTCGATCCCACGCAGATTGCCGCCGCCCCGCGCCCGCACCTCGTCGGTCCGCGCCAGCACCAAATCGTACCGCTGCGCCTCCACGTCCAGGTTGTTCTCCAGCGCCAACCCCAGCGCGTCCTGCAAGGTCAGGTACAGCCGGCCATCCCGAATCGCCCGCGTGAGCCGCGTCTGGTCCCCTGCAAAGAGCGGTGGCACCGTGGGCCGGCGGTATGGTCCGAGGAAGCCCAAAAAATCAAACCCCAACCCATGCGCGTCCTCACGCGGCGGCTCGACGGTGCCCTGTTGCGCCTCGCGGATCTGCGGCGCCGGCGCACTCGGCGCGCCCACATGCGAATCCAGCGGCGAAACCGAGGGCGGTCGCATCCGATTTGCCGGATCATTCGCCGCGGTCGGCCCTGGCGGCACCGACCGCTGATCCGGCACCGGACTCAGTGCCGGCAAGGCAAGGTTCGGCGGCAGCGCCGGCGAGGGCGAAGGCGCTTGCCTCGGCGTCGGTTGCTGTGCCGCGTTGGGCCTCGTGTTCGAGGTCGGTGGCAGCGCCGGCGAAGGCACTGGCACCGCCGAGGGCGCCGGCAACCCCGAAGGTACCGGCGTGCCCGCAGGCGTCTGCGGCTCGGCAGGCGTTTGCCCCCACGCCGCACCGAGCGCCGTCGCCGCCAACAAGCCGCACTGTATGCCCCAGCGCCGTGCCGAAGTTTTCGCCCCTGCCACGGCATTTCCAGATCGAGCTATCACCCTGTTTTTCTGACTCATGGCTTGCTCTGGCCCGAACCTTGATTTTGCCCGCCGCCGCCCTGCGTCTTTCCGCCATGCTGACCGGCCTGATTCTGCCGCGTCTGCTGGCCCTGCATGTCCTGATCTGTCACCCCGACATTGCCGTACCGCGAACTGCCGCCCGGCGGCGTGTTCTGTGCCGGCGGTTGCGCCGCGTTCTCTTTTTGCGCGCTCTGCCCTTGGTGCACCTGCACTGCAACGCCTGGCACCACCTCATCGGTGACCTGCGTCACAATCATGTCGCCCGCCTTCACCCCACTCACAATCTCCACCGCGCTTCCAAAATCGCGGCCCACCACGACCGGCACAATCTGCACCGCGCCATTCACCACCTTGGCCACGGCGGTTTGGTCGTTGCGAATGATCACCGCATCGCCATTGATCGTGATGTTGCCGCCCAGCCCTGCCGCGGGCGGCAGCGTGGCCACGGCATACATCCCGCTCTTGAGCTTGCCGCTCTTATTATCCACCTGAATCTCGGTCAGCATCGTTCGCGTATTTGGGTCCACAGAGTCAGCCGTGCGCGTCACCTCGCCGGTAAACGGTGCGCCCGGGTACTCCAGAAAGCTCAACTGCGCGCGTCCTCCCGCATGCACCGCGCCCACATACCCTTCCGGCACCGACACCAAGATCCGCAGCCGCTGTACCTGAGAAATCCCAAACAGCGGCCCGCCC
>CAXTTZ010000157.1:6511-7304 GCA_964247325.1 uncultured Acidobacteriaceae bacterium | reverse complement strand
GCCGCGGAAGGCAGCCCTGCGGTATGGGGAGAATCCGCACCAGGCGGCGGCGCTGTATGTAGATGGTTCGGGCAAGGGCATAGCGAGCGCCGAGCAGCTTGGGGGAAAGGAGCTTAGCTACAACAACATAGTCGATCTGGATGCTTGCTGGGCGCTGGCGAGCGAGTTCGAAGAGGCGGCGGTCGCGATGATTAAGCACACGAATCCATGCGGGGTGGGGCTCGGCGCGAGTGTGGCGGAGGCGTATGGGCGAGCCTTGGCCGCCGATCCGGTGTCGGCGTTTGGCGGGGTGATTGGGGTCAACCGGGCGGTAGATGGCGCGGCAGCGGCGGAGATGGCGAAGCTGTTTGTAGAGGCGATTGTGGCCCCGGAGTTTTCGCCCGAGGCGCTGGAGATACTGCGTACGAAGAAAAATCTACGGCTGCTGCGGATTGAGCCGGCGGGCGTGGGACGCGTGGTGAAGTCGATATCGGGAGGGTACCTGGTACAGAACGAGGATCATGCGCCGGTTACGGCGGAGTCGCTCAAGGTGGTGACGGAGCGCAAGCCGACGGCCTCGGAGATAAGAACGCTTTTGTTTGCTTGGCGTGTGTGCAAGCACGTGAAGTCGAATGCGATTGTGTATGCGCGCGAGGACGGCGGGTATGGGCAGACAGTGGGGGTAGGCGCGGGGCAGATGAGCCGGGTAGACGCGGCGCGGTTTGGAGCGCTGAAGGCGGTGTTGCCGCTAGAGGGCACGGTGGCGGCGAGTGACGCCTTTTTTCCGTTTCCGGATGGGCTGGAGGCGGTGGCC
>CAXTTZ010000157.1:0-6501 GCA_964247325.1 uncultured Acidobacteriaceae bacterium | reverse complement strand
GGGGCAAAGGCCGGGGTGCAGCCAGGCGGATCGGTGCGGGATGCCGAGGTGATCGAAGCGGCGAACCGGCTAGGGGTGGCGATGGCGTTTACGGGAGTGCGGCATTTTCGGCATGGGTAGATGGGCGGAAGGACGGGGTTCGTCGTGAGAGAGCGCTAGGAGTAGCAATGGGTGCTGTAGAAGAATGGGCTGTGGTGATGTTCTGGGTGGGGCTGTGGGTCGCATCCAAAGTACAGAGTGTGTCGTCTAAATACCAACCTACGACGCGGTTCTGGTCGTTTTTCGCTGCACAGGATTGTCGATGAAACTTCCGTTCCGCGCTTCACTGCTTCCGCTTGGCTGCGCCCTTGTGTTGCTGCCCTGCAGTTGGGCTCAGACACAAGGTACAGGCGCCAAGGCCGCCGCGACTGCCCCGCCGGATCATGCGGCGGCGTACTACCACTACGGCTTGGCAAAGATTTACGAGAACCAGGCTGTAGCCAACGGACGCCAGGATTTGGCGACGCAGGCCATTGAACAGTATAAGCTGGCCTTGACCGCGGACCCGGACTCGCCGATGTTGCAGGATGGCATTGCCAACCTGTATTTCCGGTTGGGGCGGATTCGCGAGGCAGTGAGCGCGGCGCAAGAGCAGGTAAATAAACATCCGGACGACGTGGACGCGCACACGCTTCTGGGACGCGTGTATCTGCGTTCGCTGGATGACCGGCAGGGGCAGGGGCCGCAATCCCAGGAGATGCTGACAGCGGCCATCAAGGAGTACGAGACGATCTCGCGCTTGAAGCCAAACGATGTGGAGACACATCTGCTGCTGGGGCAGCTGTATGGGTTGAACCATGACAGCGCGCGAGCGGAGGCGCAGTTCGCGGAGGCACAGAAGATCGATCCGAACTCGGAGGAGGTTGTGCTGAGCATGGCACGGCTCTATACCGAGCAGGGCAACTTGCAAAAAGCCGCAAAGACCATTGCGGTGGTGCCGGAGTCAAATCGCACGGCGCGCATGAACTTTGCGTTAGGCGGGATCTACGATCAGTTGAAGCAGCCCAAAGAGGCGGCCAGGGCCTACCAAGCAGCAGTCAATGAGGACCCGGACAACACGGATGCGAAGCGGGCGTTGGCCAATGCGCTGCAGGCTTCGGGGCAGATGGATGCGGCGGCCAAGATTTATGGGCAGATTCTGGGGACGGATCCGCAAGATGCGCAGGCGTTGATCCGCGAGGCCGATATTCAGCGGCAGCAGGGGCACTATGAGCAGGCGCTGGCGACGCTGAAAAAGGCGGAGACGCTGGTTTCGAACAATTTGGAGCTGAGCTACAACGAGGCGCTGACCTACGACGCGTTGGGGCGGTATGACGACGCGATTCGAACGCTAAAGGCGATTCTGACTGCGTCGACGCCAGCCAATGGCACGATGGACGATGCGGACAAGAGTAACCGCGCGCTGTTTTTTGATCGGTTGGGCATTGTGTACCGCGAGTCGGGTAAGTACGACGACGCGATTGCGGCGTATAAGCAGATGGCCGCGATGGGTGGGGAGTTCCAAGCACGCGGGATGGAGAACGAGGTGGAAACCTACCGTGATGCGCACCGGTGGACGGACGCGTTGAACACGGCGCAGGCAGCCGCGCAAGCCATGCCGACGAACAAGGATACGCAGCTGACCTATGCGAGCCAGCTAGCCGATAACGGCAGGTTGGGCGAGGGAGTGAAGCTGGCGCAGGCGCAGTTGAAAGGGACGCCGGAGGACCGTGAGGTATTGATCACGCTGGCGAATATGTACTCGCGGGCGAAGGAGTGGAAGCAAGCTTCGGAGTCGCTGGACAAGGCGGATGCGGTGGCGACGAAGCCAGAAGAGAAGCTGCTGATTTTGTACTTCCGGGGTTCCATCGCGGAGCGGCAGAAGCTGTATGACCAGGCGGAGGAGGATTTTCGCAAGGGACTGGTCATTGATCCGAACAATGCGGCGATTGAGAATGACTATGGCTACATGCTGGCTGATCGCGGTGTGAAATTAGCGCAGGCGACCGAGATGCTGAAGAAAGCAGTGCAGTACGATCCGCAGAACGGGGCGTACCTGGACTCCCTGGCTTGGGCGTATTTCAAGCAGGGCGAGTATGCGATGGCCGAGGATACGGAGCGGAAGGCGGTGATCCGGCAGCCGGGCGACGCGGCGCTGCTGGCGCATATGGGGGAGATCTATGCCCACAACGGCAAGCTCTCGATGGCGGTAAGCGAGTGGGAAAAGTCGGTCAAGCAATATGCGACGTCGTTGCCGCCAGAGGCAGACCCGGCGGAGGTGAGCAAGACGCAGCACGATCTGGAGTCGGCGCGGGTGCGGCTGGCGCATGCGGGGAGCGGGCCGGGCAAGTAGGTGCTGGCAGGGGTGGAGTTAGGGGTTCCACCCAGCCTTGCATCCTGCATCGGATGAAGCGTGATGCGATTTGATTTGCGCGAGTGCGGGGTCTTCGGTGCGGAAGAGGCGCGGCTGGCGGTGCGTGCGTTCCCCGCGCCTTCGAGCGATGGGCGGCCACCGTTTGCGCGGGACCGTGACCGGGTGGTGCAGTCGCGGGCGTTTCGCCGGCTGGCGGGCAAGACGCAGGTGTTTACGAGCCGGGCTTCAGACCATTTTCGCAGCCGGCTGACGCATACGATTGAGGTGGCGCAGGTGGCGCGGCAGGTTGCGTCGGCGCTGGGGTTGAACAGTGACCTGGCGGAGACGCTGGCGCTGGCGCATGACATTGGGCATCCGCCGTTTGGGCATGCGGGAGAGCGGGCGCTGGACCGCTGCCTGCAACGGTACGGCTTGCGGTTTGACCATAATGTGCATGCGTTGCGCATTGTGGAGCGGTTTGAGCAGCGGTATGCGGGGCATCGGGGATTGAATCTCACGCTGGGAACGCGTGAGGGCATCGTGAAGCACTCGCGGGATTACACCGAGGCCGCGCATCCAGAGCTCCGCGAATATTTTCTAGAGCAGCAGCCGCCGCTGGAGGCGCAGATGATCGATTTGGCGGATGAGATCGCGTATCTGACGGCGGATTTGGATGATGGGGTGGAGTCGGGGCTGCTTGAGGTGCGGGACATCTGTGAGCATGTCGGGATCTTGCGGCGGTGCTTCGAAGCGGTGCGGGCGGCGCATCCCGGGGCGGAGGAGAAGTACGTCTTTCACGATGCGCTGCAGGCCATGCAGAAGACGCTGGTGCTGGATTTGATTGCAAATACGGCGGCGAACGTGAAGCGGGCAGGGGCGAGGACGCTCGAGGAGATTCGGAGCGCGGGGGAGCGGCTAGCGGTGTTTTCGCGGGGGGTGGAGGCGCAGCGCCGGGAAGAAAAAGGGTATCTGTTTGGGTCGTTGTATACCTGCCCGGAGCTGGGACGGGAGCACAGCCGCGCGGAGGCGGTGGTAACGGAGTTGTTTGAGTTTTGGGCGAGCGAGCCGCAGGAACTGCCGGAGGCCTATTTTGGGGAGATTGAGACGGAAGGTTTGCCGCGGGTGATTGCGGATTACCTTGCGGGGATGACGGACCAGTTCGCTTTGGCGCAGTATGCGGACATGCGGCGGCGCGTGCGAGAGGCGTTGGCGGGCCGGCGGTGATGGCGTTTATGGGATCACCCTTTGTAGGGTGAACAAGGTGCTTTGACGTCCGGCACTGAGCTTGTTAGCCTTGGAGCTGAACTGTTGCGCAGTGTCGTTTGCGTCCCCGTCGTCCAGTGGCCCAGGACATCGCCCTTTCACGGCGGTAACACGGGTTCGAATCCCGTCGGGGACGCCAAGATTCCGTTTGAGCTAAAGGTTTTGTGGGCTAGGGATTGCTCAGGTAGGTCTTACTGATTCCCTGTGCCGAGTAAGCGATAGCGATTGACCTTTTCCTGTTTCGCGGCGTTTTCGCGCCGTGCGGCCATGAGTCGCGCCATCAGCCCTTGCAGTTCCTGCGTTTGACCGAGACGGCGCCGAGCTAAGAGTTCTTGGTAGAGAGCGGATTCATCCGCTGGGTTGCGCGCCAGGGCCGCTTCTGCCTCTTTGAGGGCGAGATCTGGTTGCTTCGCGCGCATGTACAGCACAATGAGGAGATCCTGGGCGGGTTGGTAGCCGGGCTCTAGGGTCGTGGAGGCCTTGGCAGCGGCAATGGCTTCGGTCAGCGTAGCGCCGTTTGGCTCATCGGGGATCTCGGAGAGCTGCTCGGCAAGCAGGTATTGGAGGAAGGCATCCTGAGGGTGCTGCTTGGCCTCCGTCTGAAATCTGGTGAGCGACGCGGCGTTTTTGTGCTCCTGCGTGAGGACGAGTCCCATCGCGTCTATGGCGAAGGAGAGCTTGTCATCGAGGCGGTGCGCGGTTTCGAAGTCGGCGAGCGCGGGCCCTACCTGATCCATCTGCACTTCCAGCACACCTCGCGCCAAGTAGAGGGAGGCCGCCTCCGGAAGATGTTTCAGCCCGGCGTTCAGCATTTCGACGCCGACCGGAAAGGAGTTGTGATCGAAGGCAAGGCGGCTGAAAGCCAGATAGTTCTCCTGGTCCTCCGGATTGAGGGCGATGGCAGTACGCAGCAGACTGACGGCTCTTGGGGTGTCCCCGCTTTCCTCACAGAGTGAAGAGGCGAGTGAAAACGCGGGCTCGAAGCGGCCCGCTTTGAGCAGGGGCTCCAGGGTCGCGAGAGCCTCCGCAGGGGCCTTTGCCTTCCACTGCAGCAGGGCCGCGTCATAGATCACAGCATCGCTCGGGTGCGCTGCGGCGAGCTGCTGATATTGCTCCCGGGCACCGGCGAGATCGCCAGTCTCTGCGAGGCAGAAGGCGTACTCCTGCTGAAACTCCGGACGGCTTGCGAGCAGCGATTGGCTTGCCTTGAAGTGCGGTAGGGCCTGGGTGCAGTTTTGGTTCCGTAGCAGGGTGGCGAGCATCGCCTGGGCTGTTTCGTTGCCGGGCTGCGCGCTCACGATGCGGGTTAGCAACGGCACAGCGGCGGCATCTTTGCGCGCGTACTCGATCTCTGCCGCGCCTTCGAGCGCGGGAAGATACGTTGGGCAGTGGGTGAGCGCCTGCAAAAAGGAATGCAGTGCCTCGTTCCGGTGCCCTAGGCCGGTGTGCGCCATGGCTTGGAGGGAGAGCAGTTTGCAGTCGGCGGGATGCTGCGCAAGGGCGGCCCGGCTCAAGGAGAGGGCCTGGTCGTTCTGGCCTTGGCGCAGTGCCTGCAGGATGGCGTTGTCCTGCAGCTGGCTTGCTTTGTTGGTTGCTTGTGACGTGGCTTGCGCGTTCGTTTCTCGATGGGCGCACGTGACGAGGAGAAGAGGTAAGAGAAGCTGAAGGGCCTTGCGGCTGCAGCGACGTAGGCTGTATCGCCAGAGGCGATAGGTTTTGTGAAACGATCTCTGCGCTGCGTCGGTCACAGAAACATTCTTATTGTGGGCGCATCGGGATCGCAAATGACCTTTCCCCCAAAGCTGTTATGGATAGCGGGCTGCAAGGCTCCTTTTGTTTGCATTGCATCGTGCGTTGGAGGAATCTACTTTCCTTGATGTGCCATTGAAGCTCCGAGCAAACAGCAGATTGCTCCGCTGCGCTACGGAATGACAACCAGACAGGCAAAAGTAACGGCAAAACAGCAGGTTCCCTTAGGGATGACAAGCAAGAAAGGCAAAAGCAAGCGACTCCATCTACAGGAGAAAAGTTATGGCCAATTAGAAGAGGGCTCTAGCCGACCTTTGCCTGCTTAGAAGTTAATCCGGCCGGCGACCTGCATGTTGCGCGGGTTGTTGTTCAGGCCTGTGCTTGTGCCGAAGCTTGCATTGCTTAGATCGTTGGTTACGCCGTTCAGATTTACGCGGTTGGTGATGTTGAAGATGTCCAAACGCAATTCCAGCTTTACCCTTTCGGTGATGTCTGTATTTTTCCGAACCGTGAAGTCGAGATCGGCGTAGCCTGGGTTGCGGAACTGGTCCGGGGTTTCATTGCCTTCGGTGGCCAGGGCGGGGTTGGGGAAGTTTGCCATGGAGATCACGCCGGTACGGTAGTTGGCGCGGCCGTGCTTTTGGGCGTAGGAGACCACGTTGGGGTAGTCGTTGTTATCGCCGTCGGCGTTGAAGTCGCCGCTCCCGGGCGCGAAGGTGAGATTGCTTGCCGTGGCTGGGAGTGCGGTGTTGATGAGCGTGGCCTTGAAGGGCGCTGAGGTGTACACGGTGAACGGCGTGCCGGTTTGCAGGACGGACAGCCCGGCCAGGGTGAATCCGCCAGCCAAACGCCGTGCGAGATGGTTTGCCAGGTGCGCTCCCGGAAGATCGTAGGATGCCCCCAACGAGACGCGGTGGCGCACATCGTACGGATTGCTTGCATAGAACTGCCCGAGCGGGTAGCCGACGGGGTAGTTTTGCCAGTTATCCAATGCATGGCCCAAGGTGTACGACGCCGTAAAGAAGGCTCGTTGGCCGACCCGGCCGCGCCCGGAGGCAATCAGACCGTTGTAGTTTCCATGGGCGGCGTTGTACGCATAGTTGATCGCCCCGAAGCTG
>CAXTTZ010000156.1:0-7336 GCA_964247325.1 uncultured Acidobacteriaceae bacterium | reverse complement strand
AGCCGTCATTTTTGGTGACGCCATTTTGGAGGTCGATCTTCTGGATATACGCGGTGTGGCCGTGATTGACGGAATCGGTATCAGCCGGGTAGATGGGCACGGTCTTGCCGTTGACGTCCGTAACGGTGAGCGGGATGCGGAAGGGCGAGACCGTACCCACAGTGCCATCGGTGTTGACCAGCGGCTGGGTGAGGCCGGGCTTTAGCTGCGAGCCGGAGAAAAGGCCATCTGCGCCGGGATAGGTGCCGAAGTAGAAGTCAAAGGAGCGGTTCTCTTGAAAGAGAACGAACACATACTTGATGTTCTTTTGCAGAAGGGCAAGCTTCTGGGCTTGCGTAAGCGTGATCTCTTTGCCGGAGGTGGAGACCATGGCCTGGACAGCGTTGCTAGACTTGGGCGAAAGAGTGACGAGGTTGGATTCAGCGACAGCGGCGGCGGTGGCGGCAGGGGTTTGCGCAAAGCTGAAGCTGGGCCGCAGCATGGAGGACAAGGCGAGCAGGGCGGCCATGCGGGTCGGTTTTTTCGGCATAACGAAGGGCTCCGGACAACGGTAGGGTTGAACTTGGGATAAGGCTCAGGAGGGAAGACTGCAAGAAGGATTGCAACCTGAGCTCGTGAATGGAAGATGAATGCCGGGAGAAAGTTCGGCTGGCGTTGTTGGTGGGGCGCGTATGGGTGTGGATCTTCAGGTTGGCTTTAGGATTTTGGGGCGATACTGGGGAGCGGCCGGTTGCGCTGGCCCGGAGATCGTATGCGCTTTGGTTCATCCTGTGCAATTTTGTTTGGGGGAGCGGTGGCGTTAGCGGCCGCTGCTGCCTCGTCCGCGTCGGCTCAACAACCGTACCGTGTAGTGGATCGCTGGAAATTGGGCGGCACAGGAGGCTGGGACTACCTGACGGCCGACCCGGGCGCGCACCGGCTATACATCACGCACGGGGCGCGTGTGGAGGTGGTCGACACCGGGAGTGGCAAGCCTGTGGGCGCGATCACGGGGCTGCAGGGTACGCATGGGGTGGCGCTCGATCCGGAGGGCCGGTTTGGCTACATCTCCGATGGGCGTGCGAACGCGGTGGTGGTCTTTGACCGCAAAAGCCTGGCCACGGTGGCGACTATCCCGGCCGGCACCAATCCGGACGGCATTGTGTATGAGCCGGTGACGAAGACGGTGTGGGCGTTTAACGGGCGCAGCAAGGACGCGTCGGTGATTAATACGGCAACGCGCACGGTCGTGGCGACCATTCCGCTGCCGGGCAAGCCGGAGTTTCCGCAGGCCGATGGCCGCGGGCATGTGTTCGACAACATTGAAGACAAAAATGAGATTGTAGCGCTGGACGCGAACGCCAAGACGCTGACAGGGACGTGGCCCTTGCAGAGCTGCGAGTCGCCCTCGGGGATGGCCATCGACACGGCGCACCACCGGTTATTTGCGGTGTGCGACGGCGGCAAGATGGCCGTGGTCGATAGCGATAGCGGCAAACAGCTGGCGTCGCCGGCCATTGGAGACGGGCCGGACGCGGCCTCATATGACCCGAAGCGGCAACTGGCCTTCAGTTCCAACGGCGGCGACGGCACGCTAAGCGTGGTCGACGCGGCAAACGGGTACAAGACGTTGGAATCTCTGCCGACGCAAAAGGGCGCGCGCACCATGACCTATGACCCGAGCACCGACCGGGCATACGTGGTAAGTGCAGACTTTGGGCCGCGGCCAGCGGCTACCGCAGACAATCCACGGCCGCGGCCGGCGATCGTGCCGGATAGCTTTACCGTGCTGGTGATTGGGCGTTAGTTGGGGGGAGAAGGAAAAAGCGGAGAGCCTAGGCTCTCCGCTTTTCTGCTGTGGATCGAGGTTAGAACTCCAGCCGGAGCTGGAACTCCGTGGTGCGGGGTGCGCCTTGGTCGAAGGTGCCGGATTGACGGGTAACACGGACGTTGTTGTAGGTGCCAAAGCTTGTATCACCGTTTACGCTTCCGGAGCCGCTTTGGTTGAGCGTGCCGCCGAAAGGCGCCACACTTGGATTGCCGGAATCGCCGCCGAAGTTGGAGAAGTTGCCAACGTTGTAGAAGGCGATACGCGGTTCTAATAGCGCGGACTCACCGAGTGCATGGGCGTACCGTGCGAGCCGGATGGGGTAGGAGAAGGTAAGGTCCACCTGGCGGAAGGCGGGGTTGGTGGGGGCAGTGCCGTTGATGGCGTTCGGCAGCGCCTGGACCGTGGCGCCGAGAGCGGACAATTGCCCCGCCGTCAGCAGCCCACTACTAATTAGCGCCTGGCCAGCGGGCGTGATGCGACCGGTTTGGGTAGCGTTGAAGTTGTTGATCACCGCGCTGAGATTACTGGCTTTGACACGGTGCATGTAGTCACCGGGCAAGGTGCCGGGCAGCAGGTCACCCGTGGTGCCATCGCCGTTAAGGTCATTGCGGAAGATGTTAGCGACCGGGTCGGCGGGATTGAGACGGTCATCTAGCGTAAGAGTTTGTGGCAAAGCCGAGTAGAAGTGGCCGATGAGGCCGATCTCAGGACCGTACTTTACGAGGAACGAACCACCAAAGGAGACCTGGTGTTTGCGATCGAGCTGGGAGCGCCCCATGTACAGGTTCGGGTTGTCGTTGTCCCAGGAGGGGCTGCTGAAGAACTGGTCGCTGGTAGTGTTGTTTGAAGATGAAACAATACGCGACAGATTATAGGAGATTTGTAAATTGGAGCGCTCCAGGCCTGGCACAGGATGTGCTTTTTGCTCGCGGAAAACGACTTGGAAAGCATCGTAGCCGGAACGGCCAATGGGAAGAAGGAAATTACCGCTGCCGAGCAAGGGGTTGGCTCCAGGAAAGGCCGCACCAGTGTTAGCAGTAAGGCCATTAGCGGCGGGGGAGTTGCCGCCCAGATATTGATTGCCTGAATCTAAGCCATTTTTGGCGAAGTCGTCGATTGTCACTGGGCCAACTGTGTGCAGGCCCGGGCAAGCCACAAGGGCCTGGTCTACTGTATTCACAGTCAGAGCAGCCGTGCTGCATGCGGCCAATGTTGCAGCAATGGCATTCTTGGCTGCGGTTGCATTTAGAAAACGCGCTGCGCCAATGTGGTTGACATCTACTTCTTGAGCGATTTTCAACGTGCTGTTGTGGACGTAGTCCGCCGAGAGCACAGCGCCAGTGAAAATCTCACGTTGCAGGCCAAAGTTCCACTGCTCGGAGTACGGCGTACGATAAGGAGCGCCATAGATGCCGGTAGCGTTCAATGACTTACCAATGAAGCCACTGTTGGGCACAATTGGATTTTTTGCGGCGTTCGCCTGGAAGCCTTGCGAGAGTGCTGCAACATAAGGTGCAGCTGTCTTTACGGGAGCAGCGCAGATCTGCGCGATGCTGAGAGCCACGCCATTCACTGTAGCGCTCGTAGTAAAGGAACCATCAGCATTCTGAAACTTGCCAGGACCACAGATGGAGCCGCCTGCGGCTTCCGCAAAGAAAGGGCCCTGCGCCAGCAACGAGGTGCGCGCGTTCGTAGTGTTGTTGAATACGTCGCCCTCGTAGAAGATACCGAAGCCGGCGCGAAACACCGTTTTATGATTACCGGGTGCGTAGGCAAAACCCGCTTGGGGCCCGAAATTGGCATAGGGTTGGTGAACGCTGCCCGCGTATTGCGGGCCAAACTGACCCAACAAGGAAGTATTGCCGGTGCAGGGCACCTGCGTGGGATCGGTGTACGTACCAGCCGTATCTAGCGCGGAGCAGGGGATGTTAGGAACATCCTGGTTCGCGCGGTCAGTATCGACGCTCCAGCGAACACCGGCGCTAGCCGTTAAGTTAGGTGTGATCTTCCATGCATCGGCAATGTAGGCGCCCTCGCGCCAATCGTGAACGCCACTGCCAATGAGTCCAAAGCCGGGATTTTCTGTGAAGTACCCAAGCCCGTTGCCTAGCACGATCGAACTGGCATGATAGCCGTTCAAAGGATCACTCGCGCAAGCGCCTCCGCCTGTGGCGCAGCTTGCAAGTAGTGTACTTGAGCTGATGCGCAGCCGGGGGCCGAGGCCGAAGAAGTTAGCAAACCCGCCACCAAGGATGTGATTGATGCTGTAGCCATAGCGGACGGTGTGCGCGCCCTTCGTCCAGGAGCCGTCATAGCGCGCCTGCTTGTCCGATTGAAAGGTGCCTTGGGGAGCATCCACGTTAGGACCGGTAGCGAGAAGTGAATTGCTACCTTGTCGGTATTGAAAAGTGATACCAGGCAGCAAGTTGACTGGGGAGGTGGATGAAGTGTCACTGATCAGATTATGAAATTTCTCGTAACTGCCGCGAAAGGAGTGTGTGAAACGGCCATGTTGAAAGTCAGCCCCGCCTGCGATGCCGGGCGTGTTGTCTCGATTGGCGTAGGTTTCGAACTGTTGCCCAAAGTTGCTTTGGAGCGAATTAACGTTATAGATGAGGCGTACGAAGTACCGTCCCGACAAAGGTCCGTTGTAGTCGAGCCGTACGGTGGAATACGTTTCGCGGTACGGAGAACCGACACTTAGGCCAGCATACTGCGCTGCGAAAGGACCACCGACCTGAGCCGGTTGCGCGGAGTCCTGCTTGATGCGCTCGGAGTTGCCAAAAAAGAACAGCTTGTCTTTGTAAATGTATCCGCCAAGGGAGCCGCCGAACTGGTTACGCTGAAAAGGCGGCTGCGTTCCGAATTCTGTGGCAAAGAGCGCGCGGCTGTCCTGAAAGTTATAAAACGCTTCGCCGTGGAACTGATTGGTGCCGGTCTTCGTCGTGACGAGCACTTGACCAGTAGAGGTCACATCCCCGGACACGTCCTGAGTGGAGCGGTTGAGTTGAAACTCACCGATGGCGCCCTGGGAAACGTTAAAAATGGTGGTACCGACGGTTTCATCCGTGATGTCCTGGCCGTCGAGCAGGATGCGGGTTGTGCGCCCAGAGACGCCACCAATGGAAAGAGCCGAGTAACCGGCCTTGGTAGGGTCAAAAGATCCGCCAGCCTGCAACACGACGCCGGGTTCAATCTGCGCTACATCGAGGAAATTGCGGCCGTTGATCGGGAGCGACTGGATCTGCTGAGCCGTGAGGACGTCACTGACCCCGGCCTGCTCCGTGTTTACCTGAACACTGCCAGCGTTGACCTCGACCGTCTCGGAGGATTGACCGACACTTAACTTAAAGGAGCCCGAGGTGGCTGTTCCCACTTGCACGATGGTGGACACATCCAAGGTTTGAAAGCCAGCAACCGTAATCAGAATCTTGTAGCTTCCTGGCGTCAAGGGGCCGACGGAGTAGTAGCCAGCTCCATCTGCGGTTACAGAGCGCGTAAAGCCTGTTTCGGCAGACTTGATCACGATCGAAGCTCCGGGAATCGAAGCCCCGCTTTGGTCCGTGATGGTTCCTTGGATCGATCCGCCATTGGTAGAGACAACCTGGGCGAAGGCGGAGGAAACGGCTGCAAGCGGCAGGGGCAGGAGGGCGAGCGACAGGGGCGCGAGGGCGTGAAGGCGACGTTTGCGGTTCAAATGCAACTCCCAGGCAGACTTTCTTCTGTTGCATGCAAGGCAAGGGCCAAATGAAGCAGGGGTAAATGCCACGAAAGCTGTAGAAGCGGGGTTAGGGCATGTGGAAACTTGTACGCGTGTGGACAGCGGTTATGAAATTGTGAAGATCGCAAGAAAAAGCCCGCAAGCACTCATACAGGTGCTCACGGGCCTTGTGTTCAGGAGCTTGATCTAATCCGCAACTGCTTCCAAGTGCGACTGCAATTCGTTCGGGGCGATGCGGTAGCCGCGCAGGCCGTAGTAGATGATGAACAGATAGCAGAGAAAGGGGAGGAACAAGGAATGGTGGATGCCGATATGGTCGGCGAAGAAGCCCATGAGGACCGGGATGGCGGCGCCACCGACGATTGCCTGGACCAGAAGGCCTGAGCCTCGGCCGGTGAGCGTGCCGAGTTCGGCGACGCCCAGGGTGAAGATGGTCGGAAACATGATGGAGTTGAAGAGGCCGACACCCAGAATCGTGGCCGCCGCGAAATGGCCGGTGCCAAAAAGTGAGCACAGCACCATAAGGGCCGCGCCAACGCCGCTTAGCGCCAAGAGTCTTGGCGCAGACATGCGCTGCATCAAGCCGGAGCCGACGAAACGACCGATCGCCATTCCCAGCCAGTACAAGGTCACAAGCTTCGTGGCTTTCGCCAAGGGAAAGCCGGTGATGGTGGGATCTGAGAGGTACTTGGCGAGGAAGCTGCCAATGGAGACCTCGGCACCGACGTAGATGAAGATAGCAACGGCGCCCAGGTAAAGATGCGGATGGTTCCACAGGCTATCGCGTTCGACGCCCAACTCGCCTGGGCGGAAGTCACGCGTGACCTCCAAGCGCGGGAAGCGGAACAAGGCAATCGCGAGCGCAAGCAGAATCAAGATACCTGCTAGCAGCAGATAGGGCACTTTGACACTGGCTACGCTCTGCTCTCGGCTGGCAGCAGCGGCCGCCACGCCGCCCAGAATGAACACACTTCCGATGTATGGCGCGACCACGTCGCCGAGAGTGTTAAACGCCTGGGTTAGATTGAGGCGGCTGGAGGCGGTCTCCGGTGGGCCAAGGATTGTGATGTAGGGGTTTGCGGCGACCTGAAGGAGGGTAATGCCTGCCGCGAGAACGACCTGGGCTCCTAAGAAGAAAGGATAGGAGGCCAGCGAGGCGGCCGGGAAGAAGAGCAGCGCGCCAACGCACATAGTGATAAGGCCGACGACCATGGTGCGCTGGTAGCCGATGCGCTCAATGAGCTTGCCGGCCGGCTGCGCGAAGATGAAATAAGAGCCGAAAAAGAAGAGCTGGATCAGCGAGGCGCGCGTGTAGTTCAGGTTGAAGACGGACTGGAGGTGCGGAATCAGCGCGTCGTTTAGGACGGTGCAGAAGCCCCAGATGAAGAACAGCGTCGTCATCATGGCCATGGCACTGTAGTTGGTGGTGCCGGGGGAGTCGTTCAGGGAGTGCGTGGAGCCTGTGCCTGCGATGGCCATGCGGGGGTGGGTCACTTTCTGGGCAGTGTTCGAGCGCGTGGGCCCGGCTCAGAGGGCTGCAAAGGCCTGCTGAGAATCGTCCACGATGGTACACGAGGGAGTGCGACTTGTGCGCGGGAAAGTGGCTTACGGAAGCTGGAAGTCGACGCCGATGGCGTGGTTGACGCGCTCGGTAAGCGAAAGGTCGATCTGGTCAAGGGAAATCTGCCGGGGACGGGCGTCGGTGATGAGGAGGGCGGTGCGGGTAAGGGCGTAGCTGCGAATCTGCTCGGGAGGGCGGCCGTCTTTGAAGAAGAGGATCGTGGTGTCTTCGGGTCGTTGGTAGG
>CAXTTZ010000155.1:0-7356 GCA_964247325.1 uncultured Acidobacteriaceae bacterium | reverse complement strand
GACTGGGGGGTGGGGGGGTCGTGTGTGCATGAGATCGGGGAGGGGGGTGAGGCGGCGGCGGAGCTGGCCGCCGGGGTGCAGCTGGGCGAAGCGTTGCGGATGGAAGCCGAGGCGTTCGGCGAGGGTGATGGCGAGGGCGTCGCCGAGGGCCATCATGGCGGCGGTGGAGGCGGTGGGCGCGAGCTGGTGGGTGCAGGCCTCGCGGTCAACCGAGGTGTCGAGCACGAGGGCGCTGGCGCGGGCGAGGGTGGAGCTGGGGCAGCCGCAGAAGCTGACCAGGGTGGCGGGCAGACGGGTGAGCGTGGGTACGAGGCGCAGGAGTTCTTCTGTTTCGCCGGAGTAGCTGAGCGCGAGCAGGAGGTCGCCGGCGGTGACGAGGCCGAGATCGCCGTGCAACGCTTCGGCGGGGTGGAGAAAGGCGGCAGGAAGGCCGAAGGACAGCAGTGTCGAGGCGATCTTGCGGGCGACCAGGCCGCTTTTCCCCATGCCGGCCAGGACGATACGGCGGCCGTTGTGGACGGTAGCGCTGAGGAGGTCGAGGGCTTGGGCGAAGGCAGGAGCTTGGGGGCCCTCGAGCCGTTCGGCGAGGGTGAGCAGGGCTCGGGCTTCGATGCGTACGAGCTCGGCGGGAGCGGGTTGTGATGCCTTTTCGGTCGCGTGCATAGCGGAGGGCAATCCCATGCGGATGCTAGCAGAGCAAGCAGGGAAGCGCAGTAAACTGGAGGAGTGTGAGGTGGGTGCGGCGATGGATGTGGTGCGCAGGCTTGCGGTTTTGGCAGTGATGTTGGTGGCGATTGGGTTGCTGGGGTGGGCCGGGGTGCGGAACCATGCGGCGCGCCGGGCAGCGATGGAGGCCAACCATGTGGAGTTGATTCCGGCCTCGGGCGGAGCCGCGGAGGCAGCGGCACCGGATGCGGAGGGGGCGGACCTAATGGGGCGGCCTGCGCCGGGCTTCACGTTGGTGGATACGCAGGGCCGGAAGGTGTCGTTGAGCGACTTCAAGGGGCGTCCTGTGGTGGTGAACTTTTGGGCGACGTGGTGTGGTCCGTGCAAGCTGGAGATGCCGTGGTTCCAGGAGTTTGCGGCCAAGTATCAACCGCAGGGCCTGGTGATTTTAGGCTTGGCGCAGGATGATGGAGCGGCGCCGGGCGATATCGCGGCCACGGCGAAGCGGATTGGCGTGAGCTACCCGGTGCTGATGCCGGACGATAAAGTGGCCAAGGCGTATGGCGGCGTGGACTACCTGCCGGAGACGTTTTATGTGAGCCGGGCGGGTAAGGTGCTGGCTGTGGGGGCGGGGGCGCCGAGCAAGGACGAGATGGAAGCGCGCATCAAGGAGACGATCGCGGCGGCGGGAGCATGAAGCGCACACGGTGGCTTGTGGGCGTGCTTTTGGCGAGCCTTGGCGGCTTGCCGGCGCAGCAGATTCGGCTGGACGACGGATCGGCTGCCAGCACGGCGCGCCGGCAGCATGTCGCCCTGGCGACCGAGGCGGTAGCGGTGCAGGCGGGGAAACCGGAGTGGGTGGAGCTGCGCTTTGAGGTGGAGCCGGGGCTCCATATCAACTCGCACACGCCCAAGGATGAGCTTTTGATCCCGACCACGCTGACGCTGGATGCGGTGCCGGGGGTTCGAGTGGTAGGGCAGGAATACCCGGCCGGGGTGCCCTTGACGCTGCCCCTTGGCCAAGGTGAGGTGTTGAGCACCTACCAGGGGACGTTTCGTGTGCGGTTGCAGCTCGTGGTGCCCAAAGGGGAGCCGGTGCTGACCGGATCGCTGCGGTACCAGGCTTGCGACCAGACATCGTGCTACCCGCCGCGGACGCTGCCGGTGCGGGTGGCGGTGTCGGCGCGGTAAGGGTAGCCCTCCCCCGGGTACTTCTGGGGTAAAGTACGTTCGATAAAAGGGTTAGTTGTGGACTTGTATGCTGGGTGGTACGGCTTTAGGTTCGATTTGTGGTGGCAGCTGCATCAAGTGTAGTCGTAAGACCTGGCTCAGTGTGCAAGCAGCTTGAGGAAAAGGTTAATCATCGGTTAGGTCAGAGGCATGTTCTATGCTGTGTGCCATGTAAAGCCAAGATCACGTTGCATGGACGTGATCCTGCTTTTTAGGAAGTCCCATTGATGGTAGGGCCGCGACGATCTGGTTGGTTTCTAGGGAGACGGTGATGACCTGGCCGATAAGGCGGAGGATGTATTTGGGGTCGTCTTCGCTGTTGGGGTCGTTGGTGATGCCGGAGCGGGGGTCGGTGGTGACGCGGTACTGGTCGATGACCCACTCGAGGGCTGAGCGGTTGCCGAGGCGGTAGTTGTAGACGTCGAGGGGGATACCGCGGAGGGTAAGGAAGTCGTTGTACTTGAGTTCGGAGCGGTTCTTTTTGTTGAGGATCATGCGGGTGACGCGGCAGGAGACTTCAGCGGTTTCGCTTTCGATCTGTTGAAGTTTGTATTCGGGCTGCTTTCGTTAGTCTATGTGGACTTCCATCAGGCGCTTGCCGGCTCGGGCGAAGGCGTGGAAGTCGGGTGGGAAGGGGATGCGGGGGAGTTCGCGCTTGAGGTTGGCGGCGTAGCGGGTGCGGTACTCGGGGTGGTGCAGGATGGCTTCGTTCAATGTACGTGTTGGCCTCTTGGTTGCTACGCAATCAAGACCCTTGACGTGGGTGAAGATTAAGCGAAGACTGGAACGATGAAGAAGTCTCGCCCGCTAGAGTTCGATGAGATTGGGTACTGGTCCGAAATCAAGCTTTCAATACTTGAGGAGTATGCAAGCCTTATAACCAGATACTCCGAAGCAAACGGCTCAAGACTGTGTATATTGACGCTTTCGCCGGCGCAGGGCACCACCTTAGCAAGAGGAGCGGGGATATGGTGAAGGGCAGTCCTATGAGAGCGCTTTCGGTTCAGCCGCCCTTTGATCTGCTCCACTTTGTAGACATGGATCGTGCAAGGACCGACGAATTGAGGCGTCTATCAGCAGAACAAAAGAATGTCACTGTTCACGCCGGCGATGCGAACGAAATCCTGCCCAGAGACGTGTACCCAAATGTCAGGTATGACCAGTTTCGTCGAGGGCTCTGCATTTTAGACCCTTACGGTCTACATTTGGACTGGCAAGTCATCCAGCAGGCAGGTGAGTCTCACTCAATTGAGATCTTCTTGAACTTCCCAGTGATGGACATGAACATGAATGTGCTCTGGCACGACCCCAATAAAGTCTCCCAAGTGCATAAGCAACGAATGAACCGATTTTGGGGTGATGGTTCTTGGGAGAAGGCGGCATATGCAGTACCCAACCTGTTCGGATTTGAGAAGGGTTCCAACCAGGACGTCGCTGTAGCCTTTCAAGAGCGCTTAAAGAGGGTCGCAGGTTTCAAAGCCGTCCCCGATCCCATGCCGATGCGCAACTCAACGGGAGCAATCGTTTATTACTTATTCTTCGCTGCGCACCAACCCGTCGCTTCAGAGATCGTCAAGTCGATCTTCGACAAATACAGGAACCGAGGAGCATGACGTGGCTGAATCTTCGAGTATCGAGTGGACAGATGCAACATGGAATCCAGTGAGGGGCTGCTCGAAGATCAGCCCTGGTTGCAAGCACTGCTATGCTCAGCGCTTTGCCGAACGATTCCGAGGCGTGAAGGGTCATCCGTACGAGCAAGGCTTTGACTTGCGCCTTGTACCTGAAAAGATGCGCGAGCCGCTGAAGTGGAAAACGTCCAAGAAAATCTTTGTGAACTCCATGAGCGACTTGTTTCATCCAGAGGTTCCGGATGAATTCATTATTGAGGTAGCAACAACAATGATGGAGGCGCATTGGCACACATATCAAGTGCTGACAAAAAGGTCCGACAGACTTCGAGACTTGTTGAACTCTAAGTTGCAATTTGCTGCCCGCACACCACATATCTGGTGGGGAGTAAGCGTGGAGGACAGGAAACACGGTCTACCTAGGATTGGTGACTTACGAGCTACTCCTGCATTTACCAAGTTTCTGTCGATCGAACCGTTGCTTGAGAGCTTAGGTGACTTTTCGCTCCAAGGCCTCGATTGGGTGATCGTCGGTGGGGAAAGTGGTTGGGGGGCTAGGCGCATGGACGAATCTTGGGTCCAGGAACTCCTCCTTAAGTGTCAACAGCATAATGTCCGATTCTTCTTTAAGCAGTGGGGCGGCCAACAAAAGAAGCGCAACGGACGCGTTCTTAATGGTAGAACGTATGACGAATTGCCGGTTATTCAGTAAGGCGCCGGTTACAACATGAACCAGGTCGGGAGTGCTTTCTGCGAACTTTGTCTCGGCTCCTTCCTAGTTGACTTCATGGACTGCTGGAGGACGGCGTGGCTGGGGGACTGGAAGAGGATATTGGTGAGGGGGTAGCCGGCTTCGCGTTTGCGGGTGATCTCTTTGGTGAGGTCGTCGTCGGCGTCCTTGGCTTCCCAGAGGCCGTGGACGAGGGTGAGGTCGTCGACGAGGGCGCCGTCTGCGCGGAGGGGCTTCTTGCCACCCCAGCGACCAAGACCTGTCGCTGGGGACCCCGGCTTGTTGGTGCCTTTGAATTGGTACTCCTCGACGAGGTGCCAGCCGTAGGTGGGGCAGCAGCGTTTGAGGAGGTCGGCGAAGGCGGAGCGGGTGTTGCCTTCGGTGGTGTGGCCGTGTTTGGTGAAGGTGGCGAGGGCTTGGAAGTAGGTTTGAACGGGTTTGTGGGTGGGTTTTAGCGGGAACGTGCTCATCGGGCTTGGGATGAGGGTAGAAGATTGTCAACGTATGGGGAAGCGGCTAGATGGATACGGGCTCGGCTGCGCCGTCGCTTGGTAGAAGCAGATTCCCCGGCTTCGCTCGGGATGACATAAATAAGGCTCGGGATGATAAAACGGGCGCTCGGATCGTAAGTTGGGGACTCGGGATCAAGGAGGGCTCTGAATAAGAATTGGGGGGCTTGGAGTGACAGAGTGGGATGGACGAACGAGGCATGGGCTCGGACAAATGCCGAGTCCCCTTGGGTGATAAATCGAGGTTGTTACTTCTTTCCTGGTTTCTTCTGGACTTCGAGGAAGCGGCGTAGGCGGTCTAGGGAGCGGGCTTTGCCGAAGACGATGAGGCTTTCGAGGAGGGGAGGGGAGTGTAGGCTGCCGGTGAGGATGGCGCGGAGGAGCATGAAGTTTTCTTTGACGGACCAGGATTTGGCTTCGCCTAGCTGCTTCATAGCGGACTCGATAGCGGGGGGCTCCCAGGGGATAGTGGCTTCTAGGGTGGCGAGGAGGTCGGCGGCGAAGGTGAGGGTTTCTTCGGGGGTGCGTTTTTTAGGCAGCCACGTCGACTCGGGGACGGGGAGGTCGTCGCGGAAGAGGAAGCCGGCCATGTCGCCCACGGCGCCGAGGGTGTCGATGCGGGTTTGGACGAGGGGGGCGACGGCGTGGAGGTACCGGTCGGAGAAGACGGTGTCGCGGAGGGCCTGGAAGAACTGGTCGGGGGTAAGTTTGCGGAGGTATTCGCCGTTGAGCCAGCGGAGCTTGACGAGGTCGAAGACGGGGCCGCCCAGGGAGATGCGGCTGAAGTCGTAGCGGGCGAGCATGTCGTCGAGCGAGAACATGTCGGAAAGCTTCATGTCGAGATTTTTTGTGACGATCTCCTGCTCGGTGGGCTGGGCCATGCCGCCGCCCATAAGGCCGAGATAGTTGAGCAGGGCTTGGGGAAGAAAGCCGGATTCGCGGTAGAAGTTGAGCGAGACGGGGTTTTTGCGCTTGGAGATTTTGGATTTGTCGGCGTTGCGGAGCAGCGGCATGTGCCAGAAACGGGGCAGCTCCCACCCGAAGGCTTGGTAGAGCAGGACGTGTTTGGGCGTGGAGGAGATCCATTCCTCGGCGCGGATGACGTCGGTGATGCGCATGAGGTGGTCGTCGACGACGTTGGCGAGGTGGTAGGTGGGGAAGCCGTCGGATTTGAGCAGCACCTGGTCGTCGACGTTGTTGTGGTCGAAGGTGACATCGCCGCGAAGTTCGTCGCGAAAGGTGGTGGCGCCCTCGGAGGGAACCTTGAGGCGGATGGTGAAGGGTTTGCCGGCGGCTAGGTTTTCCTGAATTTGAGCCTCGGACAGCGTACGGGAGGGGCCGTTGTATTTCGGAGGCTGCTTAGCGGCGAGTTGGGCGCGACGTTCGGCTTCGAGCTCTTCGGGGGTTTCGAAGGCGCGGTAGGCATGGCCGGAGGCGAGGAGTTGGTCGCAATAGTGGCGATAGAGCTCGGTACGTTCGGACTGGCGGTAGGGGCCGTGGGGGCCGCCGACGTCGGGACCTTCGTCCCAGGTGAGGCCGACCCAGCGGAGGGCGTCGAAGATCATCTGCTCGGAGGTGGGGACGAAGCGGGTGCGGTCGGTGTCTTCGATGCGGAGGACGAATTGGCCGCCACGCTGGCGAGCGAAAAGAAAATTGAGCAGGCCGATGTAGGCGGTGCCAACGGGAGGGTCGCCGGTGGGGGAAGGGGCGATGCGGACGCGGGTGGGGCAGGAGAATTCAGCTGGCATGTGCCCCATTATTCTAGTAGGGCGGGGCTTGACCAAGTTGACTAAGCGCGTAAAGTAGGAAAGAGGGCAGTTATGAGCGCGGTCAATCTGTATGAGGCCAAAACGCAGCTTTCAAGCTTGGTGGAGAAGGCAGCGCGTGGTGAAGAGACAGTGATTTGTAAAGCTGGAAAGCCAATGGCGAGATTGGTGGCGCTGCCACAAACTGCACCTATACAACGCAGGTTTGGACAGAATGAGATGGGGATCTCGTTTATTGCTGATGATTTCGAAGCGCCCGTTTGGACAGATGAAGAGCTGGATGAGATGGGTTTGTGAAGCGACTGCTATTGGATACGCATATCTTTTTGTGGATGTTGGCTGCGCCTGAGCGGCTAGCGCCCCATGTCCTCGCTGCTATGCGCGATCCCAGCAATGAGGTGATTTTTAGCGCAGTGGTGGCGTGGGAGATTGCTGTAAAACGAGCTAAAGGCAAGTTAAACTTTGTGCGCTCGCCTCAGGCTGCGGCGAAAAGTCAGAATTTGCCTGAGCTTGCCATCAGTGCCATACATTGTGAGATAGCTGCCGCGTTGGAAAACCATCATCGCGATCCCTTTGACCGCCTGCTACTGGCACAGGCGGAGACAGAAGGGCTTGTTTTGGTGACGCACGATGCCATGTTGGCAAGGTACGGTGTACCTATATTGCGGAACTCAGGTTCGCTGCCTGGACTCGTCTAATTCCTGATTACCTAGTTTGTGAATGCTGAGTTGTTTGCACGGGCGCACGGGATCACACGAGAGCTACTCAAGGCTCAACTTGATTGCGTGTCCGTGGGCGATAGCAGAAACGGGGCTGCTTAAAGC
>CAXTTZ010000154.1:0-7586 GCA_964247325.1 uncultured Acidobacteriaceae bacterium | reverse complement strand
GGCTGTGCAGCTGGCCGACGTTCTTGCGCTGATCGCGCCTGGCGCCGCGGACGGAGCGATGGGCGAGCCGGTCCGCCATCCCCTGCCTGTGCGGCAGCCTGGGCGCGGGAACGCACCTTTGCGCCTGCGTCCGATTGCGGTCGTGCCTCGTCCCGGGGGCGTCGAAGGCCGGCCGATTGCTTTGCCCGTGCAAGGGGAAGGGGCGACCCATGTTGCTCGCTGATCCCGGGGTCTTTGCTGCTTTCCAGTGTGCGGGCAAGCGTTTTGGAAAGGGTGCACCGAGGCTCCTTGCGACGCTTGGGTGGGTCTTGGCGGTTTGGCTGGGGCTTGGCTCTGCGATGTTTGCAGGGTCGCCGCGCTTTGTGGGTGCGCCGAATGCGGGCAACCCGGGGGTTCCGTTGGTTTGGCAGACCACACAGCTCTCCTACTTTACGGATATTGGCGATCTGAGCACCTCAGTGTCGCATGCGCAGGCGGACAAGATGGTCGCGGCAGCCGCAGCGGTTTGGAATGTGCCGACCTCTAGTCTGACGCTCGCCCAGGGCGGTACGCTAAGCGAGCACGTAAGCAGCGCCAACATGACGATTGGAAACGGTGGCGTGCTTTTTCCCGCAGACGTACAACCGTCGAACGAAGCCCAGATCCCGGTAGCGATCGTGTATGACACGGACGGCAGTGTGACGGACCTGCTGTTGGGGAAGGGCGCGAGCACCCCCGGACCGTTGGGCTGCAGCCAAACCAATAGCGTGGTGGGGGATGTGGACGACTTTGGGCAGCACGATGCCCTGCACCATGCGACGCTGGTGCTGAACGGCCGCTGCGTGACCTCCGCCGCAGAGCCGCTGATGCAGATGCAGTATCGGCTGGCACGGGCGTTTGGCCGCATCCTGGGCCTTTCATGGTCGCAGACCAACGATAATATCTTTACTGTGAAGTCGCCACCGACGGCGCAGCAGATGGCGTTCTGGCCGTTGATGCATCCGGTCGATGTGCTTTGCGGGTACTACACCTATCAATGCATGACGGACCCGTTCACGCTGCGGGTAGATGATCTGAGTTCCTTGGCGCGCTTGTACCCGGTGCCAACGGGCAATGTGCCTTCCGGCAAGCGCGCGTCGAGCGATGATGCGGCGTGGGTGCTTATGACCCACGCTTTTCCTACAGGCCAAGGGATGGAGTGGGCCAACGTTACGGTGCACCGGGTTCATTATGGGATTACGGAGACCTGGGAGACGGTTTCCGGCGTGACCGGCGGGCTGTACCAGCAGGCCTGGCTTAACCCAGTGACACGGACGCAAGCGGTCAACATTGGGTCTACGGATTCTTATGTGGAGGGCAGGGTCGAGATGCGGCGTGTGCCGCTCGATGGGATCTCGGACCTGGTCTTCACTTCGGAGCCGATCAATCCGTTGTACAACGCCGAGTACGCCGTAGGATCGTACGTGCACTACCCGGTCGCGCCTTCTGGCTCGTCACAGACATGGGTCGATGGGTCGGCCACGCCGAATGGTGATTCGGCGACCTTTTTGAATCCGATCACACCATCGGATGCAACTGCCAGTTGCGCTCCGGGGACGGATGGCACGGAAGCATCGCCTGCCGCGCTCGATCCGACGGGCTGGCAGAACGGCGTGCTTTGCGGCTATGAGCACAGCTCCTGGTGGGGGATGACGATTGCCGCCAACCACAGTTGGACCTTTGAGGTGCAAGCGACTGATGAAAAGGGCCACGACACCTCGGTGAAGGCATGGCCAATCATTGGGGTTTGGCAGAGCACCGATCCCCTGGGCGGCGTGCCTACCGTGGCGAAGTCCGATGCGCCGCTTAACTCGATCGTCCTTGGCATGACGCAGGTGCATGGCTACGCGAAAACGGCAGACCGCACGCTGCGCATGGCGGTGGCGGACCAGTATGGCGCTGACCGGCCCGACTTCACCTATACAGCCCGGCTGCTCTACGCGGCCAGCGTGTCACCGAACGTTATAGGCATGGGGGGAGGCACGATCACGATCACGGGAACCGGATTTCGGCAAGGCAATCAAGTGAACGTCAACGGGGTCGGAGCACAGATTGTAAGCTGCACGGCCAATCAGATTGTGGCTACAGCGCCGTCGTATACGGCAGCGAACGCTCATCTGGGCCGGGCGGTTACGGTCACGGTTGTGGACCCGTCAACGCTGGGTTCGACGGCGATCAACTCCGCGCTGATGTACACCAACAGCGCGGACCTTTTGCAGAAGATCTCTGCACCCACAGCCATGCTGACGGGCTCCACTGCGGCCTCGCCCTTTGCTGTCCGGGTGCTTGCTTCGGATGGGGTGACGCCGGTGGCGGGGGCAACGGTGCAGTTCAGCGTGGTGAGTGGCTCGGCGACACTTGGCCTTTGCGGGACGGGTGTAGCGAGCTGCTGGGGTACCACGGACAGCAGCGGCCAGGTCTCCACATCGGTCATCAGTTTGGCGGCTGGGACAATCACATTAAGCGCCAAGGAGGTTAGCGGCGGAGCCAGCCTTCAGGTGGTGATTGCGGACGCCGATCCGGTGCGATCGGTCGGTCTTTCTGACACGGCGCGGTGGTCGGCTGCGGGCGCACCTGGAACCTGGAGTTTGCAGTTAAAGGCGGTTGAGAATGGACTTGCTGCGGTCTCGGTGCCTGTGTTTTGGACAACGAGCCCGGGGTTGGTGATTGGCCCTGTGACCCAGGCCACGGATGGGGGTGGCGGGGCGATGGTGAGCGTTCGCGCTAATTTACTGGCTTCTGGCTCGACGAGTACCGTCACCGGCTGTGTTTGGACTACGGTGTGCGCGACATGGACGGTGTATGGCGTGGATCCGGCGCAGTGGCAAGTGCTGGCTACCGCCGGTGCGGGGCAAAGTGTGTTGCAGGGAACGAGGTTGGATGCGGTGTCTTTCCAAGTCACCGATGGCCAGGGGCACTCGGTTCAAAATGCTCCCGTCACGCTGTACCAACGGGCGCTGGCATGGGAGGGTTCCTGCACGAGTGGCGACTGTCCGGCCTCACCGGTATTAGCAAGCACGCAAACGGTTGCAGTCTCGGATGCCGCAGGGGCGATTGCCCTGACGCCGCTTCAAGTCCCGGGGCTGCCGCAAACGGTGCAGATTGCGGCGACGGGGGGAACGTTGGCCTTTCTTACGTTGACGTTGGTGGTTTCCCCTTGAAGGAGATCGATGTTTCGTTTTAAAGGGGTAATCTGTCAGGGCATAGCGTCTTGAGGCTTGGTAGCGCCTTTCTTTCGGGAGTGTCTCCATTTGGCAAAACAGCAGATTCCCTTCGGGAATGACAACCAGAAAACAAGGGCTGCACCTACACCGGTTCTTCAGGGATGAGGTCGCCGGAAGCGACGGGGCGGCGGATGGCTGCCAGCCCGAAGCAGGCGATGTAGACGTAGCAGAGGGCGGGGAGGATGAAGGCGGGTTGGAGGCCGATGTGGTCGGCGAGTTTGCCTTGCAACTCGGGGATTACGGCACCGCCGAGGATGGCAGCAATAAGGAGGCTGGAGCCTTTGCTGGTGAGGGGGCCTAGATCCTGGATGCCCAAGGTGAAGATGGAGGGGAACATGATGGAATTAAACAGGCCGACGCCGAGCAGCGACCACATGGCGGTGGAGTGTGGGATGGCGTGGCCGAAGAGGTGGAGGTCGTTGGCGCCGGGCGCCGCGCCAATGTGGGTGTTCATGGAGACGATCACGAGGATGAAGGCGCAGATGGCGGCGAGGCCGAGGATGGTTCCGGTTTTGATGCGCTGCAGCAGGGCCGAGCCGACGAAGCGGCCGATCATGGCGCCGCCCCAGTAGACGGGCAGGAAGTTGGCGGCAACGGCCTCGGGGAGGCCGGCGATGCTGGGCAGGCCCATGTAGTTGACCAGAAAGGAGCCGATGGCGACCTCCGCGCCGACGTACGTGAAAATGCCGAGCGCGCCGAAGAGCAGCCAAGGATGCCGCCAGATGCTGTCGGGGCGGGTGAGGGCTTCGGCAAAGGCACCGGGGCGGAAATCTTGGGTGTGCTGCGAGACGCCCGTGGTGGTGCGGAGCCTGATCAAGCCGAGCGCGAGCGCGATGAGCAGAAGCATCAGCGCGAGGCCGATATAAGGAAGCCGCACGGAGGAGGCTTGGGCGGCGCGGTAGCTTTGCTGCAGGGCTGCGGGCAGGGAGTGCAGCTTTTGGGGCTGGATTTGCGTGACGCCGCGCAGAATAAAGTGTGCGCCGACAAAGGGCGCGATGAAAGTACCGACCGAGTTGAAGGCCTGTGCGAGGTTGAGCCGGCTGGAGGCCGTGGCTGCAGGGCCAATCACGGTGACATAGGGATTGATGGAGACCTGCACGACGGTCATGCCGGCAGCGAGGATGATGAGCGCAGTGAGAAAGACCGGGAAGCTGGCCACATACGAGGCGGGGACGAAGGTCCCCGCGCCGATCGCCATGGTGATCAGGCCGACGACCATGGCGCGCTTATAGCCGAAGCGCTCAACGAGCTTGCCGCCGGGGTAACTGAAAAGGAAGTAGGAGCTGAAGAAGGCGAACTGCACCAGCATGGCTTCGGCGTAGTTGAGCTCGAAGATGGACTTCAGGTGCGGGATGATGATGTCGTTGAGGCAGGTAAGGAAACCGACCATGAAAAACAGCGCGGTAGCCACGGACATGGCGCGTGTGTCGGTTTTAAGCTCGAGACCATCGTCGTAGCCGGGGGCGCTTGTATTTCTTACAAAAACAGCCAACGGGGGGCTCCTTCGCCGTTCGAAGTGCGGTACGGCGCAGCCGGGGGCGGCGCGCCTACTAGAGTAGCCGTTTTCGCGGAGGGTTGGCGTTTTGTTTCTACAAACTTCGGTAAGTGCCCAACGGGCAGACCTGATGACCGATTGCAGCATCTAGTGAAGTTACGGGGGATCGATGCTACCCGGCTGCACGCCATTTCGTTCGGAAGGGATGCTCTATGTCCGGGGGGTCTGTACTGCGTGCGCTGTTTGGCTACTTTTTTCTTGTGCTGATTGTGCGCATCGTGGGGCGCCGGCCCGGCAAGCAGCTGACGCCCTTTGAGTTCATCCTGATCTTTTTTCTTGGCGGACTGATGTTGACGGCCATTGTGGCCGAGGAAGCCTCACTGACCAACGCTTTTTGCCAGATTGTGACCATTGCGCTGGCGCACTATCTGCTGGCCACGCTACGCACGCGGTCGGACCGGGCGGCGCGCTTTCTAGATGGAACCCCGCTGATCTTGCTGGAAGCCGGCCAGTGGCGCGCCAATACGCTGCGACGCATGCGCATCAAGGAAGACGATGTGATGGAGATGGCGCGCGGGCAGGGGTTAAGAACGCTGGACGAGATCGAAACAGCGACGCTGGAGCGCAATGGCGAGATCAGCATTATCGCGCGAGAGGACAATGCTTAGGAGGCGGTCGTGGCGAACGTGATGGAGATGAGACCCGTGGGCGATGACGTGCCCAAGGTCGAGGGCAAGGTGGCCGTTGGTGAGGACCTTGCGTTTCAACAACGTTGGTGGCGATTTGAACGGGTAATTTGGAGCTTATTTGTTTTGATCGTGCTAGCCGATATCAGCGGGCTGCTTGGGCGTGGGCCGTTGTCGAAGTCGAAGATAGAAACGGCCGATGGCAGTTTGGAGTTGAAGTACGAGCATACCGAGCGCGCCAACACCCCTTCAATCATGACGATCACGCCAAGTCCGGCGGCGGTGCAGGACGGGAAGTTGCGGCTTCATGTCAGCGACAGTATTGTGCGCGAGCTAGGGGCGCAGCGGGTGATTCCGCAGCCGGTGAACTCGATTTTGGGCGATGGCGGAGTGACCTATGAATTTTTGGCCACGGAAACACCGATGACGGTGCAGATCGCGCTGCAACCGTCCTTTGTGGGCCTCCATCACTTTACGCTGGGGGTGCTCGGCGCGGCGCCTGTCACGGGCAAGGTGTTTGTGTTGCCGTAGGGCTAGGTTCGCTCGGGAGTGTAGGGATGTCGACGATTTTGCATGCGGTTGCGGGCTACTTTTTTCTGCTGCTTGTGGTCAGGGTGTTGACGCGCCGGCCCGGAGGGCAGTTGACCCTGGGCGATTTTGTGCTGGTGTTTTTGATGGGCGGCGTGATCATTTTAGCAACGGTGGGCAATGATCGGTCGTTGACCAACTGTACGTGCGCGGTGATCACGGTGGGACTGTTGCACCGAGTTGTTTCGTGGGCCAAGGTGAGGTCGCCGCGGTTGGGCGAGGTGTTGGATGGCACGCCGTTGGCGCTGGTGAAACATGGCGAGTGGCAGGAAGAGTTGGCCCACGGTATGCAGGTAGGCCGGGCTGATTTGGAAGCGGCCAGCAGGTTGCAGGGGCTTAAAAGCGTGGACGACATAGACTATGCCATTCTGGAGCGCAACGGCGGGTTTACGATGATCGAACGCGAAAAGGAGTAGGGCCGCGCGGGGCGGATGCACTGGAAAGGCTGCACCTATGAGCACGCAACCAAACAGGATGCCCGCTAACAGCTTGCCGGGACAGGGCGCGCCGCAGCAGGGCGCGGGCCGCGAGATCGAGACCGACATCCCGCAGCGGTTGGACCGGCTGCCGTGGTCGGGCTGGCACACGCGCATCATTACGGCGCTGGGGACCTCGTGGTTGCTCGATGGACTGGAGGTGACGCTGGTGGGGTCGCTTTCCGGAATTTTGGAGAGCCGGGCGGGGCTGGGGCTTTCCGATCCGCAGGTAACCGCGGCGGCGACGACGTATCTAGTAGGGGCGGTGCTGGGGGCGCTGTTTTTTGGCTATCTGACAGATCGGCTGGGGCGGCGCAAGTTGTTTTTGGTGACGTTGGCCACGTACTCGTTTGCGACGGTGGCGAGTGCGTTTTCTTGGGGGTTTGGGTCGTTTGCGATCTTTCGGTTCTTCACCGGGGTGGGCATCGGTGGGGAGTATGCGGCGATCAACTCGGCGGTCGATGAGCTCATTCCGGGTAAGGTGCGCGGGGCGGCGGACCTGATCGTGAATGGGACGTTTTGGGTGGGCGCGACAGTAGGCGGGCTGGTGGCGATGTATCTTCTGGCAGGGCATGGGCTGGCGCCGGACAGGGGATGGCGGTACGCGTTTGGCATCGGCGGGTGCTTGGGCGGGTTGGTACTCATTTTGCGGCTATTTGTGCCGGAAAGCCCGCGCTGGCTCATGCTGCGCGGCAAGGAGGAGGAGGCCAACCGGGTGGTGACGGAGATTGAGCAGCGGGCGTCGCACGAGGACCCGGCAAGACTGCCGGCGCCGGAAGGAGAAAAGCTAAAAATCACAGTGCGCGACCACACGCCGTGGAGCGAGATTTTCCACAATATGCTGCACGACAACCGCGAGCGGTCGATCTTGGCGCTGGTGCTGATGGTGGCGCAGGCGTTCTTTTTTAACGCGATCTTCTTCTCGTATGGCCTGGTGGTGAAGCGGTTTTATGGGGTGAGCAATCAGGATCTGCCGCAGCATCTGCTGCCGTTTGCGATTGCAAGTTTCTTTGGGCCGCTGACCTTGGGGCTGTTGTTTGACAAGATTGGGCGCAAGCCGATGATTATTGCGACTTATGGGACGGCGGGGGTGCTGCTG
>CAXTTZ010000153.1:7408-7625 GCA_964247325.1 uncultured Acidobacteriaceae bacterium | reverse complement strand
CGGCCGAGCGGGGCGTTTTGCTCGCCGCCCTCGCCCAAGCCGAGCGCCATGGGAATCATGCCGATGATCATGGCGAGGGCGGTCATGGCGACCGGGCGAAAGCGGGTGGCGCCGGCTTCCAGGGCGGCAACGAGGGCGTTGCCGGTCGCGGCGAGGCGGTCTTTGGCAAAGGAGATGACAAGGATAGAGTTGGCGGTAGCCACGCCCATGCACATTA
>CAXTTZ010000153.1:1218-7366 GCA_964247325.1 uncultured Acidobacteriaceae bacterium | reverse complement strand
TATGACTATAAATAGCACCATGCCGGCCCGCGGGGCCGGCAGCGCGGTGATGATGATGAAGGGATCGAGCCAGGACTGGAAGTTGACGACGATGAGCAGATACACGAGCACGATGGAAAAGAGCAGGCCAAAGACAAGGCCGGTGTAGGACTCGCGCATGGTGTTGACCTGGCCGCGCATTTGCACAAAGTTGCCGCGAGTCAGGCTGCCCTTGTCGCGGGCAATGATGCGTTCGACATCACGGGCGGCGGCGCCCAGGTCGCGCCCTTGCACATTGGCGTAGACGTCCAGCGTGCGCTGGATGTTGTAGTGCTGCACGACGGGCAGCTCGGCCGAGCGCTGGATGTCGGCCACGTCGGCAAGGATCTCTGGTTGGCGCGCGGTGGCCGAGGTCACAGGGATGTTTTGCAGGGCTTGTAGGGAATCAATCTTGTACTGCGGTGTGAGCGCGACGATGTTGTACACCACGCCGTTTTTGGTGTTCAGGAAGTAAGAGGGCGTGAGCTGCGTGGAGCCGGACAGGATATTAAGCACGGAGCTGCCGATATCGCGCTCGGTGTAGCCGCCCTGTTCGGCCTTGGTGCGGTCGACGTTGAGGTTAAGCACGGGGTAGTCGTTGGGCTCTTGGAGCCGCACGTCCACTAGGCCGGGCACGCTACGCATCTCGGCCAGCATCTTGTCGGCGACCTTGCGATTGCCAGCCTCGTCGCGGCCTTGGATTTGCACATCGAGCGGCGCGGGTAGGCCGAAGTTCAGGATCTGCGTGACAATGTCAGACGGCAGAAAGTAGAACGTGGTGCCAGGGAACTGGCGCGGCAGGGTAGAGCGCAGGTCGCGCACGTAATTGGCGGTCGGCGAGTGGTCTTCCTTGAGCGAAACCAGGATGTCGGCATCGCTGGCGCCGAACAGGCCGCTGGTGGCGTGCTGCGTGTTGAGCGTGGAGTATGGCAGGCCGATGTTGTCGAGGATGTTGTCCATCTGCGCCGGGGGCACGATACGACGAATGCTGTTTTCGACTTCGTCGCAGAGGCGTGCGGTCTCCTCAATGCGCAGGCCGGTTTTGCCGCGGACATGGAGGATGAAGGAGCCGTTGTCAGTGGAGGGAAAAAAGTTTTGGCCCAGGAACGGCACAAGCAGCATGGCCAACGCGCAGCAGCCAATAAAGACGGGAACGAAGACCTTGCGGGCCTCGACCAGGCGTGACAAGAGCCCTTCATAGCTGGCGCGGAGCCGTTCAAAGGAGCGCTCAAAGGCGCGTTGAAAGCGGGCAAACGGGTTTTGCGACAGGGCGCCGTGCCCATGCGCTTTGAGCAGGTACATGGCCAGTGTGGGCACTAGCGTGCGCGAAAGCATGTACGAGGCGAGCATGGCGAAGACGACGGCTTCGGCCAGCGGCACGAACAGGTAGCGGGCTACGCCGGCGAGGAAGAACATCGGCATAAAGACGATGCAGATGCAGAGCGTGGAGACAAGCGCAGGCACGGCAATCTGCGCGGCGCCCTCTTCGATGGCCTCGATGAGGCCGTGGCCTTCTTCGAGGTAGCGCTCGATATTTTCGATGGTGACCGTGGCGTCGTCGACCAAGATGCCGACGGCAAGGGCCAAGCCGCCGAGGGTCATGATGTTGATGGTTTGCCCGATAAGGCTGAGCACGATGACCGAGGAAAGGATCGACAGCGGGATGGAGACCGCGATGATCAACGTGGAGCGCCACGAACCGAGAAAGAGCAGGATCATTAAGCCGGTCAGCGCAGCCGCGATCACGGCCTCGCGAATGACGCCGTTGACCGAACCGCGCACAAAGGTGGCCTGGTTGCCGATGGGGTTGATCTTGAGGTTGGGCGGAAGGCTGCTCTTAACGCGGGGCAGGAGCCCGAGGATGCCCTTGACGACATCGAGCGTGGAGGCGGTGCCGGACTTGAGCACGGTGAGCAGCACGCCGCGGCGGCCGTCCTGGCGGACGATGTTGGTCTGCGGCGTGGAGCCGTCGGTGACCGTGGCGACGTCGCGGAGGTAGACCGTGGCTCCGTCCACCTGGCGGATGGGAAGATTGCCGAGGCCTTCGATGGTGGAAGGCGTGCTGTTCAACCGCACGTCATACTCGAGCGAGCCAATTTTGGCGGTGCCGCCCGGTTCGACGACGTTTTGCTGCGCTAGCGCATTGAGGATGTCGACCGGCGAAAGGTGCTCGGCCTGCATGCGCTTGGGATCGAGAAAGACCATGATGGAGCGCTGCTTGCCGCCGTACACATTGGGGATAACAACGCCGGGCACGGTGACCAATTGCGGCCGAATGAAGTTGAGGCCGTAGTCGTTGAGCTGCTGCTCGGAAAGGCCCTCGCCGGAAAGGCCAAGTTGGAGAATGGGCACGCTGGAGGCGGAAAAGTTGATGATCTGCGGCGGCAGGATGCCGGGCGGCAACTGGCGGAGGATGAACTCGGAGGCGGCGGAGACTTGGGCGTTGGCGGTGTCGAGCGAGGCGCCCTGCTGCAGGTAGATGCGGATGATGGCCTGGCCGTTCAGGGTGGTGGATTCGATGTGCTCGACATTATCGACCAGTGTGGTGAGGGTCTTTTCGTAGGGCGTGGTGAGGCGGCCTTCGAGCTCTTCGGGGCTGAGCCCGGTGTACTGCCATGCGATGGAGACAACAGGAATGTTGATGGAGGGAAAGATGTCGGTCGGCGTGCGGAGGATGACCACCGGGGCGGCGATCAGGATGAGGATGGCCAACACAATGAAGGTGTAGGGCCGATTCAGAGCGAGTTTCACTATCCACATGCGCGAAGTCTCCGGGACCGAACGGGATGCACGGGAGCCGGTCTCCTCGATCCATAGCGGCAACAAAAAGGAAGACCGAGCCGGGCATGGCCGGGCGAACTGGCCGCTACGACGTAAGGACAGAATACGGCATGGTGGCACGGGTTGGACGGGAAAGCTCGGTTCGGAAGACGGGAGTTCTGCGGGTCAGGCAGCGTTTCGGGCGTGGGCCGCATCTCCGTTAGCGCACATACACCCATAAGAAATCCATATAGGATATCTAAGGCGCGAAGTGTGACGCGCCTAGGACAAGACAAACGCATGCGCTTTGCTGACATTTTGATCGGGAAGCCGTTGGCCACCAGCGAGGCTTCCCATGAACACATCGGCGTTGCGGCCGGCATCCCGATCTTCGGACTGGACGGGCTGACCAGCGCGGCCTACGGCCCCGAACAGGCGATGATCTACCTGGTTCCGCTTGGGCTCTACGGCGTGCAGCAGCACCTGATGCCGATCTTTACGGCCATCCTGGTGCTGTTGACGATTTTGTACTTCAGCTACCGGCAGACGATTGAGGCCTACCCGAACGGCGGTGGGTCGTTCACGGTGGCGAGCGAAAATCTCGGCGACGGCGCGGGCTTGCTGGCCGCGGCGGCGCTGATGATCGACTACATCCTGACAGCGGCGGTGGGTATTTCGGCCGGCGTGACGGCGCTGGTAAGCGCGGACACCCGGCTGCATCCGCATCAGCTGGCGCTTTGCCTGTTGATCTTGGCCATTATCGTGGTGGTCAACCTGCGCGGGGTCAAAGAGTCGGGCTTTGCGTTCATGATCCCGACCTTCCTTTTTGTGGGTACGCTGCTGGCCACGGTAATTGTAGGCGTGGTGCACGCGCTGGCGGCACATGGGCATCCGGTGCCGCTTTCGCCGCCGCCCCCGCCGCCTGCGGCCACCATGCAGTACCTGACGCTGTGGTTGCTGCTGAAGGCGTTTGCTTCGGGCTGCGCGGCGATGACCGGCGTGGAAGCGGTGTCGAACGGCGTGACGGCATTTAAGGAGCCGCGTTCGCACAAGGCCAATCAGGCGCTGACCGTCATTATTGCAATCCTGATTGTGCTGCTGGCTGGGCTGTCGTATGTGGCCAAGGCCTATCACATTACGGCGATGGACCCGAACGATCCGCAGTACCAGAGCGTGCTGTCGATTCAGGTGGCGGCGGTCTTTGGGCGCGGCTGGTTCTACTTTTTCACCATGGGCAGCGTACTGGCGGCGCTCAGCTTCAGTGCCAATACCGCGTTTGCGGACTTCCCGCGTATGGCGCGCGCGATCGCGCTCAAGGATTACCTGCCGCACGTCTTCATCCTGCGTGGCCGCCGGTTGCTGTTTTCTCACGGCATCTATGCGCTGACGGGCTTTACGGCGCTGATCTTGATCCTGTTTGACGGCGTAACGGACCGGCTCATCCCGCTCTATGCGATTGGCGCCTTTTTGGCCTTTACGCTGAGCCAGGCAGGCATGGTGAAGCACTGGCTGAAGACGCCCGACGCTCCGCATCGCCATGTGAAGCTGTTTTTGAATGGACTGGGCGCCGTCGCCACGGGCATCACGCTATGCGTGGTGCTGGTAACCAAGTTTGCTTCGGGCGCGTGGATCACCGTGCTGCTGGTGCCAACCATTATCGTGACCATGCACAGCATCCGACGCCACTACAACCGCGTGCACATGGAGACCGCCGACACCACGCCGCTGCGGCTGACCGGGCTTGAGCCGCCGTTGGTCGTCGTACCCGTGGCCCGCTGGGACAAGATCAGCGAAAAGGCCCTGCGCTTCGGGTTGCTGCTTAGCCGAGAAGTCAAGGTGGTCAACGTGGAAAGCGACTCCGAACCGCTGGACCGCGAGCTGTGGGAGCGGATGGTAATGCAGCCGATCCGCGAACACGGTATGGCCGAGCCCGAGTTGGTGAGCGTTTCGAGCAACTTCCGGACGATCCTTGGGCCGCTAATGGACTACATCTTGCAGCTCGAGGATGACAACCCAGGGCGTAAGGTCGCGGTGGTTGTCCCCGAGTTGGTGGTGCGGCATTGGTGGGAGAATCTGCTGCACAACCAACGCGTGCAGTTGCTGAAGCTGCTGCTGTTACTGCGCGGCAATCAGCGCATTGTGGTGGTGAATATTCCCTGGTATCTGTAGCGTTTCTTTCGGGCGTAGTCCCGGTTAGGCAACAGCAGATTTCCTTAGGGAATAACAATCATAAAAAGGGCAGCCACTGCACCCAAGGGACGAAAGCTAGTAAGTTCCAAGCTCGCGGTCGCCATGCAATTCCTTCGCATTCACTGCGCCTAGGCGATGTGGCGCTGCCCGCTGCGCATGCGTTGCGCGAGCGCGGCCAGCACCTCGACGGTACGGTCCACGTCGGCGTCCGTGGTGTCGCGCGTGAGTGACAGGCGCAAGCTGCTGCGGGCTTGGGCGGAGCTGAGCCCCATGGCGAGCAGCACGTGCGAGGGCTCGGTGGCGCCGGATTGGCAAGCCGCGCCGAAGCTGGCGCTGATGCCCTGCATATCGAGCGCGATGAGCAGCCGCTCCGCATCAAGGCCGTCGAGCTGCAGGTTGGTGGTATTGGGCATGCGGGGAGTAGCTACGGCGTTGATCGAAGCGCCCTGAAGGGCTTCGAGCAGGCTGGTTTCGAGGCGGTCGCGCCGCTGTTGCAGAACCTGCGCGCCGCCGGCGGCCAGCCAGCGCTGCGCGGCTTCGGCGGCACAACCTAAACCGACCAGGCCGGGAACGTTTTCCGTACCGGCGCGCCGTTGCCGCTCGTGCGGGCCGCCGTGGAAGAGCGGCTCGAGCGCGACGCCTTTGCGAACAAAGAGCGCGCCTGTGCCCTGGGGAGCGTACATTTTGTGACCGGAGATGGTGAGCAGATCGACCCCGCGCAGGGAGCCGGCGAGGTCGAGGGGCAGCTTGCCCGCGGCCTGCACGGCGTCAGTGTGGAAGAGCACGCCGCGCGCCCGCACCTGCTCGGCGGCTTCGGCGACCGGTTGCAGCGCACCGGTTTCATTATTGGCCAGCATAAGCGAGACCAGACGGGTGTGCGGCCGCAGCACCGCCATCACTGCTGCGGGCGGAACGATGCCGTCGCGGTTCGGCGCAAGGTAACTGACCTCAACGCCGCGCCGCTCAAGGGCCTGGGCCGCATGGAGAACGGCGTGGTGCTCGATGGCGGAGGTGACCAGGTGCGCTGGCTCGCCGCGATCGAGAAAGGGTTGCAGCACGCCGGCGAGCGCGAGGTTGTCGCCTTCCGTGCCGCCCGAGGTGAAAACGATCTCTTTGGGCGTAGCGCCGAGCAACGCAGCGACCGCGGCACGGGCGCGTTCCACCGCTGCCCGCGTGGCCT
>CAXTTZ010000153.1:0-1208 GCA_964247325.1 uncultured Acidobacteriaceae bacterium | reverse complement strand
CCAGGGCTGCATGGCGGCAAGGACCTCGGGCAGCACCGGCGTCGTTGCGTTAGCGTCAAGGTAGATCCGCATAAGAAAAGGGTACGCCGGAGCGGCCATTTGCACCCGCGCCAAATCGAGTCTGTTACGCTGAGAACGCTTCCAAAGATAGAGGACCGATGACCTTACGAATTCGACTTGCAGCAGCAGTGTTTGTGTGTACTTCCACCGTAGGCTTCGCGCAGATGAGCATGGGCGGCGACACCGCTTCAGCGGCTGCTGGCTCGCCCGTGAGCCCCGCGGTGGCCGAGGATGCCATGTTAAGCGGCCTGGAACAGGAGATGACGGCCGTTGTGAAGGCGATGCCGGCGGATAAGTTCAGCTTCGCTCCGTCGTCGAGCTCTATGCCCGGCGCTAAGTTTGACGGTGTGCGCACCTTTGCGCAGGAAGTTACCCATGTGATCGGTGCCAACTACTACTTTTACAGCCAAGTGAGCGGCTTAAAGCCTGATGTGGATATGAAGGCCGTCGGTAGCTTGAAGGGCAAGGACGAGATCGTGCAAGCGCTGGCGGCTTCGTTCGCCTTTGCGCACAAGGCTGTGGCGACCATCACACCGTCGAATGCGTTTCTTGCGGTGAAGCCGGTCGACGGGCAAAACACCCGCGCCACCATCGCCAGCTTCGCAGTCGCGCATGGGTTTGATCATTACGGGCAGATGGTGGAGTACCTGCGGATGAATGGGGTTACGCCGCCTGGATCGAAGTAGCTCTGGATCGAAGTAGCTGTCTATTGTGTCTATGGTTCGTTCTGTGGGAGGGACGCGGGGCCCCGGCGTTCTCCCACAGACGCCCTCTTTGTGGAGAGTGGCTCTAGACAATCCGCCTATTGCCTTTGTTCCAGCGGAACGTAGCGCGCGGGGTAGGCTGGGCCGTTGTAGTCGGCGCGGGGGCGGATAAGACGATTGTCGCCGTGCTGTTCGAGCACATGGGCGCACCAACCGGCGATGCGGCTCAACGCAAAAATGGGCGTGAAGAGGTCGATGTCGATGCCCAGGGTGGTGTAGGTGGAGGCGGAGTAGAAATCGACGTTGGCGTTGAGGCCTTTGGACTCTTTAACGAAGAGCTCGATGGCACGCGACATGCGGTACCACTTGGGATTCGCGGATTCGCCGAGGTCGCGGGACATTTGGCGAAGATGCGTGGCGCGCGGGTCTTCGGTGGTGTAGACG
>CAXTTZ010000152.1:0-7632 GCA_964247325.1 uncultured Acidobacteriaceae bacterium | reverse complement strand
CCATCTCGGCCTTTGCGGTGGACTACCAGACAGGCATCCCGAACCAGATCGCCGGCTCCCCCTTCGCCAGTAATGTTACCGATCCGCTCACCGTGGTCGCCGCGCCCAACAATAAGTACATCTATGTCATCGGTGGACCTAACGGTAATTCGAGCAACCAGCTTGAAGAGTACGCGGTCGGGACCGACGGTAAGATCTACGGGCAGCACACCTACACGCTCACCGGCACCTACGCCACAGGTGCTGCCATCGACTCCACCGGCACCTTTCTTTACGTGACGTTTCAATATCAAAACGGCTTCACCCCCGCCTCGCCCGGCCCCGGCGGCGTCAGCATCTTTCCCATCAATAGCGATAACAGTCTTGGCACCCCGACCACGCTCAACGTCGGCGTGAACCCTGTAGGTATCGCGATCTCCGCGCCCGTCTGCGTGGCCGCGCCGCTTGTGGCCGGCAATCCCACCTGCTCCGGCGTCACCGGTGGCAGTTCCGGCACGGAAAACGTTTACGTCTACATCGTCGACCAGGAAGCCAGCCCGACCCCGGCCACCGTGCTCGGCTATGCGCAGAACATGAAGACCGGCGCCTTGCAGCCGCTCTCCAGCACGACCTTCAACCCGACGCTCAAGACCTTCCAGGGCTACGCCGCTGGCGTCACACCCAGCGCCATCGCCATCGATGGCACAGCGCGCTACGTCTACGTGACTGACCGCGCCGCCAACCAGCTCATCGGTTACCAAATCGCGCGCACCACCACCGGCAACCTTACCCCGCTCTCGGGTAGCCCCTTCGGCACCGGCGCCTTCCCAGTTTCGGTCACCATCGATCCCCGCGCCCTGTACGTCTACACGGCCAACTTTAACTCCAACACGATCAGTGGCTTTGCGATCAGCCAATCTACCGGCAACTTGTCCGTGGTTAGCGGCAACACCTTCCCCGCCCTCACCGGCCCCACCTGCATCAGCATCGAACCCGCGCTGGGCCAATACATCTTCACCTCGAACTTCGTCAGCGGTGACCTTTCTGCCGGCACCCTCAACTCCCACACCGGCGTCCTCACCGCCACGGCCAACTCGCCCTACCCCACGGGCGGATTACCCTCCTGCCTCACCTCGGTAGCCAACGGCGCCCACGCCATCTCCGTCGTCAGCCCATAAGGCATCGCCACTCACCCGAAAGGCTCCAGCCTCGGCTGGAGCCTTTCTTTTTGTATCTCTGCCGGGCGAGCTCCGTTGCTGTCATCCCTGCTATTGCCGTTGCTGTCGCTGTCGCCCATTGTTTGTCATTCCCGAAGGGCATCTGCGTTTGCACTTGGTGTTGCTGTTGCCCTTTGGTTGTCATTCACGAAGGGCATCTGCTTCCGCGCTTGCCTGCTCGCCACTTTCCCGAACTGCAAACCCTGCACTATGCTCCAATAAACACGTGAACCCCTTCCCGCTCGGCCCAGTCACCCTCGGCGGCCCCAGCCTGTTCCTCATCGCGGGCCCTTGCGTTCTTGAATCCGAAACGCACGCTCGCTCGCTCGCCGACGCCATCCACCGCATCACCGCCGACCTTCACCTCCCATACATCTTCAAAGCCAGTTACGACAAGGCAAACCGCACCTCCGTGCGCAGCTTCCGCGGCCCCGGCCTTGCCGAGGGCTGCCGCATCCTCCGCTCCATCGCCCAAGACCACCGCCTCCCCGTCCTCACCGACATTCATACCCCCGACCAAGCCGCCGCCGCTAGCGACACCCTCGGCGACGTCGACGCCCTGCTGCAGATCCCCGCCTTTCTTTGCCGACAAACCGACCTTCTGCTCGCCGCTGCTGATGCCTGCCGCGGCCCGCGCCGCGCGGTCAACATCAAAAAAGGTCAGTTCGTTGCCCCTTGGGACATGCGCCACGCCGTCGAAAAGACCCTCGAAGGCGGCTGCCCTCGCATCGCGCTCACCGAGCGCGGCGCTAGCTTCGGCTACAACAACCTCGTCGTCGACATGCGCTCGCTGCCCATCATGCGCCACTTCGCCCCTGTCATCTTCGACGGCACCCACTCGGTCCAAACACCCTCTGCTGCCAGCGCCGGCGGCGCGTCAGGCCAAGCCGTCTCCGGCGGCCAGCCCGAGTTTATTCCCACCCTCGCCCGCGCCGCCGTGGCGGTCGGCATCGACGGCGTCTTTCTCGAGGTCCACGATAACCCCGCCGAAGCCAAGTCCGACGGCGCCAACGCCCTCCCCTTGCGCGATCTCAAAGCCGTTCTCGAGACCCTGCTAGCCCTTCACGAGGTTGCGTCTCCCATCTCGCGCCCAAGCGCGCCAAAGGTCCCTTAAATCACCGAAATGCACGCTTATACAAACAAGCATCCGTCGCAAGCAGGCTTCACCACGAAACACCTTTGGCCCATTCTCGTGCTCTGCCTTCTCACCGCAATGGCTGGCGGCACCGCACGGAGCAGTTCCGTGGGTCTCGCCCCCGTTCCCGCCGAAGTCCGCTCTTCGCACTTTACCGTCTCCATCAACGGCCGGCGCACCCCCGTCCTCCGTGCGGCGAGCCACTATTACCTGCTCAACTTCGACATCGACGGCCCAGCCACCGTGTCGGTCACAGCGGACGACCCACACTTCTGGGACCGTGGCGTCGAGGTGCAACCCATGCGCCATGGCATTCGCCCGCAACGCCACGGCGCAACCATCACCTTTCCCATCCCAGGCCCGATCAAACTCAGCCTTGCGCGCCCCGGCGAGCACTTCGCCGACTCAGAGATGCTGTTTCTCTTCGGGAACCCGCCCGCGCCGGTAAACCTCATCGCACGCACGCCGGGCCTGATCTACATCGGCCCTGGCACGCACCGGCAAAGCATCGACGCCCGGAGCGGCGACCGCATCTACCTTGCCCCGGGCGCGGTGGTCTTCGGCTCGCTGAACCTATGGCAGGTGCACGATGTACGGGTCTTTGGCACCGGCACCATCGTCTATGACGGCCCGCAAAATCCGCACAACGACGACAGTTGGTTTCAACAGCCCAACTGGCATTGCATCGTGATGAAAGACGCAACCGCCATCGAGATCGATGGCATCACCTGCATCACGCGCAGCCGCACCTGGCAGGTGCAGATGAAGGACTCGCGCCGCATCGGCTTCTACAACGTCAAGATCATCGGCGGCACCCCGGACAACGCCAATCAGGACGGCATAGATTGGCTCGGCGGCGGCGACACCACCGTCAGCAACAGTTTTTTTCGCTCCTCTGACGATACCTTCGCGATGTACGGCAACTGGGACGGCTACGAGCCAGCGCTCCTCACCAAGCCTGGGGCAGACGTCACTAACATCAGCATCACCGACACGATTGCCTCCACCAGCATCTCCAACACGGTACGTGTAGGGTGGCCGCAGAAGACCTTCAACAACGCCCACTTCCACATGAGCGACATGGACGTGATCCATAGCGGCTTTGGCGGCTGCAAGGTGCCGTTCGCCTTCTTCGAACTGTGGGCCGATCCCGACGGGCACGGCACGCACACCGATTTTCGTTTCAACAACATTCGGCTGGAGGACTGGTACTCGCTCTTCCTTATCGAGCAGTCCGCCCCACACACCGAGGGCATCGCCTTTGACGGTGTTTGGGCGCTGGATGGACCCGCCATGCTGCCGCCGGTCATCAAGGGCGATGTCCACGATGTCACCTTGCACGATACAACGCTGGCCGGCGTCGCGGGCGCAGCTACCACCGTGTTGGACGGCGCTTCCGCACCCTCGGTGCAGCCCGGTGACGGCCTCGCGGCATTCACCTACAGCGCCGGCGCGCTGCAGCCGCACGCCGCCGTGCAGTTCACCGTGCAAGCCGAAGAGCAGGCCAGCCGCCGCTTCGAATGGAGCTTCGGCGATGGCACGCGCGCGGTGGGCCGCACGGTCACGCACCGCTTCCCTGATGCCCAAGGCACGCTGCTGGACGGCTCAGGCCGCTTTCGCGTGCTGCTGCACGTGCGCGACGGCGCGCGCGAAGCGTGGGGCAGCCAAGCCGTGGTGGTCGGCAAGCCCCTGCCGGCTGTCACAACTGCCCTACAGGAGGAGGCGCAAGCCGGCCAGAAAGACCGCGTCATCGACGCGAATTTTGACGTGCCCGCGGACGGCGGTTATAGCTTTACGCTGCTCACCAGCACCGCGGCCTCCCTGCGCCTGGACGATCGAGCGCCGGTGCACTCGCCCCCGCCGCAAGCGCAGGTGTGCGGCTCCGTTGGCGATGCCGTGCAGCCCACGCGCGTTAGCGCCGTGCTGCAGAAAGGCACGCATCACCTGCACATCGTGCGGTCTGAGGCTACAGAGAATGCGGAAGACCCGGCAGGCAAACCGAGCGATCAGCCCGTGGTGCTGTGGGAGGGGCCAGGGCTGCCGCGGCAGGTGCTGCCGGTGGCTGCTCCATAAAGAAGCTTGCCCACCCTTGTGGTCATCCCGTAACGCGTGATGGGATCTGCTTTTCTGTGTGCTGCCACGCAGCCCCGAAGGAAAGCAGATCCCTCCGCTACGCTGCGGGATGACAACAAAGAAGAGGTAGTAGGAGAGGCAAAGGTTCCGAAGAACCGGACCCTACGCGCAAGCCTCGAAGCACCGCCGCCCCGCGTTACACACCGAGCGGTGCACAAAATGCTCATCCGGCCCGGCTTTGCTCATCGTCTTGAGGCACCAATAGGTGGTCGTCGAGCCGACAAGCTCGTGCATCTCTTCGCTGTAGTCTTCAAACGCGCCATAGGTAGATTTACTGCGCAGCGAGTCGCAACGCAGCTGCACGAGGGGCGAATTCATCACGGTCGAGGTCATGGCAGGTCTCCTTAGCCGATCGCGCTGGGGTCGCGCTGCATCTGGCCCGCAGCGAGCAGGATGGTGCGGTAAATGGCGGTCTGGAAGAGTTGCGTCTTGAAGCCGTTGCCCGAAAGTGGCGTCGCGCTCGCCATGGCCGCTTTAGCGGCGGCGCGCGCGGTCGGCTCGTCGATCGTCTTGCCCGTGAGCACGGCCTCTGCGGCCCCGGAACGGATCGGCGTCGGCGCCGCTACACCCATGGCCACCGTGGCCTTGCGGCAATGCGTGCCGTCCATCACGAGCACAATGCCGGCATCGGCCAGCGGCCAATCGAAGCTCTCTTTTTCGCCATACTTTTGGTAGGCCGAACGCGTGCCCGGCGCGGGCGTGGGCACAAAGATCGCGGTGATCAGCTCGCCCGGTTGCAGCACGGTCTCATTGATCAAGCTCTTTTCGGGGGGAACATAGAAATCGCTCATCGCGACGGTGCGCTTGCCGCGCTTCGAGGTCAGTTCCACATGCGCGTTCATCGCTAGCAGCGGCACCGCGGTCGACGATGGGTGCACCATTGCGCAGGTGCTGTTGTTCATCACCGCGTGGTACTGGTTTTCGCCCTCGTGCGCGTGGCAATCGTCGCTGGTGCCGCCCTTCTTTTTGCAGTCGAAGTCGGTCGAGCGGAAGTACCAGCAGCGCGACCGCTGCGTAATGTTGCCGCCCAGGGTCGCCATGTTGCGTACCTGCGGCGTGGCCGCGTGGCCCGCGGCGTCGGCCAGCGCGGCGTAGTTCTTTTGCACCTCAGGGTGCGCCGCGATCTCCGTAAGCGTCGAGAGCGGCCCCAGGGTCAGCCCGTGCTCATTGGTCGAGATACCGCGCAAGGTGGTGATATTACGGATGTTGACCAGCTTGGGCGGCGCGACGATGCCGTCCTTCATCAGGTCGAGCAGATCGATGCCGCCAGCTTTCACGACCGCGCCATCCTTCATCTGATCGAGCGCCTGATCCACCGTTGTGCAATCAACAAAGGTAAACCTGTTCATGCCTCCACCTCTCCGCTCACCTTGCCGAGCGCGGTTAATACATTCGCGGGCGTCATAGGAATCCGGCGCATGCGCACACCGGTTGCGTTGTAGAACGCGTTGCCGATCGCCGCGGCCAGCGTAATGATGCCCGCGGATTCACCAATGCCGGCGGCATCCGTCGAGCTCTGCGCCAGATAGTTTTCGACCAGCACGATCTCAATCTCGGGCACCTCGCGCGCGCCGACGATTTTGTAGTTTTCCAAATTCGCGTTCAGCATGTACCCAGCCTTGCGGTCCATGATGCGATCCTCGAAGAGCGCATAGGAGATGCCTTGCAGCACGCCGCCATTGATTTGACTAATGACGCCGGTCGGGTTAATTGGGCGGCCACAATCGTGCGCGCCGAAGACCTTCTCGATGTGCACGCGGCCGGTTTCGGTGTCGACAGCGAGCTCCACATAATCGACGCCGCCATAGGTGAGCCGCTCCTTGGCGTACTCCGGGCGCCGCGTCGACCGCACCGAGATCTCGCTGGACGGCATCTTGGCCGCGACCTGCTTCAGCGTAAAGGTGCGCGAAGGGTCGTTCTTGAAGACAATCTGGCCCTTTTGCACTACGAGATTCTCCGGCGTGGTGCCAAGCTTCTGTGCCACACCGGCAAAGAGCTGCTGCTTGGCCTCAAAAGCCGCGTTGCGCGCCGCCGGTGTGATCGAGCCCGCGGTGACGCTGCCGCCGGAGTCCGGCCCGATCGGGAAACGTGTGTCGCCGATGCGGATTTTGACTTCCGATGGCGGAATACCGAACTCCTCTGCAACGACAATCGCGAGCATGGTCTTCGTGCCCGTGCCGAGGTCCTGCACCGCCGACATCAGTTCCACGGAGCCGTCGCGCTGCACGCGCACCTCGCACGACGAGTCCATATTGATGAACCGGTACCAAACCGACTGCGCGATGCCCATGCCGCGCTTGATTGGGCCCGTGTCAGCGCCGGCCGCGCGGCGGTTCTTCCAATTCGTGCGCTCCACAATGAGCTGCCGCTCGGCACGGCGCGCCGGGCTCGCGTCGATCTTGTCGCGTAGCGCAATCGGGTCCATGTTCAGCTTGGCGGCCAACTCGTCGATGGCCTGCTCGAAGGCAAAGCAGCCCTGTGGATGGCCAGGCGCTCGAAACGCCGCGCCGGGGCCGGCGTTGATGAAGACGTCGTACTCTTCCGTCAGCAGGTTGGGGCACTTATACATGTTGGTCGCCGGACCGGCCGTGCCGGCCCCGGTACCCACGCCCGCGGTGCCGTAGCTGGTGAGCTGGATCGCAGTGAGTGTGCCGTCTTTTTTCGCACCGATCTTGAGCGTCTGGTGCGAATCCGGCCGGTTCGAGACCAGGTGCTCCTGCCGGCGGTCGAGCATTAACTTCACCGGCGCATTGGCCTTGCGCGAAAGGTTCGCCGCGACCACGCCCTCGTTGCCCGCGCCGAACTTCGCGCCAAAACCGCCGCCCATGTATTCGGTAATGACGCGCACCTGGCTCTTGGGGATCTTGAACACGTCGGCAAACTCGTTGCGCACGCTCGCGGTGCCCTGCGTCGAGGCGTACACGGTCACCTCTTCAGGCTTCCAATCCACCACAAAGCCGTGTGTTTCCAGCGCCGAGTGGGTTTGCACCTGTGTGAAGTACTCGCCTTCGACCACAACATCGGCCTCGCGAAACCCTGCCTCGGGATCGCCGGTTTTCTTGCGCTGCGGACCGTGCACGTTGCCCACCTGCGGCACGTCCTTGGGCCCGCCGCCGCCGCCGGCGCTGCCTGCTGCCGAGCGGGAGTATCTGGATGGCTATTTGCGCC
>CAXTTZ010000151.1:0-7691 GCA_964247325.1 uncultured Acidobacteriaceae bacterium | reverse complement strand
GCCCTGTGCCGGCTGCTGCTGGAAAAGCCCGAGATGCTGCTGCTGGATGAGCCGTCCAATGCGCTGGATCTAGCGGCGCAGGCAGACCTGCGCGAAGCACTGCGCGGACTGGCGCAGTCAGGGGTGGGGATTGTGATGATCACGCACCATGTGAGCGATGTGCTGCCGGAGATGCGGCGGGTGGTGCTAATGCGGGAAGGAAGAATTTTGGCGGATGGGGCGACAGAGGAGTTGCTTACGGCGGAGCGGTTGAGTGGTTTGTTTGGGCGGGAGATACGGGTTTGGGAGAGGAATGGGGTTTTGTTTGCTTGGTGATTAGAGCTGTTGAAATAATCGTCGCAACTCTTAAACAGTTAGTTATTCCCTACTTGGGGCATTGAACGTTGGCCACAGCAGTTCTATGCTCAAGTAATGGTCACTCGGAACGTGTTTGCGGCGGCAACCATCATCTCAGAAATTCTCGGAGCCCTGGTTGACCGATGGATGGCGTATCTCTAATGAGAACGGCAATGAATTGTGAAGTGGCGGCCCAACGGCTAACTGATACCAGTGGTGCCATTCGCTTTGGGAGTGAGCTGAACCTGTACGAGCTTGGGTTAAATGTGGCCGCAAAAGGCTACTTCAGGCAGGAGGTCTTGACCATGGCGATCTCGTCGCAGGCATAGATGCACTTCATAGAAGCACCCATCAGCTTTAGCACTTCAAGTACGTTATCTCAACACATCCAGAGGTGCATCTCAGGTGCATCATCATGTGGTCGGGGCTACCCCATGTTACCGGTTCGCTGTGCTTTAGCTCGCCCAGCCTTGGCCCCGTTCGTTCTAGCAACTACCTTTATAGGCCGCATGCGGCTGTCAGAGGGATGTTTGCCTGCGAGGAGTGCGGGCGTGATAAGCAGGTCGGCAGAGATGCCGAGTCCGGCTTTCATGCGGCGCACCATCTCCAATGTCAAAGGTCGTTTGCCCGTAAGCACTTCGGAGACGCGGGCGCGGCTGCCGATCATGGGTTCCAAGTCCTTCCGGCTCAGGTGCTGCTGCTCCATGCGGAACTGGATGGCAGTTATAGGATCGGGAGTGTCGAGGATATAGTGCTTTGCTTCGTAAGCGTCTACGAGGGTCGCAAGCACGTCTAGTTCGTCCCCCTCAGGAGTTTCAGGCGCCGCGCTCATCAGCTCCTCGATGCGCGCTACGGCCGCCTTGTGGTCCTGCTCGGTCCTAATGGGCCGGATCTGCGTACCTGTCTTCGTCATATCTCACCTGTTCCACGTTGATGTTGTCGTATTCGTTATGGGTACCAATCCACTTAACCAGCACCACCTTAAAGTGGTAGTTGATGGCTACAATCAACCTATAGTCATTTCCCTTGATGTTGAAGACGACCCGCTCCGCCGAGACAATGCTTGCGGAGCTGTACTGGCGCTTCAGCTCGGCGGAGGATTGCCACTCGGCTTTTGCAACTTCGGCATACCAGGCGTCCAGTTGAGATTTAACTGCTTTTTGGTGCTTGGCAGAGACCCTGTTCCGGACGAAACTGTTCAGGGTACCGCGTGCAATTACTCTCACGGCTTAATAGTACGTTGCTCCCGCAACGGGAGCCAAGTGAGAGCCTCGGTGCATTCTCGAGTAAGCTGAGCACTGGTATTAAAGTGCGGTTCTCTAAGAGACCACGCATGTGATGAGATCCATGCTTTGCCGAACTATCGACTGGTGCCAGTGGGCGTGAGCTGGACTAATGGATTAGGGACGATGGGTTGGGGGATGGGGATGTGGCCGAGGACGGCCATGTTGGGGAGGTGGCCTTTGACCATGGCGACCTCGTCGCAGGCGTAGAGGCGCGGGCAGGTTTGGCAGTCCTTGTAAATTTTGTCGGGCATGGCGTTGCGTTCGGCAACGCGGAAGCCGAAGCGCTCGAAGAAGCCGGGCAGGCGGGTGAAAAGGCAGGTGGTGGCGACGCCGTGGTCTTCGGATTCGGCGAGCAAGGCGGTGAGTAGGGCGGCGCCGGCGCCGCGGCGGCGGGCGTGGGGGTGGAGGACGATGCTGCGGACCTCGGCGAGATGCGGGCCATAGAGATGCAGGGCGCCGCAGCCTAGGAACTCCGGCTCAGCGCTGGGGTCGTTTGGATTGGGGAGTTCGGCGACGGTGAAGTCGCGGATATTTTCGCAGATCTCGGCGTAGCTGCGGCGGAGAAGCGTGCCGTCGCCGGAGAGCGAGTTGACGAGGTCGAAGATGTCGCGGGCGTCCTGGAGGCGGGCTTTGTGGACGCGCAGCTGTTGGGGGTTGGCGGGCGGTTGTGGCGCTTCGCCCACCTTAGCGCCCTGTGGTCGCGAAGATGGGGCACCCGCGTTTTGAGGCGGTGCGAGGTCGTCTTGAGGACGATGCGCGTCGGGGTGCGCGGGGTCTTCGAGGGTGGAGTGCGCGAAGACGGACTCACCGATGGGCTCGCCTTCGGTGAGGAGGATGGGGAGGGCGTCGGGTTCCGGGGAGTCGGCGGGGAGGGTGTCGAGCAGCGCGTCCGTCTTGGTCATGGGTGCTCCTGCGCAGGTTGGCCTGCGTCTTTGAACTTGGGATGGCGGGCGCGGGCGGCGACGAGCGCTTGCGCGACCTGGTGGCGGGCGGTGCCGCCGGAGACGTCGTGGCAGTCGAGCGTGGCTTCGGGCGTGAGCGCCACGAAGATATCTGACTCGAATGCGGGCGAGAGGATGCGCAGATCTTCGAGGCTGAGGTCGTTGAGCTCTTTGCCCCGGTCGAGGCCGAAGCGGACGGCAAGGCCCACAATTTCATGCGCTTTGCGGAAGGGAACACCCTTGTTAGCGAGATAGGTGGCGGCGGCCATGGCGTTGAGGTAGCCGTGGATGGCGGCTTGCTGGAGATTCGCGGTGCGGAAGCGTAAGGCGCGGGTGAAGTTGGGCAGGACGCTGAGCAGGCCGGCGAGCGTGTCAGCGATGTCGAAGGTCTGCTCCTGGCCCTCCTGCAGGTCCTTGTTGTAGGCGAGCGGGAGGCCCTTGATGAGAGTCGATAAGGCTGTGGAGGCTCCTAGCAGGCGGGCGGCTTTGCCGCGGGCGAGTTCGGTGAGATCGGGGTTCTTCTTTTGCGGCATGGCGGAGCTACCGGTGGAGAAGGCCTCGGGGAGGTCGACGAAGCTGAACTCGGCGGTGGCGTAGAGCGTGAGTTCTTCGGCGAAGCGCGAAATGTGAAGGCCGAGGGTGCTGGCGGCCTGAGCGAAGTCGAGGAGGAAATCGCGGTCGGAGGTGGCGTCGATGCTGTTGGGGGTGGGCGCGGTGAAGCCGAGGGCGTTGCTGGCGATTCGGCGGTCGAGTGCGAGGGTGGCGCCGGCGACGGCACCGGAGCCGAGCGGGCAAAAGTTCATGCGGGCGCGGGCGTCGGCGAAGCGGCTGAGGTCGCGCTCGAGCATGGAGACATAGGCGAGCAGCCAGTGCGCGAGGAGGACGGGTTCGGCGCGCTGGAGGTGGGTGTAGCCGGGCATGAGGGTTTCGGCGTGCTGATCGGCCAGAGTGAGGAGGGCGTCGATCCAGGCGTGGAGGCCGAGGGTAGTTGTGTCGATGGCCTCGCGGACGAAGAGGCGCATGTCGGTGGCGATCTGCTCGTTGCGGCTGCGGCCGGTGTGGAGTTTTAGGGCGAGGGTGCCGATCTCTTTGGTGAGTTCGAGCTCGACGAAGTGGTGGATGTCTTCGGCTTGCGGGGCGCTGGCGACGATGGCGGCGCCTACCTGGGCGTTTGACGTTTCGTAATCGATTTGGCCGGAGGTGGCGCTGATGCGATGGGCCCAATTGAGGGCTCTATCGGCTACTCGGGTGAGACCTTCGAGGGTCTGGTCGAGTTCTTCGGGCGTGAGGATGTTGGCGGCGGCGATGGTGCGGGCGTGGGCCTTGCTGGCGGCGACCTCGTGGGGGAGGAGGCGCCAGTCGAAGGGGAAGGAGCGCTGCCACTGCTCGAAGGTGCGGTTGAGGGGCTCGCGGAAGCGGCCTGACCACATTTTGTTGGGTTGGTCGTTGGGCATGGAGCTACAAGTACCTCGTCGTTTTCGCAATGAGCGTTAAGGAAGGATGGTGGGTGGCTTTATTACTCGGATCTTTCTCGCAATTTCCAGTGCTACCGCCCTGTACTGATTTTGATGTCGATCACCTTCAATGTTCGTGAGGATCGTTACGAGCACACGCTCGCGTACCGCACAGAAATACATGGTTCGTCTGAAATCAGGGGGCTTTCGGGGCACAGCCTCGCGAGGAACAGCTGGCTCTCTCACGATAAGCTCGTCAAGATCCGTGCAGCTATCTGAAGAAAAGGCAGTGTTGCTGATCCGTTTCTCGCTGATGAGCGTAGCGCCTTTTGTGTAACCGGCGATCACGCCGAGTAAGTTGTGTGTGTGCATTTCGTCCTGCAGGACCGCAATCTCCGCTTGGTTCGTGCTTGACACCATTCCCTCGGCGCGATTCCTTGAACTGGAAATCGTGAGCTGTCTCTTAGAGGCACCTACTGGGAACCATGTGGATGGGTACGAGACGAAGAGTCCGGCTGAACTCGTAAAGCGCTTCACGCCAGTACTCGCTTGCGCAAGCAATGAAAACTGTGGGGCGAGCAGCGCCAGCGTGTAGATGATTGTTACAACCGGGACCACTGGAATAACTGTTTTCATTAAAAGCTGACCTGCTTAACTCAGCGGTTAGAGCCGCTCCTGTTGAGTTTATGGTTCGGCACGGCTCAAGCCGTGCCCTTCCGATGTTCGAGTGGCCTTGGCCCTGTGGCGCTTCGGTCAGAACGCAGATTCCCTTCGGGAATGACAACAAGAAAAGCAAGGTCGAGGCAAGAGCAAAGGCAAGGGCAAGGGCAAGGCAAAAGCAAAGGTAGGGACAGATATAGTGGAGCGGTCATGCACTGCCCTTTGCTGTTGCACTTTGTTTGTCATTCCCGAAGGGAATCTGCGTTTGTTGTGGGTGCTGCGACGACGTGTTCTTCGGGTAACAATTCTTCCAAGGTTGGGTTGGTGGACTCGATGAGCGCGATCTTTTGCGCTCGGGTCCAGTGTTTGAGTTCCTTCTCGCGGGCTATGGCGTTGTTTACGTATTGGTAGTGCTCGCAGTAGACGAGGCGGTTGATTTGGTACTTGGCGGTGTGTGCGCCGGGTTTCTGTTGGCGGTGTTGGGTTACGCGGGCGCGGAGGTTGTTGGTCATGCCGATGTAGAGGACGTGGGAGCGGTTGCTGAGGATGTAGACCCAGTAGTGGTGCTCTCGTGTGGGCATGGTGGTTGTCCTTGGGATCCTGTGGCTCGGGAAGGAACGCAGATTCCCTGCGGGAATGACAACCAAAAAGGATCGTGAGCGCAATCACTCTTTCGTGTGGGTGCTGCTTAGTTGGGGTAATTCGGTGCCGTGGCTCAGCGTGAGGAGGCCGGTTTGGGCGTAGATTTGGAGTTTGGCGCGGGTGTCGGTGATGTCTAGGTTACGTAGGGTGAGTTGGCCGATGCGGTCGCGGGGGCTGAAGGTGGACTCGGTCTTTTCCATGGAGAGGCGTTCGGGGGCGAAGGTTAGGTTGGGGCTGTCGGTGGCGAGGAGGGTGTAGTCGTTGCCGCGGCGGAGTTCTAGCGTGACGGAGCCGGTGACGGGTTTGGCGACCCAGCGTTGGGCGGCTTCGCGGAGCATAAGGGCTTGGGGGTCGAACCAGCGCCCTTGGTAGAGGAGGCGGCCGAGTTTGCGGCCGTTGTCGCGGTACTGCTCGAGGGTGTCTTCGTTGTGGATGCCGGTGAGGAGGCGCTCGTAGGCGATGAAGAGCAGCGCGAGGCCGGGGGCCTCGTAGATGCCGCGGGACTTGGCTTCGATGATGCGGTTTTCGATCTGGTCGCTCATGCCGAGGCCGTGGCGCCCGCCGATCGTGTTGGCTTCGAGCATGAGGGCTACAAGGTCGTCGAAGTCTTGGCCGTTGAGGGCGACGGGGACGCCTTCTTCGAAGGTGACGGTGACTTCTTCGGGCTTGATGGTGACGTCGTCGCGCCAGAAGGCGGCACCCATGATGGGCTCGACGATCTTCATGGATGTAGAAAGGTGTTCAAGGTCTTTGGCTTCGTGCGTGGCGCCGAGCAGGTTGCTGTCTGTCGAGTAGGCCTTTTCCTGCGACATCTTGTAGGCGAAGCCGGAGCGCTGGAGAAAGGCGGACATCTCGGCGCGACCGCCTAGTTCGTTGATGAAGGCCTGGTCGAGCCAGGGCTTGTAGACCTTGAGGGCGGGGTTGACGAGGAGGCCGTAGCGGTAGAAGCGCTCGATGTCGTTGCCCTTGAAGGTGGAGCCGTCGCCCCAGATGTGGACGTCGTCTTCCTTCATCGCGGTGACGAGCATGGTGCCGGTGACGGCGCGGCCGAGCGGCGTGGTGTTGAAGTAGGTCACGCCGGCGGTGGAGATGTGAAAGGCGCCGGATTGGAGCGCGGCGATGCCTTCGCGGACGAGTGGGAGGCGGGCGTCGATGAGACGTGCCTTTGCGGCGCCGTACTCGAGGGCTTTGCGCGGGATGGCGTTGTAGTCGGTCTCGTCGGGCTGGCCAAGGTTGGCGGTGTAGGCGTAGGGGATCGCGCCGTGGCGCTTCATCCAGTGGAGAGCGGCGGAGGTGTCGAGGCCGCCGGAGAAGGCGATGCCTACGCGTTGGTTGAGTGGGAGAGATTCGAGGATGGTGGACATGGGTGTGTAAGCAGGCTCTCGCTTTTTGTAATCATTCCCGAAAGGAATCTGCGGTCCTTCCCAATGAACTTCTCTTTGAAGAACTTGGGTCAGACCTTAGTTATTCGAAGCCGCGACGGCTCGCATGCCGCGCGTATTGCGTTACGGCTACATCACTGACATCCGAAAGGTCCACACAGGGCGCCTAAGGTCATAAGGGCGCACAGGAAGGCCCCGGTATTCGCGGCCAATCCGATCCAGCGGCCCCATCCGAGTCCGAACGACGAAGCAACGACCAGAACGGTGGAGCCGTGTAGGTTGGCACTCCAAAGCACGTTTAAGGCTCGTGCATGCTGAATCCGCTCCTGTACGTGCAGATTGGTTGAGTCCGAGGCATATCGGAGATAAAGAACGAGTGCAGAAACCAGTAAAAGGAATCCTAGCGAGGCACACCCAATACCTACCTTGCGCCTCCAAACAGCGAACTTCGAGCTTCTCATACTAGCGATCCTTTGACTACTTACTTCATTCTTGCGTAACTTGCCCAGTCCAAAAAGGGCTCCGAAAATGCAAAGAACAATCAGGAGGGGGCGCACCATTACAAAGAAGACGTGCATCGCTGACACTCCGAGCAAAACGCAGATTCCCTTCGGGAATGACAAACAAAAAGTCCTCACAGAAATGCAAGGTTAGCGGCGGTTGCGGCTGTTTAGATTGTTGCGGCTGTTGAGGATGCGTTTGGCGCCGCCGAGGAGCATGAGGGTGATGGCCTTTTGGGCGTGGAGGCGGTTTTCTGCCTGGTCGAAGACGATGGATTGAGGGCCGTCGAGGACCGCGTCGGTGACTTCGGCGTTGCGGTGGGCGGGGAGGCAGTGCATGAAGACGGCGGAGGGTTGGGCCTTCGACATGAGCTCTTCGTTGACCTGGAAGGGCTTAAAGATGGGGGCGCGGCGGGCGGCTTCGTGCTCTTGGCCCATGCTGGTGCAGACGTCGGTATAGATCGCGTCGGCGTCTTCGGCGGCCTTTTGC
>CAXTTZ010000150.1:0-7822 GCA_964247325.1 uncultured Acidobacteriaceae bacterium | reverse complement strand
CCTCACCCCTGCCCATACGTCGCCTTCGCGCCATGTTTGCGAAAATAATGCCGGTCCAGCAGCGACTGCGGTACTTCTTCCGCGTTGGCCGCCAGGGTCAACGTGCGATAAGCCATACGTGCCACCGCCTCCAGTACCACGGCATTGTGCGCGGCCTCATGCGGCGTCCTGCCCCACGCGAAGGGCGCATGCCCCGCCACCAAACACGCCGGCACCGCCAGTGGGTCGATCGGCTCAAGATCTTCGTCGCCCTTGAATCGATTTACGATCGCCAAGCCCGTCTCATGCACGTAGCGCCCCGCAATGGCGCCATCGGACAACTTATCCGTCACCGGCACTTCGCCATAAAAATAATCGGCATGCGTGGTGCCAAACGCCGGAATTGGCAGCCCTGCCTGCGCAAAGCTGGTCGCAAACTCCGAGTGCGTATGCACCACCGCGCCGATTGCTAGGAACTCACGATACAGCAGCGTGTGCGTGTCTAAGTCCGACGATGGCCGCAGGTCGCCCTCCACCACCTTGCCGTGGAGGTCCGTGACGACCATATGCTCCGGCCGCAGCGCCTCGTAGTCCACGCCTGAAGGCTTGATTACCACTAACCCCTGCGCGCGATCCACCCCCGAGGCATTGCCAAAGGTGTAAAGCACCAGTCCACGCTTTACGAGCTCCAGATTCGCCGCAAGCACCTCTTCCCGCAAACGCTCCAACAACATACAAGGCTCCGAAAGTACGACAAGGAAACACTTCATTAAAGCAGGCCAAAGCCACGAATCCAAGAGGCTATGTGCTCCCCGGCTGACTCGAGTCCTAGCAGAAAGGGCCCGTCTCCGCTCGCAGCCCGCTAGGCTGCATTCCGGAAACAGACCCTTTGTATACCCTTCGCAGCGCCGCGAGCCGGTTACTCCGTCGCGCTCTGCATGGACTTCACCTTTTGCGCAACCTGCTGCAGATGCGCTTGCTGCTTGACCAATATCTGCCGCACGGTGCTCGACGTACCTGTGTCCGCGAGCGCTGCCTGGTAGGCCTTTTGCGCGGCTTCCTCGCCCTGCCCCGCGTTGTCATAGAGCTGGTGATCGCCGGCGCCTAGGGTCTGCTTCAGATCGCCCCATACGCGGTGCACACTGCCGGCCGCGGTGCCGCCCACATCCTCGCTGATGCCTGCCGCGCTGCTCAGCTCCCGCGCAAACTCGCCGCGCGTTTGCGACTCCGACAAAAAGAACGACTTCGTCGTTGCATCCTTGGCGTGCTCGGCGAAATCGGCATAGCCGCGCGAGCCATCATTCAACACCTGTACCACTGTTTTCAAAGTTTCGTTCTGGTCAGCCATAGCGACCCTCCTGACCCACTAGGATGCATCCCGGGCCTTTCGCGAAAATGCGCCCTCTTCCGCAACGTTCGGCGCTTTGCATCGTTTTGCGGGGTGTGGCGTCTTATGAAAGCCGACACGATCTTTGTCCCAAAATGAGACTGGCCAACCGTCCTCTCGATCCGCTACACTGCGGTCGCACGAGGAGGAATGGCCTTAGACGCAAGCCTCCGTGCTTGCGATGCCTGCCTAGGAATTCCGGCCGGCCCAGTGTGGAGTGAATGCAAAAGCAACGCATGTATCGGTGGATGTGGTGCGCGCTGTTCCTGGCCCTCGGCCTGGGTACAGCCGCTTCCGTGCTGCGCGGCGTCAGTCATGTGCACGCCGGCAGCGCTGACGAAGCTGCCGAGGACGCCCGTCATGCTTACCAGGCCAAAAAGGCCGCCAGCTACTCCTACAAATTCGGTGCTTCCCCGTTTCTGCCCTCCAATGCCACCACCGACACCGGCGAGTTCCTCGACGCCAAAAGCTTCCCTACCGCCGAGTACTGCGGGCACTGCCACCAGGCCTCGCACCAGCAGTGGCGCGAGTCGGCCCACTCCAACGCCAATCGCCCGCCCTGGTACCAGCGCAACGTAAACCTCCTCCGTGCCGAAAAGGGCGTCGAGTTCACCCGCCATTGTGAGGGCTGCCACGACCCTATCGCGCTGCTCTCCGGCCGCCTTACCCCGGGCGCGCCCACCTCGGCCTCCTACGACGCGGATGGCATCACGTGCAGCGTTTGTCACTCCATCCAAAAGGTCACCACCCAGGGCACCGGCAGCTACGTGATGGGCGTGCCCGCCGTGCTGGTCGATGAAAACGGCAAGCCCATCACCCGCCAGGTCTCCGACGCCGAAATCCTCGCGCACCTCGACCGCCACTCCAAAGCGGTGATGCAGGACTTCTATCGCAGCTCTGAGTTTTGCGCCTCGTGCCACAAGGCCGCGCTGCCCAAGACGCTGAACGACTACAAATGGCTGCGCGCCTTTTCCGTCTACGACGAGTGGCAAAACTCCTCCTATGCCAAGCAGTCACCCCTGCCCTTCTACGTCAAAGACTCCGTCTCCACCTGCCAAACCTGCCACATGCAGCGTGAGCCGCTGGTCGGCAACGATTTCGGCGCCAAAAATGGCAAGCTCGTCTCGCATCGCTGGGTCGGCGCCAATACGCTTATCCCTGCCTACTACAACTACCCCGAGCAGAGCGCCAAGATTCTAGCCTTCCTGAAGACCAACGTCTTCAATATCGACCTGTTCGGCTTAGAACGTGCCGCCGGTGGGGAAGGTGCTGCCCCCGCCTCCGGCTCCAGCAATCTCCTTGCCCCACTCGGCTTGATCGACTACAAGATTGCTCCCGGCGAGCGCCTGACCGCCGACGTCGTGATCCAGAACAAAGGCATCGCGCATAGCCATGTCCCCGAGCAGCGCGACATGTATGAGTCTTGGGTCAACTTCACTGTCAAGGACAGCAACGGCAAGGTGCTGGCCGAAAGTGGCTTCCTCAAGCCCGGCACCGGCGAGCTCGACCCGACCGCGCACAGCTTTACCAACCGCCTCATCAACGTCAAAGGCGGCATCAACGACTTGCACCAGGTCTGGGACAACCGCGTCGTTGCCTACAACAACTCCATCCAGTCCGGTCGCTCGCAGATCATCCGCTACAGCTTCCGCATGCCCGCAAACGCCGCCGGCGCCGTTACCCTCACGGCCACGGTCAAATACCATCGCTTCGACCAGCACTTCCTCGACTTCGGCATGGGCAAGCACTACGAGGAGCCGCTGGTCGACATGCTGAGCGCCAGCCGGGTCATCCACGTCGGCGACAACCTGCCCACGCCTCCCGCCGACTCCGACATCAAGCCCTGGATGCGCTGGAACAACTACGGCATCGCGCTGCTCGACGCGCAGCAGTACGCCGCCTCACTCGACGCCTTCCAGCATGTCGCCAAGCTTCGTCCCGATTACGCCGATGCCTACACCAACATGGCTATCGTCGAGATCCAGTGGGAGCGCTACAGCGAGGCCCGCCCGCACCTGGCCAAGTCGCTCGAGCTCGCGCCCAACAACGCCCGCGCCCTCTACTACCGCGCTCTGGTCGAACGTAATGAGGGCAACCTCGACCTCGCCATCGCCGACTTCGGCAAGGTACTCGAGATCTTTCCGCGCTCCCGCGATGCCCACCGCGAACTCGGCTTTTCGCTCTACCAGGAGCACAAGTACCCCGAAGCCATGGCTGAATACCAGGCTCTGCAAGGCATCGACCCTGACGACCTCGCCGCACACTACAACCTGTCGATCCTGTACCGCCGCCTAGGCATGCGCGACAAAGCCGCAAAAGAAGCCGCCACCTTCGCCGACCAGAAGGACGACCCGACCGCCAGCACCTTTGCCCTCGAGTACCTGCGCAACCACACCGAGCTGGCCAACGAAAGCGTCCTGTGGCACGCCCACGAGCTCGACGGCGCCCCCGGCAGCGAAGGCGTCACCGCCGCCAATCCGACCCCCGCCGGCGCCGGCGGCCGCTAGGCAAGGAGGTCGCCGCATGCCTTTGTCTTTTGTTGCCGTTGCCGCAGGGAATCTGCTTCTGTCGTTGCTCTTGCTTTTCTTGCTTGTCCTTCCCGCAGGGAACCTGCCTTTCAGCCCGGCGCACCCACATTTCTCGAATCAAACCCGCATTCCAAAGCCGCTGTATTCTGCCCTAAGAGCCGTTTAAACCCATGATGTCGCAAGCCTCGCTCCGCCGCCGCATCCGCACGACCTTCGCCTGTGCCGCCCTTCCGTTAGCCGTTCTCGCTGCGGCCAGCGCTCAAAGCCCCAACGCCTCCCCGCTCGAAAAGCAGGGCGAACGCCCCACCGAAGGCGCCCAGCCGCCTTCCAGCTCGCCGGTCAACACCGGTGGCGCGCACCCCGCCGTGCTCGACGCGCAGCACCGCCCCATCACCGCCGGCGGCTTCGTCGCGTCCGGCCCCGTGATCTTCAAAGACATCGCCCAGCAGGCCGGCCTGGCCACCTGGACGCACCACATGGGGACCGCCGACAAGTCTTCCATCATCGACACGGTCGGCTCCGGCGTCGCGCTGCTCGACTACGACCACGACGGCTGGCTCGACATCTACCTCGTCAACGGCTCCACCGCCGAGACCGAAGCCGGCAAAGCTCCGCCCACGCCTGCCGCGCTATTTCACAACAACCACGACGGCACCTTCACCAACGTTACGGCCAAAGCCGGCGTCGCGAATGACCGCTGGGGCTTCGGCGCCGTCGTCGGTGACTTCGACAACGACGGCTGGCCCGACCTCTACGTCACCAACTACGGTAAAAACCGCCTTTACCGCAACAATCACGATGGCACCTTCACCGACGTCGCCGAAAAGGCCGGCGTCACCGTCAATGCCTGGTCCACCGGCGCCACCTGGGGCGACTACGACGGTGACGGCCTGCTGGATCTCTTCGTCCCCGGCTATGTCAAGGTCGACCAGCTCGTCGGCGGAGCCCAGGGCGGCGCCGCCGGCCCGCACGCCTTTTGCGAGTTCCGCGGCGTCAAGGTAATGTGCGGCCCGCACGGGCTCCACGGCGAGCCCGACCACCTCTTCCGCAACAACGGCGACGGCACCTTTACCGACGTCAGCCAGCACGCTGGCGTTGGCGACCCGAACCACTACTACGGCCTGTCCTCGCTCTTCGTCGACGTTAACAACGACGGCAAGCCCGATCTGCTCGTTGCCGACGACTCCACGCCCAACTACCTATACCTCAACAAGGGCGACGGCACCTTTGAAGACGCCAGCTTCGCCTCGGGCTATGCTCTCAATGAGAGCGGCCGCGAAACCGCCTCCATGGGCATCGCTGCCGGCGACCTGACGCACAACGGCCGTATCGACGTCTACAACACTACCTTCTCCGACGACTACAACCCGCTCTACCGCAACGACGGCGAGGCCAATTTCACCGACATCGCCTACCAGTCCGGCATCGCCGAGCCCACCGTGCCGTTCCTCGGCTGGGGTACCTCTTTCTTCGACTACGACAATGACGGCTGGCTCGACCTCTTCGTCGTCAACGGTCATGTCTACCCACAAGTCGATCAGCAGAGCTGGGGTACCAGCTTCGCCCAGCGCCCGCTGCTCTTCCACAGCGATAAAGGCAAGCTGACCCTGATGCCCGCAGTCGAGGGTACCGGCCTCGCCAAGCTCGCCACCTCGCGAGGCATGGCCTATGGCGACCTTTTCAACGACGGCCACATCGACGTCGTTATTAACAATATGGACGGCACGCCGTCGCTCTTCCGCAACGTCGCTGCCGGCCCCAACCACTGGATCGCCTTCAACCTCGTCGGCGCACCCTCCGCGCAGCCCGGCAAAAACGGCTCACCCCGCGACGCCGTCGGCGCTACCGTCTGGGTTACCGCGAACGGCTTCCGTCAGCGCGCCGATGTCATCGCCGGCGGCAGCTTCGCCTCCAGCCCCGACCAGCGACCCCACTTCGGCCTCGGCACCGCCACGGCCATCGAGAAACTCGAAGTTCGCTGGCCCAGCGGCCGCAGTGAAACCTTCCCCGCCCCCGCCAAACTCGACAGCTTCGTCACGCTCACCGAAGGCAAAGGCACCAGCACAACCCCATAGCCTGCCCCGCCGCTAGTCGCCCTTCCTGTTGTCCTCACCTTTGTCCTTCCCGAAGGGAACCTGCTTCTTAGACCGCCCCGCTACTTCGCCGTCCGCTGATCCACCACCGTGTACCCTTCCGGCAACTGAAACAGCCGTGCATCCGGCTCACTGGGATTGATCTCCGTGACGGTAAAGACCTGCTTGCCCAGCTGCGGATGTTCCACGATCGAGCGCAGGTTGATCTGTAACTGTGGCGAGTACCAGAACTCGCGTCGTGTCACCAGAGGCTGGTCGTTGCCGTTCACGCCCGCGTTGATCTTTGTCGTGTCCCGCGTTCCTACCACTGGCAAGCCTGCCACACTGCTCGCTCCCAGATCCTCATGGACGAAGGTGCCTTGGCCGCCCGGGAGCGAGCCGGACGGCTGCGCCGCGGGCGTATAGTCCGCTTCGGCCGTTAGAGGATAATCCCGCATGCCGCATTTCTTTTCCGCCGTCGAGCATTGATACCAAACGTGCCGCTGCGGATCCCCAATCTGGATATGGGTCATAAACGATTGCATGGCGCCCCCCTTGGGGACCAGCGTCATGCGCTCCTGCCGGATGTGCCCCGCCGAATCGCGCGCGATATGCCGCACATTTACCGTGGTCACCGTGCCGCCGCCCATCATCGGCTGCGTCCACTCCGTTGCCAGCGTGAGTGTGAAGGGCGCATTGGCCTTGGGCGGAATGAAGATACTTTGCAAGACCTGGCTCTGGCCGCCATGGGCAAAATGCACGGGCGGCACGGCTTGGGTTTGCGCACCCGACGCTGTTGCCAAACCGGCCAAAACACCCAACCCAATCAAGCTTCTCTGCCGCGCCCGCATCGTGCCTCCAATCGTTCAGCACTACCCTACGCTTTCTTGGCTTCCTTGTGGAGGAAAGTTCTTGCCCCATACAAGGAGCCCGGGATCGCAAGCGACCCCGGGCTCCTGATTTTGCCAGCGTTGGACTAGTACGGGTAGCTGCGATACGGTGCGGGCCGGCCGTAGCCTTCTTCGAACCGGCGGTGCTCCCAGTACTCGTGCTCGCGCCACTCTTGCCGGCGGCGCTGTTCCCAATACTCATGCGCTGCGTAGCGGTCGTACCCATAGGCCGGAGCGGCGTAGCCATAGCCATACGCCGGGGCGTACTCGCGATAGGCCGGCGGAGGCGGCACGGGCACGTACCGTGGGCCGCCGATCTCGACCCCAAACCCGATCTGCTGCGCCGCGGCGCCCGGTGCCGCGGCCAACATCGCTGCGCCGGCCAATGCCAAGCCGCCCAGCGTGCCAAACATCTTATTCCGTAGAAGCTTCGCGGTGAAAGGAAATAGTGTCATGGTCTTGCCTCCTGCCGGCCTCGCTGCTCTTGCCGTGCATACAGGTAAACGCCACTCCCACCACCGTGTTGCGCGCAACGTTTTCGCGCGAGCCGTGTCCATCGTCCTGCAAACCCTTATTGAGGAAAGGCATACCGCAACCCACCCTGCACCAAACGCGGCGCCGCCAAGGTGAGGATCGGCGTCCGCCCCGCGTCGATGCTCCGGTTGAACACATTCTGCGCGCCCGCGTAGACGCTAAGCCCATGCCCTAGCGCCCGGTCGCCCGAAAGATCAAAGCGCGGGTACGGGTGCAGCACAAACTGGTTCGCCGTATCGTCGAACACCCGCCCCGTGTAGCTGGCGAAGAGGTGCAGATTGACCCACCGCGGCGCTGCAGCGTTCACCACCGCCGTCACCGACTGCCGCGGCACCTCAGGAATCCAGTTGCCGGTCAAGTTCGCCTGCAGCGGCGAGCTTGTGTTGAAGCGCGTCACCGTCGCCACCGCAAATTGATAGCCCACCCCGGCAT
>CAXTTZ010000149.1:0-7856 GCA_964247325.1 uncultured Acidobacteriaceae bacterium | reverse complement strand
GCACCAGTACACGGCTCCGCTGCAGCGCCATGCGCTCCCCAAGCGGCCCCACAACCCCGGCTACATCGGTGTTAAACCCTGAAAATCTCCCGTCCGGCTCGCGTCGCAGCGTGTTAACCGCTCCGATCCGCGCCGCCAGCGGGTCCACCCGGTCCAGCAGCGGCAAGATCGCCTGCTTCAGCGGCATGGTCACGCTGCAGCCTGCCAGCGGCAGCGCCCGCGCAAATCGCATCAGCTCTTCCGCTGCGCTGCACAGTAAGGGCACCAGCACCGCGTCCACGCCCGCCTGCCGAAAGGCGGTATTCAGCATCAGCGGCGACCGCGAGCCGCCAATCGGTGATCCCGCCACTCCAAAGACCTGCGTTTCCGGCCCAAGCCCCCCGGCGCGGTACAGCTCCCGCAAGGTCCGCGCCTCCATCTGCCCCGGCGCGGTCACCTCGGCCGCACTCGCTGCTGCAAAGGTAAACAGCGATCCCGCACGGGTGCCCAGCACACGCGACGGCACACCCGCCTCGCCCATAGCCATCGCTACGACGGCAAAGTCCTCACCCCGCCCCGCCTCTTTCAACAGCCGCAGCACCGCGAGGTTGTCATTTAACCTCCGCGCAGTCGGCACAATCTTCGCCACATCCGGTCGCAACCGCCGCATCCGCGCTAGCACCCCCTCCAGCGCCGGCGTGCCCTCGAAGTCATGGAAACTCAGCACCACCGCCGCACCTGCGTGGCGCAGCTTCGCCAGCGACTCCGGCCCGGCCTCCTCCGCGCTTTCCAGCGCCAGATCCACCAGCGCGCAGCCCGCCTCCGCTGCCCGCTGGAGCACCTCCACCTCGTTGGCCACCGAGCCTCCGAACTGCCCGCCGCTGGCCACCCGCCGGCAGGTCGCCAGCCACACCGCCTCCGGATGCCCCTGCGCCAACGCGCGCACCACGTTCATCCCCGCCAGCGGCGTCGCTAAGCCATCCAAGCGCAGCTCTTGAAACGTAAACGCCGGCAACAACGCCTCAGCTTGCGCGCGCAACTGATCGGCAGAGACCGCCCGAACCGCCACGCAGATCTTGTCGGCGCGTTTCTGCAGCCGGCTTAAAATGTCCTTAGGCGTCACCGGTCGAAAAGCCTACAACGTCGCGCCGCCCAGCGTAAAGTGGGGCGGCACACCGAGCAAAGTGTGGCTAGGTTCAGCGGTTATGTTTATCAAAGATGCAACCTCCGGCCATGTTTCGCGTCTATACAAGTAACTGAGAGGCATTCCTCCCCTGTCCCACCTGCTGTAGTTCTCCTCTTTTTGCCCTGCATGGGCACCCCTCCACACTCCTCAGTTTTCCTCCCCAAATGCCTCTCCCGGGCCCGCTGGAAAGCGGGCCCAAACACTTTCTAAGCCCCGCTGGAAAGCGGGCCCAAACACTTGTGCAGCTTTGGTACCGGCTCAGCGTGGCATAAATATCTCTGCAAGGCCGAGCTGTATGCCGATCTCCGGCACTCGTAGGACACCTTCGGAGATCTCAGTTTCCGAACCGTTCCGTAGCACGCGAACCGTCTTCCGCTCCCCGTCGATCATCCATGCTTCCGGTACACCCATGCGTAAATAGTCTTGGCATTTCACGCGTATTCGTGACACGCGGTCCTCGGGAGAAAGCACCTCAATGCATAACAGCGGCGGATCGGTCGCTATCCGCTTCGGTAAACGATCTGCTCGTAATAACGCGATGTCGGGTACACGGAATCTTGTCTGCGCTACCTGAACACGAAGTTCCTGTATGACTACATACCCGAACTGCTTTTCCTGTGCCGCCAGCGCAAAGAGCAAAGTTCTCTGCAACCAAGCATGGTCCCACTCCCCCACATTCCGCTCCTCTAACACCCCATCGACGTAATCCACATCCGGGTCGTATACCGAACGAAGATACTCTTCGACAGACACCGGAAGAGGGAGCGGGTTGACCGCAGCTGCCATGATCGACCTCCGTACGCCAACAGTGTAGAACACGCGCCATAACCGCCCTCGGCCACAACTACCGGTGGTCCGCCACCGGCGGCCCACTTCCAATGTCCACGGTGAACACCGTCATCGGGTACTGCACCTTCAACTCGCCGCCATTGAAGCTCGGCGTGCGGTCGATCTGCGCCGCCGGCATCCACAGCTTGCCATCTGCGGTGATCCACATCGCATCTACCCACACCAGCCGTGGGTCTTGCACCACCGTCTCCACCTTGCCCGCGGGCGAGATACGCAGCACCGCGTCGTGCAGGGTGTCGCTCACATACACATTGCCCTTGGCGTCGATCGCCGTGCCGCCCGCCGTGCCCGTATCTGCAAACAGCCGCACATGCTTGGCCCGCTCTGCATCCGGCATGGAGCCATCGTCCAGATATTGCGTTTCAATCGCGTACATCGGCCCCGAGCACGGCTGGTAATACAGCGTCCGCCCGTCCGGCGACACCTCCAGCTGGTCCGCATGAAAGTACACCGGCTTGCCGTCGGCGCCCTGCAACTGCCGGCCCTCTGCCATCAGCGGCTTTTCCGCTGTGGTCGAGGGCTGGTCCGACAGCATGCGGTGCGCGCCGCCATCCGGCAGGTGCACCACGATCAACCCCGGCCAACCCGCGTCTGTTAGGTACGCGTAGTCCGCGTTGAACCGCACATCATCCGGCGCGCTGTCCGGCCGCACCGCCTTATCAAGAAAGATCGTCCGCGTCACCTTGCCGGTCGTGATATCCATGGCGACCAGCTTGGCTCCGTGCGGCACAAGGGGCTTGCCGAACTCCGGGCTGCCAAAGTCCACCACCCATAGCGTCCCATCCGGCCCAAAGCGGATCGAGTTTGCATGCACCCACGCCGCCGAGGCGTCCGCGCCCTCGGTCCAGCCGTTCCAACTCGCATCCGGGTACGGCCGCAGTTGCCCGCCGACATACTCGGCCACCTCCGGCACATCCTGCCCTTTTTGTCTGGCGATCACCATAAACGTGCGCCCGCCCGGCGCAATGGCAACCCCGTTCGTGTCCGCGTTCGGCAGCGTGATCGCCGCCTTCAGGCTTTTGGCCGCAAACCCTGTCGTGCCCTGGGGCGTTTGCGCCTCCGCCGCCGCGAACGGCACCAGCATCGCAAACAGGGCAGGGAACACCGCACACATCTTCATTACGCGCACCTCACTGGCAGTTTGGATGCCGCGCACAAATCCGGCGTCGTTCCCAAACTCGCCCCCGACCCGTGCCATAACCATCTATCCTGTTGCAAGGAGTGCCTTTGCCGCCGCCTCACCCCATCGTCGACATCGCCGGACTCCGCAAGGTGTACCCCGGCAAGCAGCCGGTCACCGCCGTCGACGGCATCGATCTCCACGTCGCCGCGGGCGAGCTTTATGGTCTTCTCGGCCCCAACGGTGCCGGTAAAACCACCACCATCTCCATCGCCACCACCCGCGCCGTGCCCTCCGCCGGCACCGTCCGCATCGCCGGCGTCGACGTGGTTGCGCACCCGGCCGAAGCGCGCCAGTACATCGGCGTCGTGCCGCAATACAACACGCTCGACCGCGCCTGCACCGTCGGGGAAAACATCCAGTTCCACTGCATTTACTTCGGCATGCGCCGCGCCGAAGCTCGCGCCCGCACCGCGGAGCTGCTTGAGCAGTTTCGCCTCACCGACCGCGCCAAGGCCTACCCGCAGCAGCTCTCTGGCGGGCTCGCCCAGCGCGTACAGATCGCCCGCGCCATCGCCCACCGCCCCAAAGTCCTTTTCCTCGATGAACCCAGTGCCGGGCTCGACCCGCAGAGCCGCCTCGCCATGTGGGAGGCCGTGCGCGGCCTGCGCGCCGAGGGCATCACCGTCGTGCTCACCACGCACTACATGGAAGAAGCCGACGAGCTGTGCGACCGGCTCGCCATTATCGACGGCGGCCGCATCCTCATTGAAGACACCCCCGCCACGCTCAAACGCAGCGTCGGCGGCGACAAGATCTACGACCTTCGCCTCCTAGACCCTGCTGCGGCCGCACAGCTCAAATCCAGTCTCCAGCAGCTGCCCGGCATCACCGGAGTCGAAGACACCCCCACCGGCCTGCGCGTGCTCGCCGAAACCCGCGACGGCCTGCTCGCCCAGGTGGTCACCGCCGCCAATCCCTTCGGTCTGCGCGATGTGTCCACCGCCGAGCCCAGCCTTGAAACCGTTTTCATTCGCCTCACCGGGAGGGACCTCCGTGAGTAGCTCCGCTGCGCCCGCACCCGCCGCCGCCATGCCCGCGGCTCAGCGCCCCAACGCTCTCCGCGCCTTTGGCGGCCTACTTCTGCGCGACATCTACGTCCTGCGCCGCGAGCTCGCGCCGTTTCTCGTGCGCGTCTGCATGAATCCGCTCCTCTTTCTGTTCGTCTTCACCTATGTCATGCCGCACATGTCCGGCGCGGCCGCAGCCGCGAGCCCCGCCGCGCACATGGCCGGCCTCGCCTCGGGTGGCTTCGGCACCGTGCTGCTGCCGGGGCTCATGGCGGTGGCGATCATGTTCTCCGGCATCGCCGCCGTTGCGCTCCCGCTCGCCCAAGAGTTCGGCATCACGCGCGAGATCGACGACCGCGTGATGAGCCCGCTACCCATTGAAGGCGTCGCGCTTGAGAAAGTGGTCTTTTCAGCCCTGCAGAGCCTTATCGCCGCCGGCATCGTCTTTCCGCTTGCCTATTACATCCCTTCCACGCCCGTCCAGGCGCACGTGTCGAGTTGGCTCTTCTTAGCCGTCGTTCTTGTGCTCGGCAGCCTCGTCTCCGGCGCGCTTGGCCTTGTTATCGGCACGGGCGTGCAGCCCAAGCAGATCGGCCTCATCTTCGGGGTCGTCGTCGTGCCGATCACCTTTCTCGGGTGCGTCTACTATCCGTGGGCCGCGCTCACGCACATTCGCTGGCTCCAATACGGCGTGCTCCTCAACCCCATCGTCTACATCAGCGAAGGCCTCCGCGCCGCCCTCACCCCCGCCACGGGCCACATGCCTGACGCGCTCCTACTCGCCATGCTTCTGTTTTTCTTCGTGCTGCTGATGGGGTTAGGCCTGCGAGGCTTCCGCCGCCGTGTAGTCAGCTAAGGCCGTAGCCTTTCTCATTTGTTTTTCCCGCACGGAATCCTCCGTGCTTTTGCCTTTCTTGTTGTCATTCCCGAAGGGAATCTGCTCTCCCGCGAAGCGCAGCCTACTCCGCCGCCACCGTATACATCGGCGGCACTGGCACCTCGCGCGCACCCTTGCCCAACTTTTCCGCCAGATCCGCCGCGATCAGCGCCCCATGAAAGCGCCCATTCTCAATGAATACCTCGTTGGTCCGCTCGCCCGCCACCACCACGCCTGCCACATAAATCCCTGGCACGTTCGATTCCAACGTCTCCGGGTTGAAGATCGGGCAGCGCGCGTTACTCGGGTCAAGCGCCACCCCCAGCGACGTGATAAATGCAAAGTCTGGATGATATCCCGTCAGCGCAAACACAAACTGATTCGGCAGCGTCTTCTCGCCCTTGGGCGTCCGCAACGTCACGCTATCTTCAGCGATATCGGTCACGACAGACTCGAAATACGCCGTGATCTCCCCGTTTTTGATCCGGTTCTCAATATCGGGCTTGATCCAATATTTAATATGCCGGTGCAGCTCCGCCCCGCGATGCACCAAGGTCACCTTGGCCCCATGCCGCCATAGATCCAGCGCCGCGATCGCCGCCGAGTTCTTTCCGCCGATCACCAGCACCTCCTGCGCAAAGTACGGGTGCGGCTCGTTGTAATAATGCGCCACCTTGGGCAGCTCCTCGCCTGGAATCCCTAAGTGGTTTGGCAGATCGTAATAGCCCGTTGACACAATGATCTTGCGCGTCCGGTGCACATGCTCGCGCTCAAAGCGGTCCACGGTGTGGACGCCAAAGTCGCCATCCTGCCCGCTCACGCCGGTGACCCGCTCATACTGCCGCACGTCAAGCCCGTAGTGCAGCGCCACCTTGCGGTAGTACTCCAGCGCCTCGGCCCGCGTCGGCTTTTGGTTCGGCGACGAGAACGGCATATTACCGATCTCCAACAGCTCCGGCGTCGTGAAGAACGTCATGTGTGCCGGGTAATGAAACAGGGAGTTGGTCAAACACCCCTTATCCACCAACACCACATCCAGCCCTTCATTCTGGGCATCAATGGCACAAGCCAACCCCGTCGGCCCCGCCCCAATTACCAGCACATCATGCAACAAATCACTCATACGCGTCGCATAATAAGACTCCGGGACCGCATCGAGGGATGCAGAGCTTTGCTATGCTGACCTAAGTCAGAGGTTTTGATGCAAACCATCCTCAATCTAACCGAGCAGCAGGTAGTTCAGCTCACGAAGCTGAGCCAGGAACGGCAGGTCTCACCCGACGAAATCATCTCCTTCGCCCTGAGCGAGTACCTCCACGCGCAAGACGAGACGGCCATCGACCGGGTCTTCGGTCTGTGGGCCGACCGGAACGAGGATGGTTTGGCTTACCAGGAGAGGTTGCGGAGCGAGTGGGACCAGCGGTAGTGTTCGACACAAACATCCTGATCGATGTGTTAAACGGTATCCAGGAAGCCCGGCGGACGCTGAAATCGCATCCCGATCGCTCCATCAGCATCGTCACCTGGATTGAAGTCATGGTGGGGACGACGCCAGAAAACAAGTCCGATGTCCTGCTCTTCCTGAGGAGATTCGAACTGATCCAACTCACGCCCGAAATCGCCGAAGAGACCGCGATCGTACGCCAGAAGGTTCGCTTAAAGCTCCCCGATTCCATCATCCTGGCAACCGCTCAGGTTACTGGGCGAACCCTCCTCACCCGCAACACAAAAGATTTTGTGAACCAGGGTTTGCAGGTGAGCATACCCTATGTGATTTGATCCGGATTGTGCCCTCGAGCTCGGGCCTCCCTGGCTGCGCGAGTTCGACCTTCTACCCCTCCACCTCCACCAACTTGTGGCTAATCGCAAACAGCGCCAGCTCCAGCCGCGTCGACACACCCGTCTTGTCGAAAATGTTCGACAGGTGCCGCTTTACGGTTTCTTCCGAGATCGCATACTGCTTGGCGATATCCTTGTTCGAGCAGCCCTCGACGATGCAGGCGACCACCTCGATCTCGCGCGGCGTCAGCCCGTAGGTTTTGCGCTCGGGCAACGCCTGCGCCTTTTGCATCAGGTCGTGCAGCGCCGTCAGCAGGTTGTTCACGCGCTGGCCGCCGATCCAATAGTCGCCTGTCAGCACCGACCGCAGCGCTTCGCCCAGATCGCCTGCGACCGAATCCTTCAACAAGATCCCGCGCGCGCCTATCTGTAGCGCCTCGATAATCTGCTGTGTTGAGATGGTCGAAGTCAGCAGCAGGATCTTGACCCGCGGCGACCGGCTCATGATGGCGCGCATCGCCTCCAGCCCTGGCAGCTTGGGCATCGCCAGGTCGAGCAGCAGGATGTCCGGCTCGTGCTCTAGAGTCTGCGTGACGGCCTGATCGCCGTCCTCGGCCTCGCCTACCACATCGAAGCCAGGGTCGTTCATCAGCATATTTTTAACGCCAAAACGCACCACAGGGTGATCGTCGGCGACCACAATGCGGATCGCGCCGGTCCGGTGAATCGGGGCGAGCGAGGACGGGGAAGACGATACAGGCTTGCGTGGTGCCGTGACCATGGATTCGGGCTCTCCAGGAGCTATGCTGTCTGAAACTTTGCGTCCAGCATACGCTGGAGGCGGTGGCACGCCGCAGGAAATTCTGCGAGCGCAGGTGTATTTTTAATGGTTCCCCCTTCAACGATGGCAGCCAGCTCAGACAACTCCAGCGCTCCCACCATCCCGCAGCTGCCCTTGATGGCGTGCGCTTCACGCCGCACCGCCGCCCAGGTGCC
>CAXTTZ010000148.1:0-7917 GCA_964247325.1 uncultured Acidobacteriaceae bacterium | reverse complement strand
ATACCCCACAGTGTACGAAACCCCACCCCACCCAATCCAAAAGACCGGTACCCACACAGGTGCTCCGCCCACTGCATCCACCCGTCGCCGCAACTCGGCCATCCATACCCGTCTTGCCTTGCCGTCCCGTAGGGATCTGCTGTTGTTCTTGCCGTTGCCTTTCTGGTTGTCATTCGCGAAGGGAATCTGCTTCTTGCCCGCTCCACCCAAAAGGAAAGGCCGGAGCGAGGCTCCGGCCTTTCCCAAACACAAAACCCTACATCGAAGGCGACTGATTCGCATCCCCGCCTTGCTCCGACCCATGATGCTCGTGGCCCCGTCGCATGGCCTTCAGCTGCGTCATCTGGTCCGGCGTCAAAATCGTGCTCATCTGCTGCTCCGTCTGCTGGTTGATCGCCCGCATCTGCTCATGACGATCCTGTTCGCTGAGCGCCTGGTTGGTGTGCAGCGCCTCCACTTTCTGGTCGCGATCCGCCAAAATCGGCTCGATCTTCGCGCTTTGGTCCGCCGTTAGGTTCAGCTTCTTGGTCAAAAACGCCGCCTGCTTCTGCGGGTTTGGCGCATGGTGATGGTGCTCGCCTTGGGTCGCGGGCGGGGCATCGGTGGTCTGCTGCGCCATGGCAGCCGTTCCAAAGCTAAGCGTCAACGCCAGGGGGGTCGCAATTAAAAAATGTCTCATGGGAAGATCTCCTTACATTCGCTGCACTCGGTCCCGCAGCCTGCACGTATAGACCCACCCCGCTCCAAATGTTGCGAGATCTGATAAAAAGCGAAGGAGCGCCACTCTCGCAGCGCCCCACCCGTCAAGCCTTCAACCCAAGCTCTAAATCTCCAATCGTGAATCCTCAATGGCCAGTCGCACATTGCCTTCCGACTTTTGCAGCCGCCGCACCGCCTCCATTTTGTCCACATTCGCCTTCAGCATCACCACCGCAATCGGGATGCTCTTGCCCGCCGACTTGATCGTCTTGATCGCCGTTTCGCGATCGATATCACACAGCTTCATCAGCACCCGAATGCCACGCTCGACCAGCTTGGCATTCTTCATGTGCACGTTCACCATCAGGTTGTCGTACACATAGCCCAGCCGCGTCATCGCGCCCGTGGTGATCATGTTCAAAATCATCTTCTGGGCGGTCGAAGCCTTCATCCGTGTCGAGCCCGAAAGCACCTCCGGCCCGACCTCCGCGCAGATCGTGATATCGGCCACCTGCGACAGATCCGAATTCGGATTGCAGGTAATGGCCGCCGTCTTGGCCCCGCGCGACCGCGCATACTCCACCGCGCCCACGACATAGGGCGTCCGCCCCGAAGCTGACACCCCGATGATCACGTCCTTGCGCGTCGGCCGCCGCCGCGCCACGTCCCGCTGCCCAATCTCGGGCGAGTCCTCATTTACATCCGATGCGCTCGCCAGCGCCTTCGGCCCGCCTGCCATCAGATACTGCACCTGCTGCGGATTTGTCGAAAACGTCGCCGGGCACTCCGAGGCGTCCAACGCCGCGATGCGCCCCGACGACCCCGCGCCCACATAGATCAGCCGGCCTCCATCGCGCAGCGAACGTGCTACGGTATCAATCACAATGGCGATCTCGGGCAGGGCTTTCTTGACCGCTGCGGCCACCTTGGCATCTTCGTGATTGACAATGCGCGCAATTTCCAGCGCGGATTTCATATCAAGGCCGGCAGATGCCTCGTTCAGCTTTTCCGTCGTCAGCCCTTGCAGGTCAAGCGTCGAGCGAGTCACCGGTTTCTCACTTGGGGATGCCGGCGGTAAAGTCATCGTAGCCATAGTTTCGAACCAGTTTCAACCGATACTTCCATTCTATCCCACCCGCTCGACCGCCGGACTCCCCCGTCCGGGGCATCCGGCACACAACTTTCGCGTCTAAACTGGTGAAAAGATGATTTTTCGACAAAGGCAACGTCCTTCGTCCCAGCCTATGGCACCTCCTTTGTCCGCCCCTCCCAATGCGGCTTGTTCCGGCCCCGATCCGGCATCGCCTAGGCAAACCTTTGCTCAGCGGGCCGCCCACGTGCAGGCCTGGTCTCGCGACCTTTTTGTCTCCATCCTGGTTTCGGTGTTCATCATCCTGTTCCTCTATCAGCCCGTTCGCGTCGAGGGCACCAGCATGCTGCCGCGTCTGGAAGACCAGGACCGCCTCTTTATCAACAAGTTCGCCTACCGCTTTGAGCACATCCAGCGCAGCGATGTCGTTGTCTTCCGCTATCCCCACGACGAGACCAAAAGTTACATCAAGCGCGTCATCGCTCTGCCCGGCGATCGCCTCGCCATTGACCACGGCACCGTGTTCGTCAACGGCCGCGCTCTGAACGAGCCCTATGTCCCCGAAAAATACCAAGACGACCGCTCGCTGCCCGAGCGAATCATCCCCCGGGGCGAGTTCTTCGTCATGGGCGACCACCGCTCCATCTCCAGCGACAGCCGCGACTTCGGCCCTGTCCCGCGCGACCTCATCTATGGCCGCGCCGCCTTCGTCTACTGGCCCATGGACCAAGCCGGCATCGTCCACTAACCTCTTCGGCGATCACTCGCCCGTAAGCGTCGCCATTCTATCCGTGGCGTCCCTTGGCATTCTTCGCGCCGTAGCATTCGCCTTTCTAGCTTTGCACCCGCTCCGCCGCCGTCACCTCGGCTGGCTCGCCGTAGTGAACAATGGCTGCAAACGTCTCCGGCGCCAAGCTCGCCCCGCCCACCAGCGCGCCGTCGATCTCCTCCTGCGCCATCAATGCGGCGATGTTCTCCGGCTTCACAGACCCCCCGTACAGGATCCGTGTATTGCCCGCCGTCTCCGCCCCACAACACCGCCCTACCTCCGCCCGAATCTGCTCGTGCGCCTCCGCCGCAATCTCCGGCGACGCCGTCGAGCCCGTCCCAATCGCCCAGATCGGCTCATACGCCATCACCAACCGCCGCGCCTCGCTCGCCGACACATTCTGCAGCGCCGTTCGTACTTGTCCCCGCAGCACCTCCGCCGTTCTGCCGTCCTCCCGATCAACCAGCATCTCCCCCACGCACACCATCGGCGTCAGCCCATGATTCACCGCCGCTTTGATCTTCAGGTTCACTCGCTCATAGGTTTCGCTGAAGTACAGCCGCTGCTCCGAGTGCCCCAGCAGCACGTGCCGGCACCCTAGCGATACCAGCATCGTCGGCGACGTTTGCCCCGTAAACGGCCCCTCGTTCAACCAGTGCATGTTCTGCGCGCCCGCCCGCACGTTGCTGCCCTTGGTCGCCTCGACCACAAACGCCAGCGAGCTCATGGTCGGCAACACGGCAATCTCATCGCGGCTATGCCCCTTGACCAGTGGCAAAAATGCCTCCATGAACGCCATCGACTCCTTGGGCGTCTTGTACATCTTCCAGTTGCCCGCAATCATCGGCTTACGCATGATTTCGATCCAAACCTCTCGCGACCCTAAGATGCAAATCCTGCCGCTCTTAAACCACGCGAGCTTCGGAGATCGCAAGCGCACAGCTTCAGTTATCTCGTAAGCAATGCAGAAAGGGGAAGGGGTGGCTTCAGCTACCCCGTATTGAAACCCGAAATGAACCACGGCTCTCGCCGCGCAGGTACACTTGCTCCATAGCCGGCCCAACTCTGTCTCCGCCCCATCAATCCTTCTCTGATAAGGCCTTCACGCCCGGCAACGCTTTACCCTCCAAAAACTCCAAACTCGCGCCACCGCCCGTCGAAATATGCGTCACCCGGTCCGCAAATCCTGAGTTTTGTATCGCCGCCACCGAGTCACCCCCGCCCACAATCGTGACCGCCTCGCCGTTGGCCGCCAGCGCCTCAGCGATCGCATTCGTTCCCTTCGCAAACGCCGGCATCTCGGCCACGCCCATCGGCCCGTTCCACACCACTGTCTGCGCCCTTGCAATCTCATCGGCAAACAGCGCAACGGTCTCCGGCCCGATGTCGAGCGCCATTTTGTCTGCCGGAAACGGCCCCGCGCCTGCAAAAACCTCGGTCGCCGCGTCCGGGGCAAACCGGTCCGCCAGCACATGGTCCACCGGCAATAAAAAACGCACCCCGTGCTCCTTTGCTTTGGCAAGCGCCGCCTTCGCTACCTCGATCTTGTCCGGCTCGACCAGGCTTTTGCCCGTCGTCTGTTCCTGGGCGTTCAAGAACGTATAGGCCATCGCCCCGCCAATCAGTAGCGCATCCACCTTCTCCAGCAGCGCCTCGATCACCTCAATCTTGTCCGACACCTTGGCCCCGCCGATCACCGCCACAAATGGCCGCCGCGGCGCGCTCACCGCCTTGCCCAGGTACTCTAGCTCCCGCTCCATCAGCAGCCCCGCCGCCGCTTGCCCGCCGCGCTCGCGCACCAGCCGCGGCAGCCCTTCGGTCGAGGCATGCGCCCGGTGCGCCGCCCCAAACGCATCGTTCACATACACCTCGCACAGCGCTGCGAGCTGCGCGGCAAACCCCGGGTCGTTGGCCTCTTCGCCGGCATGAAAGCGCAGATTTTCTAGCAGCAATGTTTGCCCCGACTCCAGGTTTCGCGCCAGCTCCTCGGCCACTTCTCCCACACAGTCCGGCGCAAACGCCACGTTCTCTTGCGGCCCCATCTCAGCATCCAGCAACTCGCGCAATCGCACCATCACCGGCCGCAAACTCATCCCCGCAACCGGCTTACCCTTCGGTCGCCCTAGGTGTGCCGCCACAATCAGCTTCGCCTTTGCCCGCAGCGCATACACCAGCGTCGGCAGCGTCTCGCGAATGCGGGTGTCATCGGTGATCACCCCATCCTGCATGGGCACATTGAAATCTACCCGCAAAAAGACACGTTTGTGCGCCAAATCAAGATCGCGAATCGAAAGCGTAGCCATAGCTCCAGCATACCCCGATCTCACTGCACACTTTGTGCAAGTCTCGAGTCAGCTTGATTCCGAGCCAGTTACTCGCCGTGCTTGGCGGATCGCCTCAACATCGGCTAGATCCTGCGGCCGTCCCGAGGCAAGCTTGTTCGTAATCAGGTCGTCCGCGGAGATATATTTCGCTACGACCTCACCGTCGATCACGTGCTCCGTACCACGCTGGTAAGCGAGCTCGAACTCGATACCATCCACGTTCTGCAGAATGTCGACACAGACCGGGGGAACACCTATTCGAAATACAGTAGTGCCGCTACAGAAATCTTTTTCGGAGAGACCGCGGAGGGGAGCTCCGAACTGCGCCAGCGCCTGATAAATCGCCCTTGCGTTTGCTTCGCTGACCTCTATAAATACATCCAAGTCTTTGGTAACACGAGGTTGTGCATAAATCCACACCGCATATCCACCAATGACCAGATACTTAACACCGTGGGCGTTCAAAGTGGACAAGAGTTGTTTTAAGTCCTCGTCCATCGGCGGTATGTTCATCCGTTCGGTACGCCTCGACACACATTTGAAATCCAGCCTTGATTCGATCGCTGACAGGGACACTCTGCCAATAGCGATACTCCTCATCCTTCATCTCTTCAAGACTGCTCATCTTGCGGATTGTTCGGAGCATAGCCATACGCAATTGTACCCTTGACTTTTCGCTATCAACTTGCACCGACACAGCAGGGAAACTAACTGACGCTTACAACCCTTTCTCCACCAAAAACAAAACCAAATCCTTCACCCGGCTTGAGTACCCCCACTCATTGTCATACCAACTGATCACCTTGCCCGTGTTCTTGATCACCTTGGTCAGTTTCGAGTCCACAATCGACGATAGGGGGTTGCCCCGAAAATCCGAGCTCACCAGCTCCTGTTCCGTATACCCCAGGATGCCTTTCATCGGGCCTTCGCTCGCTGCCTTTAGCGCTGCGTTGATGCCGTTGGCATCGATCGGTTTTTCCGCGACAAACGTCAGGTCCACCACTGAGACGTTCGGCGTCGGCACGCGGATCGCAAAGCCGTCCAGCCGGCCATCCATCTCCGGGATCACCAGCTTCAGCGCCTTGGCTGCGCCCGTCGAGCTCGGGATCATGCTCAGCGCCGCCGCCCGCGCCCGCCGCAGGTCCTTATGCGGCGCGTCCAGCACCACTTGGTCGTTTGTATAGCTGTGCACCGTCGTCATGATGCCCGATGCGATGCCAAAGGTATCGTGCAACACCTTCACCACCGGCGCTAAACAGTTCGTCGTGCAGCTGGCATTGGAGATCACATGGTGCTGCGCGGGATCATACTTGCCATCGTTGACGCCCAGCACCAGGGTGATATCCTCATTAGTCGCCGGCGCCGAGATGATCACCTTCTTTACCGTCTCACCCAGGTGAGCCTTGGCCTTGGCCGCGTCGGTGAAGAACCCGGTCGACTCCACCACGATCTCCGCGCCCACGCTCGCCCAATCGAGCTTCGCCGGGTCGCGCTCGGCGAAGACCTTGATCTCCTTGCCGTCCACCGTGATCGAATCCGGCCCCGCCGAGATCTGGTTCTTAAGATTGCCCAGAATCGAATCGAACTCCAGCAGGTGCGCCAGCGTCGCCGGCGTTGTTAGGTCATTCACGGCCACAAACTCGATCTCCGGATTGCCCAGCGCCGTCCGAAACACGTTGCGGCCAATCCGGCCAAATCCGTTGATCCCAACCTTCACTGCCATCTCGCCTGTCTCCGCTCTCCATACCGAATCGTGCTCAACCATATCTTTGAGGCTACCAAACCGGCTCCACGGGAGCAACGCAGCCGGTTTTGCCCTCTTTTGCACAATTTTTGCGGCATCCAACGGCCTGTGATAGAACGCTGTGTATGCGCGATTGGTTGCGCGAGAGGATCATGAGACGACGTTCCCGACGTGCTCCTAACGACTCCGAGTCGACCGGCAAGATCGGTCAGGAGCTGCCCACTGACCAGCCCGCCCCGCTGCGGCCGTCCTACCCTGAAGCTGCTGCGCCCCAGCATGAGGCAACTGCGTCCACGCAGCCTGACCCCGAGCTGACGGCCGAACTCCACGGTCTCCAGCCCGGCGAGGTCGAGCCCGCTGTGCGGCTTGAGGAGCCGATTCAAAACGCCACTGCTGAGCCGACCGGGGCGCCTACGCCTCCCCCCCATCCCGAGCTCGTCGTCGAAACCCAGCCTGACTCGGTCGCCGTGCCGCCCGCCGAACCCACCCCTGTGCCGCCCCGCTCGCCTCGCGGCTACGTCGTGCTCACCATCGGTCTGCCCGGCTCCGGCAAAACGACCTGGTACAAGCGCCGCGGCGTCCAGCCGCTTTCGAGCGACCTCCTCCGCACCATTCTCTTTGACGACATCACTGAACAGCGCTACCAGGGCCTGGTCTTCAGCACGCTCCGTAGCCTGCTTCGTGCGCGGCTTATCGCCAAGATGCCCTGGAACTACGTCGACGCCACCAACCTCAGCCCGCACGAGCGCCGCCAATGGATCAAGATGGCCAAAAGCTTCGGCTACGAGGTTCAGGCCGTCTTCTTCGACGTGCCGCTGAGCATCTGCCTCGAGCGCAACTCCAAGCGCGACCGCCAGGTCACCGACGAGGTCATGCACCGCATGGCTGAACGCCTCCGCCCGCCCGCCTTTCGCGAGGGATTCGACAAGATCACCGTCGTCCGTGTGAAAGGCGCCGGCAATCCCACCGCTGTCGCTCCGCCACCCAGCCCCGAGGCCATCGCCGGGGAACAGCACGGCGCCGAGAACGACAGCGACGCCGCTATGGAAGGCTGACCCGCCCGCTGTCTAGCTCACGGCATCTCGCCGAAAAGGGAACAGACCATGGCCGGTGATGGCGCGGTGGAGTTCGCCGACGTGAGCTTCATGCTGCCCAGCGGCCGCCCGCTGCTGCAAAACATCTCCTTTCGCTGCGAGCCCGGCACCACCACCGCGCTGCTCGGCCGTAGCGGCTCCGGGAAAACCACGCTGCTGCGCACGGTCAACGGCCTCGTCCGGCCCACGACCGGCGC
>CAXTTZ010000147.1:0-7949 GCA_964247325.1 uncultured Acidobacteriaceae bacterium | reverse complement strand
CCCAGATGGCGGCCCGGCCCGTGAGCGTGCTGTCTTTGCCGAGCAGGTCCAGCACGGAACCCGAGAATTGTGAAGCCGCCACGCCAAGAGCCGCAAGCAAGATGAGACCGAGCACGGCTAACGGCAATGCCTGTCGCTTGGGAAAGCGCACCACATACAGCACAGGCGCGACAAGGACGGCGACTGTGGTTGAGATCAGTGCCGTGCCCGCGCGCGAAGCGAGCAGCATAGTCCCTGCTAGCAGAATCGTTCCCCAGTGCGCCCTTCCCCAGCGCTTGCGAAACGGGTACGTGACCGACAGCACCACAAACATCCCCATATAGTTGCCGAAGACATTTTTGTGAATCGTGATGCCGCGAAAGGCATTGTTGTGAAACGTGTCCAGCGCATAGCTCGGGGCCGCAGCAAGCAGCAAAAGACTGGCCCCAACAAGGATGAAAAAGAAATGCAGCAAGAATGCCTGCAAGGGCACCGTACTGCGACGGCTAGCCAGATAAATTCCGAAGATCGAAGTACTGAGCAGCACGGCGCTGCGGCGCACGGTGATGGCCGGGTCCACACTCCATGCGCTGGAGAGCAGCGCAAAGCCGCCCACCAGCAGAAACGGCCAAGCCGCTCGCGCCGCCGCCAGTACGCGCCGGTAATACGTTAGAACCAAGACCCCGCTGCCGGCATAGATGAGGGCTTCACACAACTGCGCGCCGAAGTTGCTGGCCGCGTTGCCCTCTTCCACCGTGCGTTCGTGCAGGCCCGCGCCCATAAACAGCACCGTCAGCACGCCCACAACCATCAGCAAGAATGCATACGTGATCGCCCCTTCCAGAACCTTACGCATGAGCCTGTTCTTTCTGGTAGACGAGTTCGTTTTCAGGCAGTAGGGTGCGCCGGCCCAACCACGCCGACACCGTCCCTGCTGCCAACAGGATCAGCAGGTAGTCATACGGCAGCCGATAGCGGACCCTTGTGAAAAACACGGCATACGCCGCTGCCGCACCGAGGTACTGCGCCCAACACAGCAGCGCAAAGGAGCGATGACGCGTCAAGGACACGAGCGACACCAGAGCTGCAAGAAGCATCGGGTAGTACACAACCCCGATCACCAGGCCGTAGCGGTGCCCATCTTGGGTGGCGGTCTTTAAGTTGGTTTGGCAGTTGAACCAGTTCACCACTTTTTCCAAGTACAGAACAGCGGCTTTTTGTGGATGAGCTTTGATCCAGCTCACCGCAACAGCCTTATAGCCGTTTTCCTGGTCGACCTCGAGGCGTTGCGCCGTTGCCTCTGGGGCAAGGGTCCAGATCGGCACCTGCGGGCCGGTATTGGGTCCCGTCAGGTCGGAATTGCCATACAGCAGCATTTCGCCGGAGTTATCGGATACAAAAAATCCACCCATAGCCGCTCGGTTTCGCGCCGACCAACCCGCCATCGCCAAGCCAACCACAAGAGCGACCGTCACGATCTGCCCCATGCGGCGCTCTTTCCAAAGCACCGCCACGCCGAAGACCACGAGATTGATCAAAAACACAGGGACCGCCAACAGGAGCAAGCTCCAAAGCACCCCTTGCAGCCAAGCTTCGGCCGCCGTCCCCGCTCGGCGCCACACCAGATGCAGCCACAGCGAAAGCAGCAGCAGCGTGGACGCCAGTGCCTGCGGATACAACGTACCTGCCATGTAAAGCTCGATGACGTACAAGCAGGCAAGCACCAAGGCGAGCGTGGCCGCGCGTTGGCCGAAGAGCGCCCGGGCCAAGCTCGCCGTAAGCATGCCGCAGAGCGGCCACAGCAGCAGGCTGGCCGTCTTGGCAAAACGCACATCCTCATGAATGACCTGTAGTCCGGCGAGGAACCATGGGTATCCCGGCGGTCGTATCCCAGTCGGGACCTGGCCATCGAGCGAGAACATATGCCCGTGCCGCACATGCAGCGCCATGCGGTAATAAAACATCTCGTCCACGAAATTGAAACGGCCGTTCAACACGCAGGCGTACGCCACGGCCATGAGGACCAGAACCGCGCACAACGCGAGCTGAGCTCCTGTCCATCGTGCCCGGACCGGGCTGGATGCGTCTGTCGTGTTGTGCTTTCTGTTGGCCGACATAGAGCGCATCAGTTCTTCAGGGAGTAAATGGCAGCGCCCGCAAGCGTTCCCAGAATCTGCGGGGCGTTGACAACGAAGTTCTTCGCTTCGCTGCTGGGGACATAGATCACGTCATTGGCCTCCAGCGCAAAATCGCCGGACTTGCCCTTCAGGATGTCGCGCAACCGCAAGGGCTGCAGACTGTACCCCTTGCCTCCTCTGCGCTCGATGACCACGGACTTGTTTTCCCCGGCGATGCGGGTAAAACCACCCGCCGCGGCCAGGGCTTGGAGCACACTGATCTTGCCGTTGACCTGCATGAGATAACCGCCGGGGCGCGCCACCTCCCCGAGCACATACACCATGCCCGCGCGCTGCACCACAATGCGATCTCCTGGCGCCACGGCTGTGTCGTGTTCCAGGGTCAACGGGCCGTTATCGACCGGCAAAAAGACCAGGGCGCGATCCAGCGTGCCGTCTCGGCGCCGGATGGCGATCCTTGTGTCCGCCGCCTGGGTCAGGCCCCCCGCAAGCGCAATGACGTCGAGCAGGGAGCGCGGCCCGGGCACCGGGTAGATGTTCGGCTTCACGACCTCGCCCGTGATGGACACGCCCTTGGAAGCGAACTCGCGGACAATGACCGAGGCCTGTGGATGCAGAACAAAATGACCGAGCAGATAGGCTTCGTCGACGCGATGCGCCGCCTCCACCTCCGTTAAGCCCGCGACCGGCAGCTCACCCACCAGCGGCAGGTTCACCTTGCCGTCCTCGGAGACCCGGGCGTCGCGCGACAGCTCGGGGATCTCAAACAGCGTCACCCCCAAGATGTCTCCGGGCAGGATTGTGATCGGCTCGCCAGCCATGACTTGCCCCGCAGCTGTGCCCTGCCCCGTAGCCGGTTGTGCTCCGGTGGCGTCTGCTGTTTGAGCAAGAACGGCTTTCCCTGCCAGAACTAGTGTGAGCAAAAGCCATCCAAGGGCACGTCGTCCCGTTTGCCTCCCGCAGCGGGCCAAGCGACGGCCCCTGAGCTTGCGCCGTGGCTTGGCTTTGCAGTTCGTGGTTTCGCATTCGGGCATCACGGCAGCCTTCTCTCGCGAACTCTGGCAATCGGAGGTTGTGTTCACAAGGACCTCTCGCCGGCGGCGTTGTATACCGTGCCCAGCAGCGGCGCCTGCACGCCGGCTAGTAGCTGGTAGGCGTGTACCAAGGCACGGCGCAGCGTTTGGCGGGCACGGGTGACCAATACGACGCCGTCCACCAGCGGCGCCAAGGTGAGCACGTCCGAGGCCTCCGACAAGGGCGCAGCGGTGAGTAACACAAAGTCATACATCGGCTGCCACCCTGCCGCGAGCTCGCGCAGTGCCGTGGAGGCGAGCTGTTCGGCGGGTACCGGCAACGTAAAGCCTGCTGGGAGGAAATCCAAGCCCAGCAAGGGTTGGGGGCTTGCTCCGGACGACGCCTGCGCGAGCAGATCGCTCAAGCCTGCCCGACCCGCGCAGCCAAGATGGTCGCTGAGCTCGCCATGGCGCAGGTCCGCGTCGACCACCAGCACGCGTAGACCCTCCCCCGCGAGCAACGTCCCTAGATTTATCGCCACCACGCCTTTGCCTTCGCCTCGAGCCGCGCTGGCGATGAGCAGGATCTTGGTCGGGGCTGCCGTCCCGAGCGCCCGCAACCGCGCGCGCACGAAGCGAAGCGCCTCCGTGAAGCGCGCGTCAGGGTGGGTGGACGCGAAGCTGTACAGCGGGCTCACCGAGCCTTCGCTGCCCTTGCGGTCTCGTGGCTGTAGACCGTTCAGCACACGCGCGTCCACCTTCGGCAGCACGCCCAGCAAGGGCAATCCGGTGAGCTGCTGCGCCATCCCCGCGCTGAAGAGCGCGGGATCGAGGCTGTCGCGCAAAAACGCCGCGAGGACTCCAAGGAACAGCCCGACAGCTCCAGCTGCTGCCAAAACGGTGAGCACGCCCGGCTTCGGCGAGGTATCTACATGGGCCGGGTCCAAAATCTCGACCTCATGCGAGCCCAAACCCGCAACCACGCCAAGCTCCTTAGACCTTTCCAGCAGGTGCTCATATAACTCACGTGTCGAGGTCGCCTCGTGCGCAGCGATCAAATATCGGATCGAAGCGTCGTTGGACCGATTAGCCAGCTCCTTTTGCGATGCCACCTCGCGCTGCACCGCGTCTTCCTGCTCCTTGGCAGCCGTGTAATCGTTAGCTGCCCGCGCGGTCAGGCGACTTGCCTCGCGAGCGATCGATTGGCGCACATCGCCCAGTTGCTTTTGCACCTCGATCACCTGCGGGTAAGCCGCTCCGAACTTCGAGGTCAACTCGGCGTACTGCCCGGAAAGCACCGCCTCCTGCCCCCGCAGCGTTTGAATCAGCGCCAGCGAATTCACTGATCCTGGCGCCGACGCTTGACCCGCGGCACCGGATAGGTTCGAGATCGCCTCCGGGTCACCGCCCTGCACTACGTGCAGCACCGTGCCCTTCACAATGCGGTTTTGTTCGGCGTTGATCAGCGATTGTTGCAGCGCTTCCAGGCGCGCCAGCACAAGGTTGTGCGTTTCATCCGTGCCATAGATGCCGGTGTCCCGCTGTGCCTGCGCCGCCGTCTGTTCTGCCCGCTCAACCTGCGACTTCAGGCCGCTCAGCTGCCCGCCCAGCCAGCCTTCCGTGCGCTCAGAAAGATCAAACCGCACTCCTGCGTTGTACGCCAGGAAGTCATTCACCAGTCGATCCACGACTGATTTGGCGCGCGCCGGCTCCACGGATTGGAAGCTAACCGTAAGCAGCCGTGAGCCGGAACCGGGCGAGACCGCTAGATTCTTTTCAAAGTGCTTTACCAGCAGCTCGCGGCGGCGCGGTGCCTGCTCCAGCGGCAGGTTGCGTTCTTGCGTCACGTCGGTCCGGTACTCCGGGGTGTTCTCCAACTGAAGCTCGCGGATGACCTGCCAGGCCAAGCGCTCGGAGGTCAGCACCCCCACGTACGTTTGCATGGTGATGCTCAGTCCCAGCGCGCTCGTGTCCGTGTCGCCGGCGGCAAAATCCGAGATGTTGGCCGAGGGCGCTTCGGTCAGCAGTTGCAGTTGCGCTTCGGCGTGGTATCGCCGCTTGGCCAGCAGCAGATACAGCCCCGCCAACAGCACGATGGCCGCCAAACAGCCGAAAATGACCCTGCGGCGGCGCAACAACAATCGCCCGATCTCGGCTAAATCTAGATCCGGCTCAGCGCCCCCTTGGGAGACGGCAGGCGATGCGCCAGGGTTCGTCCTTATCATTCGTACGCTTCACTTCCCAAACAGCGTTGCCAATAGATCATGGTTGTTGCAACAAGCCGCCTGCTGCCTTGCTGGCCAGCAACCGGCGGTACAGTGCCTTATATTGAGCCCCGATCGTGTCAGGTGAACATAGCTCTTTTAGGTGATCATGAAAGCGCTCCCCGTCCGCCCGCACCTTTTCCGGTGAGTCGAACCAGACCCGAAGCGCTTCACTCAGCGCTTCGGCATTCCCAAAGGGCACCGCGTTGGGCAGCAGCAAACCCGTCCCCGGCAGCGTGTCCCGCGAGCCGTCGACATTGGCCAGCAGGCTTGGCCGCCGTCGCGCCGCCGCCTCCACCACCACATTAGGGAACCCTTCCCGCTCGCTGGCGAGCACATGAAACTGATAGCCCGCGAGCCGGTCCGTTATGTCAGGAGCAAAGCCCCGCAGGTGCACACAGCTTTCCAACCCTTTGGCGCGGATCAGCTCTTCGAGCGAGCTCCGCAACGGCCCGTCCCCAAAGATGTCCAGCTGCGCCCGCACCCCCTTCGCTCGCAGCCGTGCCCAGGCCTCGATCAACACCGCATGCGCTTTTACCGGCTCTAAACGGCCTACACAGACCGCCCGCGGCTCGGTAGCAAACGGCTCTGGCTCGGCGGCATGAAACTCGTAGGGGTTATAGATCAACTCAGCCCGCTCACTCCTCGTGCAGCGCCGCAGGTACTCCACCACCGAAGGGCTAACGCCCGTTGCGGTGCTTGGCGATAGGCACTTAAACCAAAGCGCGTCCGCAAAGGTCAGGTGTCCGGTAAAGACCACCGGGATGCTCAAAGCAGCGCCCACAGCTCTCGCGAAGACGGCCAGCCGTCGATGGTGCACATGCAGCACTTCGCAGCGGGTGGCGCGCAGCCACCGGCTGAAACGCACCATCTCGCGTACCACCGCCGGACCGCGGCCCATCAGGCCAAAGCTTTGCCTGTGCGCCGGATCTACAACGGAGGCGCCCTCCTCAAAAGCATCGCGGCCTTTGAAGTGCCGGCAGCTGGCCAGAAAGAGCTCGATCTCCTGAAATCCCTGGGACGCGGCAAGCCGTTCGATCACTAGCGTAATGCCGCTGCCGCGGTAAAAATTGTCGTTCAACATACAAACGCGCATGGTCCTCCTTTCGTACTCGGCGTGGGATCCGGCGCAGGCTGGGTTGGTGTTCTTGGGGCCGATGGGGTTCAACGTCACTCTTCGAGGCTCTGGCCGCCGCTCGCGGGCACCGGTGGCAGTGGGGTCCAGTTGCCGACCCTTCCTCCTCGCATCCGGCTCCGCATTACGCTGAGCAGAATAAACCAAGGCTCTCCCAGGTAGCGGAAGGCAAGCCGGCGCGGTTCGTTAGCCAGCCGGTAGGCCCATTCCAGGCCGATCCGGCCGACCCACGCCGGCGGCCTCGGCAAGGCACCGGCGAAGTAGTCCAGCGTAGCGCCGGAGGGCACAATGACATTGGCCGCCAGTTCATCAAAGTTCTCGTCAATCCAACGCTCCTGGATTGGCATGCCCATACCCACGAAAAGAATGTGCGGACGAAAGGCGGCGATGGCCGCAAGCACCTCCTGATTCTCCGCCCCAGTCCTTTCTTTGCGAAAAAACCCGTGCCGCGTTTCCAAAGCAAGCCCGGGAAAACGCTGGCCAAAGATCTTTGCTCCTTCGCGCGCGACCGTCTCGGAAGAACCTAGGTAGAAGATTCGCCAGCCTTCGCGTTCGGCTAACTCCAGCAGGTGCGGCAAGGTCTGGTTATACGCAATGCGATGGTCACGGCCCACGGCGAACCCGTGCAACTTCGCCAACAGCACCATCGACATACCATCCATCAACGTCCATTGGGCGCGCCCATAGTACCTAGCCAGCATGCCCTCGCGTCCATCGTCCTTCTTTTCTCTTTGCGTCAGATAAAGACTATGCAAGTTATGGTGCGCCACCAGGCATTTTTCATCCTCACGGATCACCGCCGTCACGGCGTCATGCAAGGCTTGCATCTCCATCGGATGGACCCGGATATCTAAAAATTCCGCTGCGTAAGCCTCTCGGTTTTTCCGCAAGGGCAACGCCGGGGAAGGGTAGGCTAAATGGCTAACTTCTGGCACAGCGACGTTCATCGTTCTTCAAGCTCAAGGCCGTTATCACGGCACAAAGGGGTTGACCACGCTGCAAAGCGTGTAAGAAAAAGAGGAGCCGGACCTAGACGCAGCAACGCTCGTCACCAAGCGCCGAACGAATGGCCCTAAGCACGAAAAGAGAAAGGAGCCCATGTGAGACTTATGCATCATCGGGTTCGCGATGTGAAATGGTCAACAACTCTTTGGTGTAGTTACTTGGTTTTATGAAGTGTTACTTTTGCCAACGCCACGGTGCTGTAAAATTTTGTTACTTAAGTTTCTGTTCGCGCGTCGCTGTCGCAAGTTAGACATTTAAGCCTCGCTCGTTCAGGACGTTACGCCCAGTGCCGCACAGCATCCTGCGCAGTCCCCGGCACCTCACCTGGCAGCAAGCGCAACGCGTGCATCGCTTCGACCTCCCCGACGAGGTCGCTACTAGATCTTCAACTCGCCTACACGCGCGGCGCCCACCC
>CAXTTZ010000146.1:0-7962 GCA_964247325.1 uncultured Acidobacteriaceae bacterium | reverse complement strand
CCCCCAAACCCCGCTCACGATCCATCAACCCGCCCTGCCCAATCACCCCTTCACCGTCACCGGCCGCTCCGGCGCCATCCACGGCATGCAGGACGGCACGGTCGAGCTATGGCAGTTGCCCGTCAAGTTCTTCTCCGCGCTCCACCTCCGCGCCGAGGTCCAAGGCTACCCCGTCCCTATCGAGCTCAACCCGCTCGCCGCCGCGCTCGACGTCTCGCCCAGCCACACCACCCTCACCTACGCCCACGCCGCCCTCACCGTCCGCCAGCACATGTTCGTCCCTGCCGGCGAGGGTAACGACGGCCTAGGCGGCATGATCCTCTTCGAGATCGAGGCCATCGCGCCCGTCACGCTCACCGTCTCGCTCACCCCAGCCATGGTGGAAATGTGGCCCGCGCCGCAGTGGGGCCAGCCCGGCTGGGACTGGCGCCCCCTCGGCACCGGCGGCGCCTACACCCTCGCCACCGACAACCCACATCTCTTCGGCCTGCTCGGCATGCCCCAACGCCACCCCCGGCCCTATCTCCCCCTACCAGGAACATCCACAAACTTTGCCGCTCGAGTTTCGTGTCCACTTCGACCCCGCAACCGACGCCAATCACCTCTTCCCCCTACTCTGCGAGCTCGCCCGCCCCGGAGAAACCAACACCGGCGACGCCATAGCCGCGCTCGCCACACGCATGACCGCCACCGCCGACGCGCTGCCCGCTATCTTCGCCCGCACCGACGCTTATTACGCGCACTTCTTCGACCACCGCACCGTGGTCCACACGCCCGACCCACGCTTCGACGCCGCGCTGCAATGGGCCGAGCTCGCCATCGACAAGCTGCAGGCCACCATCCCAGCTGCAGGCCCGCAACCCGCCGAAACCGGCCTGGTCGCCGGCTGGTTTCCCTCCTTCGCCTCCGCGCGCCCCGGCTTCGGCTGGTTCTTCGGCCGCGACACGCTATGGTCGCTCTACGCCATCGACGGCTACGGCGACCGCGCACTCGCCCGCACCGCCCTTGAGTTCCTGATGCAGCGTCAGCGCGCCGACGGCAAGATGATGCATGAGTTCTCCCAAACCGCCGCCCAACTCACCGGCGACATGGCCTGGAACAAGTTACCCTACGAGTACGCCGCAGCCGATGGCACGCCGCTCTTTCTGCTCGGCCTGCGCGACTACCTCCGCGCGACCGGCGACCTCGCCTTCCTCCAGCAGCACTGGGACAACGTCGAGCGCGCCTACCGCTTCGAGCGCACCCACGACTCCGACGGCGACGGCGTCTACGACAACGCCGAAGGCACCGGTTGGGTCGAGGACTGGCCGCCCCGCATGCCGCACCAGGAGCTCTACCTGGCCGCGCTCGACCGTGATGCAAGCTCCGCCATGGCGGAGCTCGCGCATCTGGCTGGCCATGACCAGCTAGCCGCCCAAGCAAGCGCTACTGCCATCAAGCTCCAGGCGAGCGTGGCCAACTATAAGCAGCCCAATGGGCTTTACGCCTTCAGCAAGAACACCGACGGCACCTACGATCCCACGCTCACCGTGTACCCCTCCAGCGCGCTATGGTTCTCCGGCCAGGGCTTGCCTGCGCCTGAGCCGATGCTGGGGCATTGGGCGTCTACGGACTTCGCCACCGACTGGGGCACGCGCGCGGTCTCCGACCATGACCCGAAGTTCGACCCCATCAGCTATCATCGGGGCAGCATCTGGCCTTTATTCACGGGCTGGACCACTGTGGCACAGTACCGCGCCGATCGCCCGCTCGCAGGCTGGGCTTCGCTGCGCCGCAACGTCGACCTGACCTGGGCACAGGACCCCGGTGCCGTCACCGAACTGCTATCCGGCCGTTTCTACGAGCCGCTGGGCCGCTCGACCACGCACCAGCTGTGGTCGTCTGCGATGGTGCTCGCCCCGGCGCTGCGCGAGGTGCTCGGCCTGGAGCCGGATTCGCCTACACACACCTTATTAATACACCCGCACCTGCCGCCCGCGTGGGACGAGGCCTCTGCCGAGCACGTGCGCGTGGGCGAAGCTGAGTTAACCGTGCGCGAGCAGCGCATCGGCCCTGCCCTTCGCATCACCGCCATCTCCGCCACGCCGACCGTGCTCTGCTTGAGCGCTGCCGCCGACCTCGCCACGGCGAACGAGCCCTGCCGGGCAGCCGCCGGCACAACCCACACCCTGTCGCTCCCGCTGCCGCCGCTGGAGCTCGCCCTGCCCACAAGCGGCCTTCCCGCGCCGGGGGCCGACACAGCCCAGCCGCGCGTCGTTGAGGAGGCGTATGGCGAACGCTCCACAGAGATCATCGTGCAGGCCCTTGCCGGTTCGACTCTAACCCTTGCCGTGCGCCGCAACGGTCCCGCAGCTCGTGCGGCGCGCACAACCGACGGCCAGCTTACAGGCGATCACCTGCAGCTCACACTGCCACCCGGCAGCGGCTTTGTAACGAAGCATGTCAAGATCGTCTGGTAGATCCCATTCCGCACCGGCAGCGCGGTGAAAGGCATCCCATGGGCAACGAGGAAAGCCACGATGAAGTTAGCCGTCGCTGTTCATGCCGAGGACCACATCCAGGGTAATGCCCAAGCCGCTTGCACCCTGGTCGAGTATGGGGATTACCAGTGTCCTTCGTGCGGGCAGGCGTATCCCGTGGTGAAACGTGTGCAAGAGCGCTTCGGCGATCGTTTGCGCTTCGTGTTCCGCAACTTCCCGCTTGAGCAGCATCCCTATGCCGAGCCAGCTGCCGAAACCGCCGAGTTTGCGGCCGCACATGGGAAATTTTGGGAGATGCATGACGCCCTCTACGAGAACCAGGGCAGCTTGAGCGACGAGTTGCTCAGCGAACTCACAACGGCTTTGGGCTTGGATTCCCAAGCGCTTGCATCTGCCTTGCGCAGTGGGGAGTTCGAACCGCGCGTTGAGGTCGACCTCGAAAGCGGTGGACGCAGCGGTGTTCGGGGTACACCCACCTTTTACATCAATGGTACCCGGCATGATGGCAGCTACGATGCTGCCAGCCTTATGGAGGCCATTGAAGGCGAGCTGCGGGGGTAAATCGAGCCTCCGACCTGGCACTTTGGGCTAGGGCCGAGGCGCGGCCGTACCCGCGAAGATTCCTTGCGTCCGCGCGGGCCCGGTATCGCCGACACTAAGAACGCATGACCTCCTCAGACCGTAAACTTCGTGTCGGCGTCCTTTTCGGCGGCAAAAGCGGCGAGCACGAGATTTCGCTGCGCTCGGCCCGTTCCATCCTGCAGGCGATCGATCGATCGCGCTACGCCGTGATCGAGCTTGGCATCACGCGCGAGGGTCGCTGGCTGCCGCCAGAAGACTCCATTGCGCTGCTCGGGGGCGCTCCCGCGCCGCAACGCAGCCCCACGGAGCCACCGCCGGCCCCCGCGCTTACCCTTGCCGCTACCGCTGCCGACCCCGCCGCGGGTGCGCCTTTGGATGTCGTGTTCCCTGTCCTGCATGGGACCTTCGGCGAGGACGGCACAGTGCAAGGGCTGCTGGAGCTCGCCAACATTGCCTATGTCGGCTCGGGCGTGCTCGGCTCCGCCGCGGGTATGGACAAGGACGCGATGAAGCGGCTCTTCGCCTCTGCGAACCTGCCGCAAACGCCGTGGCTGACCGTGCTGCGCTCCGAGTGGCGAACTGACCCTCAGAGTGCCATCGCCCGGGTTGAACAGCAGCTTCGCTATCCGCTCTTTGTAAAACCAGCAAACCTGGGCTCGTCCGTTGGGATCAGCAAGGTCCACGACCGGGCCGAGCTTGCCCCCGCGCTTGAGCTTGCGGCCGGCTTCGATCGCAAGCTGATCATCGAGCAGGGCGTTGGCGGTCTAGGCGTGAAGCCTCGCGAGCTCGAAATTGCCGTGCTCGGCAACGATCAACCTGAGGCCTCCGTAGTGGGCGAGATCGTCCCCGCCAAGGAGTTCTACGATTACCAAGCCAAATATGAGTTGGATGGCCCTGACGAAAGCGTATCGCTCATTCCGGCTCCCGGCCTCACGGAAGACGAGCAGGCCCGGATTCTCGCCATGGCCCTTGCCGCCTTTCGTGTCTGCGACTGTGCCGGCCTTGCCCGCGTTGATTTCCTTATGGCGCCTGCCACGGCTACCTCACCCAGCGAGATCTTGCTGAATGAGATAAACACCATGCCTGGTTTCACGTCCATCAGCATGTACCCCAAGCTGTGGGCGGCTTCAGGGCTAGCGTACCCCGAACTTATCGATCGGTTGCTCAGCTTGGCGCTGGAACGCCAAGCTGAGAAGGCGGAAACAACCTATGCCCGTTGACCGGAGCTACAGCAGATGGCGCAGCGCCGTTGAGAAACTCTCGCATTCCACCGCGTAGCAGCTAGGATAAGTTCACCCCCATGCAAACGCTATCTTCGGTTCCCGCGGTGACGCTTGCCGATGTCCAAGCAGCGCGCGAGCGGCTGGGCAGCGCGGTCTACCGTACGCCGTGTGCGCGGTCGGAGATGCTCTCGCGGCTTACGGGCCAGAACATCTTCTTAAAGCTCGAAAATTTGCAGATGACCGGCTCGTTCAAAGAGCGGGGCGCGCTGAATCGGTTGGCGGTGATGACGGCGGAGCAGGCGCGACAGGGGGTGATTGCGGCCTCGGCGGGCAACCATGCGCAGGGCGTGGCGTACCATGCGACGCGGCGCGGCATACGGTCGGTGATCGTGATGCCGTTGGCGACGCCGCTGGTAAAGGTGCAGGCCACGCGCGGGTTTGGGGCGGAGGTGGTGCTGCATGGTGCCAACTACGACGAGGCCTGCGAAGAGGCCACGCGGCGGGCGGAGGTGGAGAGCATGATCTTTATCCACCCTTTCGACGATCCGTTCGTCATTGCGGGCCAAGGCACGATCGGTCTTGAGTTGCTGGAGCAGGTGGAAGGGTTGGAGGCGGTGGTGGTGCCGGTGGGAGGTGGAGGGTTGGCGGGGGGCATCGCGTGTGCGGTGAAGGCGTTGCGGCCGGAGGTGCGCGTGGTGGGGGTGCAAACGTCGCGGCTGCCCTCGATGCAGCGGGCGCTGCGGGAGGGCGGACCGGTGACGGTGGAGCCAGCAACCACCATTGCGGACGGCATCGCCGTGCGGCGGCCCGGTGCGGTGACCTTTCCACTGGTGCAACGGTATGTGGACACCGTGGTGACGGTGGATGAGGACGAGATTGCCAGCGCCATTCTGACGCTGCTGGAGCGGGAGAAGACGTTGGCCGAAGGGGCCGGCGCGGCGGCGTTGGCGGCGGTGTTGCAACGGCGGACGAGCCTACCGGCGTTTACACGGACGGCGGTGCTGGTGTGCGGCGGCAATATCGATGTGACGCTGTTGAGCCGAATTATTGAGCGTGGTTTGGTGCAGGATGGCCGGTTGATTCGGCTGCGAATTCATCTGCTAGACCGGCCGGGAGCGTTGGCGGATCTAACGCAGATCATCTCGCAGCACCGGGCCAATATCGTGGATACGCTGCACAACCGGGCGTACTACGGGGTAAACCTGGGCGATACAGTCATCGACATCACGATGGAGACGCGTGGGCGCGAGCAGGTGGAAGAGTTACTGGCAGCGCTCACAGCGGCAGGGTACCGGCATAGCCGCGTGTTATAGGGTGGGGAAAGCAACGGCAACGACCAACGCAAAAAGCGCAACGAACGCGAAGGTACGCAACGAAAAGCACGACCAAGTGGAGGTTTGGCTAGTGATGCTCTGTATTTAGTTGTGGTTAGAGCGCGAGGCGGGCTAGGCGGCGGATGAGGTCGGTGGTGAGGCCGAAGACTAAGTGGGAGGTGAAAGGGCCGGCGAAGGAGGTGGAGGGAATTTGGGCGAGAGGTTTGGAGAGGCCGAGGGCGGGGACGGCGAGGAGGTCGCCGCCAGCAAACAGGGCTGCGCCGTAGGCAGTGCCGAAGCCGAAGCGGACGAGCGAAGAATATTCGGCTAGGCCGCCGTAAAGACCGCCGACCAGGGCGGCGTAGGTGTAGTGCACGACCGGGCCGCCGACCGCGCGCTGCTCGTGGGTGAGGTGTTCGCCGCCGCGGGCGGTGCTGGCGAGCGCGTCGGCAGTTTTCATGGTGGCGTCTTCGCCGTCACTTTGGGCTTGCAATGTTTGTTTGTCTTGGGGAGACTCGAGTTTTTCGTTAAGGGCGGCTCCGGGGCCGGCACCCCATTGATTCATCACCCAACCGGCGACGAGGCCGCCGGCGATACCTGCCAAGATGCCGCGGACGGGGTGTTTTTGTGCCATGGTTTAGCTCCTGGAAGTGCGTTTTGGTTTGGGATGCGGCTAGAGGTTTTGGGGTAGGCTGGGGTGAAAGAAGTAGATCCCTCCGCTGCGCTAGGGGATGACAACAAAAAGGCAAAGGCAAAAGCCCGCTTGGAAAGCGGGCTTGGGTTGAGTAACGTTAGGTTGGGATGGATTGATTTCAGATGCGCATGGGCATGAGGATGTAGCGGTAGCGTACGTCTTCGTTGGATTCTTCGGGGCGCATTTGGCCGGCGGATTGGGCGTCTTTGAACTCTAGGCGGACTTCGCCGGATTCGCCGATGGCTTTTAGGAAGTCGATGAGATAGCTAGAGTTGAAGCCGACGACGAGGGGGTCGTAGCTGTAAGGAGTTTCGATGATGTCTTCGGACTCGCCGGAGTCGGTGGACTGGGCGGAGAGCTTGAGTTCGTTTTGCTCCATGCGGATGCGGATGGCGCCGGAGCGCTCGTCGGCGAACTGGGCGACGCGCTGGATGGAGCCCATAAGATCTTCGGAACGGACGATGACGAACTTGTTGTTGTCGCGGGGCAGGACGGCCTCGTAATTTGGGAACTGACCCGTGAGCTTGCGGCTGGTAAGGACGCGGCCGCCGATGCGGAAGAACAGGGTTTGCTCGTCATCGGCGAACTCGATTTGTTCGGCGTCGGTGGCGCCGAGCAGAGCGTTGAGTTCGGCGAGCGCTTTGCGGGGGATGAGGGTTTTCTTTTCGCCGGAGATGCCATCGAGCGATTCGCCGAGCTTCTCGATGTGCGCGAGGCGGTGGCCGTCGGTGGCGACCATGGCCATAGATTCGGCTTTGAGGACGAGGAGAGCGCCGTTGAGGGTGTAGCGGGACTCCTCGTTGGAGATGGCGAAGATGACCTTGGCGATCATGTTGCGCAGGGCGCCGGCGGCGATCTTGTAGCCAAGGCCCTGGGGGAACGCGGGGACCTGGGGGAAGTTGGCGCGGGCCATGCCAACCATTTTGGTGTTGGAGCGGCCGGCGCGAATTTGGACCCAGTGATTGTCCATGAGCTTGATGGAGATTTCGCCTTCGGGGAGCAGGCGGATGTAGTCATACAGCTTGCGGGCGGGAACGGTGCAGGCGCCGGGCTTTTTCACCTTGGCAGCGCAGCTGGTTTTGAGCGACTGATCGAGGTCGGTGGCGGTGACGGTGAGGCGGCCGGCGCCGTCAGGCCCTTCGGTGGCTTCGAAGAGGAAGTTGGACAGGATAGGGATGGTGGTTTTGCGCTCCACGACGGACTGCGCGGCGGTGAGTTCGCGGAGCAACTCGGCACGCGAGACGGTGATTTCGAGGTTGCCGGTGGGGGCTTGCACGTCAGGCGTAACGGTGGCGGTGGACACGATGGTTGGGTCTCCTGCGAATGGGTTGATTTTAGGCGAATGGCGCGGGTTTTGGCGAAATGGGCACGGTGTGCATATCAGGGGCGGTGTGTGGGAGGCGGGGATGGGCTGCATTTGGAAGTTGGGAGCAAGGGAAGGTTTCTAAGTAGAAAGGTGAAAGAGAATATCTTCTCGTCGTCGTAGTCGATGGCCGTGGAAGGGTGGATAACGGGCTATGTGGGGCGTGGGATGTAAGTTAGGTGGGGACTGGAATTCCAAAACGGGACGGGGCGGGGACGCAAATGCGGATTACTGTGTGTTTGGGGAGTGATGGAGAGCGAGTTTCGGGCGGGAAGTCCGGGTTTCCCACGGGAGGATGGGCGCGGGG
>CAXTTZ010000145.1:0-8008 GCA_964247325.1 uncultured Acidobacteriaceae bacterium | reverse complement strand
GCTTCCGCCGTCGTGCCCACCCCGCCCTGGTGCACCAACGCCGCCGCACGCCCAAAGACCTCCGCATACGGTGCATACCGGGTCGCAAACCACTCTGGCCCCGTCGCTAAAGGCATCGTCGATGTGGGCGAAGGCGCCGCCCGCACCCCCGGCAAACTCTCCGCCGAGGCCCCCACCAGCAGCGCCCGCTTTCCCAAACGCCGCGCCGCCTCCAGGCTCACCGGAAAAAACGTCCCCGGGTCCATCACCGCCGACGACCCCAGCGTAAACACGATCGGCGCTGGCCCTGCTGCCAGCCAAGCCGCCAACGCCGGCTCCATCTGCACCGGCTGTTCTAAAAAGGGAAATCCTGTCACCACCGTCTGGGACGGCCAATCGCGCTGGGGCGGCCCAAACCGTGGCGAAAATAGCGCTAACTCCAACTCCGGCGCATGCCCACCGCCAAACAGTGGGTTCCCCAGATCGGCTACACCTAACGCCTCGCGCAGTGCCACATACGGCTTCAACCAGCGCCGCGTCGCCCGGTCCGCCAGCTGCCACAGTGCCCGCCAGACCGCCGCCGGCGGGTGCAGCCGATACAACCAACCTAGCCCCGGCCACAGCGGCGGATCCTCCGCCGAAAACATCGCGCACGGTGCCAATTGCGTCGAGATCCACGGCACCCCGCGCCGTGCTGCCACCAGCGGCGTCGCAAACGTCAGCGGATGCCCCACCAGCACGGCGGCCCCCTCGGCTGCCGCCTCCGTGTCTTCGTACGCAGTCTGCAATGCGGGCAGCACCAGGGTCCGCACCAGAAACTCCAGCCCGCGCCCGCCCGCAAACACCCTTCGCACCAGCTCCGGCGTAGGCTGATCGGTCACCATCGCGCGCAGTGAATGAAACTGCAGCCTCAAGGCCTCCACCCGCTCGCGATGCCCCGGCACGGTCGCCACCACCGGCGTGTGGCCGCGCTGCGCAAGCTCCCCCGCGACGGCCAGATACGGATGGAGGTCCCCTAGCGACCCCACACACGTCAGCACAATCCGTGCCCCGCCGCCGCCCCTCCCTGCTCCATTCGCCAACCCTTGCGACCTCAGCACAACGGCTAGGATGCGCCAAGCCCGGACCGCTCTCGCCCGTCTACGAGAGACAGTCCGGCCACTCGCTCCCACCAAATTGGCATTGCGCCCCCACCCGTGCCGCCGTACACTGAAGATGGCCGGATTGTCGACGTTTTCGGCGCTCGGGCCCGCCACGCCCGGTCTATCTCTTTATGCTGCGGCTCACCAAAAAAGCGGACTACGGCCTGATGGCCCTCAAATACCTCGCCGAGCACGCCCATGAGGCCGCCGCGAGCGCCGCCGCCCATTCCGCCAAAGACATCGCCGACGCCTACCACATCCCGCCGCCGCTGCTCGCCAAGATCCTGCAAACCCTGACCCGCGCCGGCATCCTTATCTCCACCGCCGGCACCAACGGCGGCTACGCCCTTGCCCGCCCCGCCAGCGAAGTTTCCGCCTTTGAAGTGATACGCGCAATCGATGGGCCTCTTTTTATCACCAGTTGCATCACGATCCACGGCACCTGCGACCTCCACGGAACTTGCACCATCAAAGAACCACTGCGCAAAGTGAACGACTCCATCAAGGATCTTCTCAGCGCCATTCGCATCGCCGACCTAGCCGAGCAGCCGGAGCCCGCCGGCGCGGCCCCTTTCCCGGTCGCCGGTGGCCTGGTCAGCATTGCAGTCTAATCTGCACCCCATAAGAGTTTTACGTTGAGTTTTACGTTTTTCGGAAAGTTTAGGAGCAAACACATGGCTGAAACGCTGGGAATGAATGTCACACACACCGACAACCCTTTGCCCGAGGGCGTCAAGCTGCCCATCTACATGGACAACCACGCCACCACGCCGCTCGACCCGCGCGTGCTCCAAGCCATGATGCCCTATTTCACCGGCACCTTTGGCAATGCCGCCAGTCGCAATCACTCCTTTGGCTGGGAGGCCGAGCAGGGCGTCGAAAAGGCACGCGAGCAGATCGCCAAGCTGATCGGCGCCAGCCCCAAAGAGATCATCTTTACCTCCGGCGCCACGGAGTCGAACAACCTCGCCATCAAGGGCATTGCCGAGATGTACCGCGAGCGCGGCAACCACATCATCACTGAGGTGACCGAACACAAGGCCGTCCTCGACACCTGCAAGAAGCTAGAAAAGCAGGGCTTCCGCGTCACCTACCTGCCTGTCAAGGGCGACGGCCTCGTTGACCTCGAAGAACTCGAGCGCGCCATGGACGACCAAACCATCCTGGTCTCCATCATGTACGCCAACAACGAGATCGGCGTCGTCCAGCCTGTCCGCGAGATCGGCGAGCTCTGCCATAAGAAGGGCGTCATCTTTCATACTGATGCCGTCCAGGCAGTCGGCAAGATCCCCGTTAATGTACAGACCGACAACATCGACGTGCTTTCGCTCTCCGGCCACAAGGTTTACGGCCCCAAGGGCGTCGGCGCGCTGTATGTCCGTCGCCGCAACCCCCGCGTGCAAATCTCCGAGCAGCAGAATGGCGGCGGCCACGAGCGCGGCATGCGCTCCGGTACCCTGAACGTCCCTGGCATTGTCGGCCTCGGCGCGGCCTGCGAGATCGCCGGTAACGAGATGGAGGCTGAAGCCGCCCGCCAGCGCGAGCTTCGCGACTACCTCCGCCACAAGCTCGAATCCGCCCTCGACTACACGCAGGTCAACGGCAACATGGACCACCACCTGCCCGGCAACCTCAACATCAGCTTCATCTACGTCGAAGGCGAGTCGCTGCTCATGGGCATCAACGACATTGCCGTGAGCTCCGGCTCCGCCTGCACCTCGGCCACCCTTGAGCCCTCCTACGTGCTCAAGTCCCTCGGCCTCGGCGACGACGTTGCCCACTCTTCTATCCGCTTCGGCCTGGGCCGCTTCAACACCAAAGCCGAAGTCGACTACGTCGCCGATAAACTCATCGACGTCGTCAGCAAACTCCGCGAACTCAGCCCCCTCTACGAAATGGTCAAAGAAGGCATCGACCTTACTAAGATCGAATGGGCCGCTCACTAAGCTCACGACTACAAGAAAAGGCGCTGCCCCAAGCTGCGCCTTTTCTTTTTGAATCAAGCCTTTCAGAATGCATGCTGACTTGGTAGCATGCGCGTTTATGCAGAATACGGCTAATAATGATCTGTTTCTTTCTGAGCCTGTAAAACAACACATGACTGGCGTGTTCTGTGCGCCGCAGATCGGAAGCGATGTTGCTTACTTATCTACCTAAGTAAGGGCTGCTCACAAGTAGCTCTAAATGGTTTTGCAGCTCACTCACGTACCGCCCGGTCTGCACTACGCCCCAAGTTTCACAACCAAAACAGGTAATCTCGTCAAGGTCCGCCGTGGCGCGTTTAGAGAGTTCGTACGTCATTACGTTCTTGGTGGCAAACCGTACTTTACACGAAGGTCTGCAAAAACATCCCCCTCGTACACGCCGCTGGCATCCCCTTCCTCAATTGCCTCGATCAGCGCCTTTAACTTAATTTCATCTTCCTTTTCTCTATCCTGAAAAGCTAGCAGTGCCTCCCGCACCACCGCGTTGGCGTCCTGAAAACGTCCTGTCTCCACGCTGCGCATGACAAACTGATCTAACTCTTCGGATAGCTCCACATTGCGCACGGCCATACGTCACTCCTCATTCCCAAGCGTATCCGACAAAGCCTCTTTGTCAACACCATTGGCCTACAGCAACTTGTCGTGAGTTTCTAGATGCCTCCTATGCCGCTACCCTCTGGGCGCGGCTCCGCCGTTCTTGCCGTGCGTGCCGCACCCAGTTCCAAATCGAATAGCCGCTCGCCACCAAGCAGATCGCAATAAAACCAATCATCGTCCAGCGGAACGGCGCCGTCTGCACAATCTCGAGCACCTTCGGTCCATACCGCATCGCCAGCCAAGCCAGCGCGGCAAACCGCACCCCGCGCGCCAAAAAGTTCGTGATTAAGATCTCAGGCAGCGACTTTCCCAGCGCACTACAAGCCGCCACCACCAGCGTGTAGGGAAACGGCGGCGGCGCCAGCGAGCCCAGCGCGATCGCCACCGCCGCCCGGTGCCCAATCCCCCGCTGCAGACGGTTGAACTGCCGCTCACCGGCCAGCTTGCAGATGCCCTCTTTGCCCAACTTACGCGCCACCAGCGCCAGCATCCACGCCCCCAGCGTCGAGCCCGTTGCCGCGGCCAAAACCAGCCAAAACCAGCCGCCATGCTTTTGCGCGACCAGGTACACCACGAGCAAATCATTGCCGAACGGCAGCACCAAAAACGATGAATCCAGCACGCCCATCACCAGCGGCCCGAAGTAGCCAAGGTGAAGCAGAAACATCAGCAGCGGGTGAAAGAACTTCAATGGCCATCTCCGAGCCGCACAGCGCGCTTCTCAAGAGATGCACATTGCCGCTCCCGTATCCACATGCGTTACTGCACCGTTACCTGTACATTCACGGTTTGTGCCGTGCCGCTCGACGGCGTAAACAGCACCGGCACGCTATAGGTGCCCGCCGCGGCGTTGTTGCTGGAACTGCTTCCGCAACCCGCCAACCCCAGCAAAGTACCTAAGCTCACCACCGCGAACAGCACCCCGTACGGCATTCCCTTTCCGAGACGCCTCCGCCGCACCCCCACGCCGAACCATCCGGCGCAGAGCGGGAGCAGCATCGCCGAGTACACCGGCGCCGCACGCCACCGCCCCAGTCTCGCGGGCAGCTCGAGTCCCGCCGCCGTCGCCACATTCGTCGCAATGGTCAGCGTAGCTTTCGGACTCGCCGGTGTACTCCCCGAGGGCGCAAACGTCAACGTCGTCGAGGAAAACGAACACGAAAAGTGCGCCGGCAGCGTGCCGCAAGCTACCGTAATCGAACTCGGCAAGCTGTCCCCGTTAACGGTGACCGCTGTTAACACAGTGCTCGCGGAATTTCCTGCTTTCACCGTCAAAGAAGGGGGCGTCACGCTCGGCGCGAAGCCTACGGGTGCTACCACCACCTGGCTGATCGCCCCTGACGTCGACCCCGCAAACACCCCGTTCGCCGCGTAACTCGCTGTAACGGAGTACGTCCCTGCAGCGAGTGAACTCGTCGTCAACGTCGCCACACCATTACTCAACGTGCCCGTTCCCAGCGCCGTCGTCCCATTCAAAAATGTCACCGTACCCGCGGGCGTCCCGGAGGTTGAAACCGCCGGGGTTACCGTCGCGGTAAATGTCACCGCGGCGCCCACATTGGCGTTCAAGTTGGAAGAACTCAGCGTCGTTGTTGTTCCCACCGCCGCGCCGAGGACCGCAAGCGGCTGCGACGCTGACGCACTCACCGCGTAGGTCGTGTCCCCCGCATACACCGCCGTCAGCGCCGGCGTGCTCGCCGCCCCGGGGGTAAATGTCGCCGCTCCCTTGCCTGTTGCATCCAGCACCGCCGAGGCTACCACCGTCGTACCGCTATAAAACGTCACCAACCCCGTCGGCTTCGCGCCCGTGCCGCTACCTGCCGCCACCGTCGCCGTAAGCGTCACTGCCGACCCGGCCACCACGGTCGCCGGCGCGCTCAGCGTCGTGGCGCTCGCCACCAGCGGGGTAAACAGGTTTGCCGTCGTGGCCGCTACATAATGATGCCCGGTGGTGGTCGGATGCAGCCCATCCCAAATGAGGTACACATCTGGGCTGCCGGGCACATTCTGGGCTGCCGAGGTCACATTTCCTAGCCCCACGCTCATTGGCGCGCTCGCCACCGTGCCGAACAGCGTCAGCACGTCCGGCTGGTAGATGGTCAATGCCACGCCCTTGGCCGCCGCCGTTGCCTTTACCTGCGCCAGGTCCGTCGCCAACTGCTGTGCAAAGGTCGCTGAGGCGGCGTTTAACGCCGTAGCCGCGTCCCCCGTGCGAAACGCACCCAATGGCGGCACGTTTGGCACTATGAAAGCCGTCGCGCCTGCATTCACCAGTCGCTGCACCAGCGCAGCCTCGCGCGCTGCCGCTGCCGTCGCGCTCGCCGTGCTGGAGTCGGCAAACAGGTCGTTCGACCCGCCCCAAAGCACATACAGCGTCGCTGCGTTCGGCGTCGGGCTGGTTGCCAGGTAATCGCTCACCTGCTGGCCCATATTCTCCAGAGTCACCGACAACGGGCCTTCGGTGATCGTTCGCGTGCCATCCTCGGTCGTTGCATCGCCAAACGCATAGTTCGTGCCGCCGTCAAGCGAGTTCTTCACCGCCGGTTTGGCCGCAAACGAGGCTGCCAACTGCTCCACCCACACGCCAAAGTAGGCCTGCGCCGCCGGCTGCGTGTCCGCGCCGTCTGTAAAGCGACCATCTGTGTAGTCCGCCAACCCGGGAATATCTGCCGGATACCGTATGCTGGCCGGTCCGGTAGCGGCCTGCACAAGGTGAGCGATGTTGCCGGTATCCGACAACGAATCGCCAAACACGACGACTTTGCTAACGCTCTGGGCTTCGGCAAGCGGCCTGCCGAACGCGAAACCCAGAAGAGCCAGGACAACTAGCACGAGGCGAGCAAGAAACATGGCAACTCCAGGAATCGAAACTACAGGCTAAGGGAACTCTATCAGAGCACACCCTCGGTGGAGGTGCGAAAGCCTCCGCCAACACCGCGCCCGCACATTTACCGCTTTCGCACCCAACCGACTCGCGTTATCATCTATCTAGACGAGGACATCTCCATGGCATACAGCGACAAGGTTGTTGATCACTACGAAAATCCGCGCAACGTGGGCACCCTCGACAAGAGCTCGAGCGAGGTAGGCACCGGCCTGGTCGGCGCCCCCGAGTGCGGCGACGTCATGCGCCTTCAGATCAAGGTAAACCCCGAAACCCAGGTCATCGAGGACGCTAAGTTCAAGACCTTCGGCTGCGGCTCGGCGATCGCCAGTTCTTCCCTCGCGACCGAGTGGGTCAAGGGCAAAACCGTCTCCGAAGCACTTCAAATCTCCAATACCGACATCGTCAAAGAGCTCGCGCTGCCGCCGGTTAAGATTCACTGCTCCGTGCTCGCCGAAGACGCCATCCGCGCCGCCATCGGCGACTGGAAAAAGAAGAACAACGTCGCCGAAGAGACTGCCGCTGCGGTTGCAGCACACTAACTCAGGCACGTAACCTTTACATGCACCGAAGGTAATACCACCTTCGGTGCACAAAGATTTCCGCCCGAAACTCTCCACACCCGGTACACTACACAAGCCAGGTAACCAAGGAACTACCCACCATGAGAACCTACGAACAAATCGTGCACTCGGTCTACGGCCAACCCCGCACTTCGTTCTGGTCCGGCTTTGCTGGCGTTCTCAGCCTCTTCGGCGCTGCAAAACACTCTCGCACTCCCAAGCGTCGCGTGCGGTCCGAGGCCGAAGCTCTTACGGAAGATTGGGCCAACGTGTCGGGTGACCTTCAGCGGGCCTTTAAGCGGGCAAGCCTGCGGTGAGATCCGGTCCTCCTGCCGGTTCCACGCAAACTTCAAAAGCTTCTATCCAAATCTCCCCTTCTGCTATGTCTGCGGCTCCGCCTGCCGACCCACAAGTCTCCTCCACAGGCCTCCTTCCGCAGCTTCACGCCGTCGAGTTCACCGCCTACTCCGGCCCCATTCCGCCGCCTGACCTCCTGCAACGTTTCAACGAGGTCTACCCCGGTGCCGCCAAACAGATCCTCGACGACTTCGTCCAAGAATCCGCCCATCGTCGCTCCATGGAGCGCAAAATCGTCAACGCCGAGTCCTTTAAAGAGGTCTCTGGTGCCATCTTCGCCGGCCTGATCGGCCTTACCGGCCTTGGCGGCGGCATTTGGCTCGCGCACGAAGGCCGCGCCACCGGTGGCCTCAGCACCATCGTTGCCACCCTGGCGAGTCTTGTCGGCGTATATCTGTATCAAACCCGTAAAGCCGCCCAAGCCGCCGAGCCCTCCCCGCCGGCCAATCCGGCTGGGAAAGGAACCTAACCGTGATCACCCTCGCCCCGGGCACCCAGGCC
>CAXTTZ010000144.1:0-8041 GCA_964247325.1 uncultured Acidobacteriaceae bacterium | reverse complement strand
CGGGTGGCCGGTGTGTCGGAGGGCACCTCGTAGGCGCGGAGGCCGCCGTTGGTTTCGGTCCAAAGGGCGCCGTCGGTCGGAACTTCGAAACTATTCTCCTGCAAGAAGTTGGCGACGGCTAACCCAATCGCTGCGACCGTGAAGAGAGCCAGCAGAACAGCAAAGATTCGGGTTTGCGAAAGCCTGTTCATCGGTGCGTCTTTGGTCCATTCAGGCTATAAGCAAGCCAAGGGCCAAATCATAGTGGGCAGAGTCACCGTGATCAACACCAGCATATCCGGCTTGGCTTCCCGAATTCATACAGCGATATAGTTTTTGGAAATTCTGCCTTATTGTGCCGAGACAAGGGCTGCGAGGGCCGGGCACCTTGGGAGGTACAAGGGAGAAATCTGCTTGACCCAGGGCCCCCTCTGCTGTGAACTGGAGGGCATGACACCTGATCTGTGGCAGAACAGGGAAGCCACTGCCGTGCTGGCGCGCGACGCCGAGGTGCTTCTGCCGGTGTACTCCCGGTTTTCGGTCGTGATGGAGCGCGGCGAAGGGGTGTATCTGTATGACAGCTCTGGACATCGTTACCTCGATCTGATGGCCGGTTTGGGGGTTAACGCGCTGGGGCACGCGCATCCGCGCCTGGTAGCAGCGATGGCCGAGCAGGCCGGCGCGCTGGTGCATCTGTCGCCCCAGTACGCCAGCCACTACCCGGGAGCGCTGGCCGAGCGGCTGTGCGCTTTGGCAGGCATGCGCGGGGTGTTCTTTTCCACAGGCGGCACCGAAGCGGTGGAGGGTGCGCTCAAGCTGGCGCACACGCACGCGCGCCAGAACTTTGGGCCGCATAAGCGCGAGGTGGTCGCGCTGCGCCAGTCCTACCACGGACGCAGCTACGGCGCGCTGTCGGTCACCGGCCAGGAAAAGTACCGTGTTGATTTCGGCCCGGGCATACCGCATGTGCACTTTGCCGAGCGCAACGATATCCGCAATTTGGAGACCGTAGTGGGCCGGGACACGGCAGCCATCTTGCTCGAGCCCGTGCTGGGCGAGGGCGGTGTGCATGTGCTTTCCGACGAGTTTCTACGCGCGGCGCGGCGGCTGGCCGACGAGCACCACGCTCTCCTAATCCTGGACGAAATCCAGTGCGGTCTGGGCCGCACGGGCGCTTGGTTCGCCTTTGAGCGCAGCGGCGCGCGTCCAGACATGCTGCTGCTGGGCAAGCCGTTGGGCGGCGGGCTGCCGCTCAGCGCGCTGCTGGTCAACGACGATCTGTTCCACTCCTTTGGGCTCGCCAAGCACGGCAGCACCCTGGGAGGAAGCCCGTTTACCTGCCGGCTCGGCCTAGAGTTCCTCCGCGTTGTCGAAGAGGACGGCCTGCTGGAGCACGTGCGGGAGATCGGCGGCTATCTCCTAAGCAAACTGCGCGCCTTGGCCGAGGAGAGCCCGATCGGGGTCGAAGCCCGCGGCCGCGGCTTGCTGCTCGGACTTGAACTCCAGCAACCCGCGCGCCCAATTGTCGAGCAGGCGCTGGCGCAAGGATTCTTGCTGAACTTGGTGCAGGGCAACGTCCTACGGTTTTTGCCACCGTTTCTGATTGAGCGCGGCCAGATTGATTTGGCGCTGGAGATGCTTAGGCCGTTGCTGCAGGTCGCCGAAGAGGGCGACCTGCGGGCCGAAACCGAGCGGTTCGCGCCGGCTGCGGTGTAGCTCCGCAGCCGGCGGTGTCCATGACTATGGTGAGTGTGTCGAAGGCGGATCCATCCTCGTTCCCCAGAGGACTCAAATGGCCGACGTGCCGCCGCTCATCGGAGTCGGGCTCATGTTGTTCGGGTGTTACGCGCGGAGTAATGGTCTGCCTGCCATGGCCTGGCGATACATTAGCCAGATCATCGCTGCGTAGACGGCGGATCCTGCCACAACTCCGCCGACCTGGAAGTGTTCGCTCAGTCTGGTGTGACTGATAAGCAAGCCAAGGAGAGGAAAGGTCTGAAGCGAGTGTAAGGCGAAGAAGTGCGCAACCCGCAAGTCTCCAAAGGCTGTGCTCCAGTTCACAAAGGGCAGCCCGTGAACGCCATCCGGAGCGCCTACCGTATGACCGCCGTGGGTCACCATCGGCTTTCCTTCCGCGCTGCCTGCAAGGAACACGAGCAGTCCGAGACGGACACCCCATGTCACGGCTTCCGGCCACTTTGGATGGCCAAGGAACACCAGGGCGAGAACCGACACCGCGCTCAGAACGAAAAACCCTAACATCACACCCATTGCCAACCAGATCCTCGAATTAAGGGGCGTGCTTTCGTTCATATGGGAGCGCACCCCGCGAAAGGACTGCAGGGAAATCAGCAGATTTTCCGCTGAAAGCGAGATCGAAAGGACCGCCGCAATCACGGTACGGGCAGTCGCATAGCGCTCGAAGCCGTTGAGAATGGCGGCCATCGTCACAAAGGTAATCAGGATTGATAGGTCAAACTTCAGCGGTTTGATCCAGGGATTGATGCCGAGGATTTTACGCTTGTCGAAGGGCATGGCTACAAGTGCGAAAAGCGCCAGCCCGACTTGCAGCCATACCCCATACGCCAGAATCGGGTACGCCGTAAGCCACCCTAGTATCGTTGTAAGCATATCTTCCTTTCCTGACTACTGCTTCAGGCACCGAACGGCTAAAGCCCATCATGGCCGCCTTGAAGTGACAAGGCAGCTGCCAATAGAGCCCGAACCGGAGCCCTTGATTTTTACGAATTACAGCGCAAACGAGTGTGGTCCGCCGCGTAGAGTTACCTCGCTTCATCCACTGCGCCAAAAGTACGGCGCAGCATCAACTTCAATAGAAGATAGAGTGCGAGTCCCACCGGCCCGAAGAGAAGCGTCAAGAGGAGGCAGGGTGCCACAAGCCATTGAGAGATCCCGACCCGCTTTGCGTCGCGCGCTTGCCATGCTCCAGTAAAGAGATCGAAAGCGACATAGTGGATCCATCCTGCGAGCAGTGCAAAGGGCGATCGGAACAGGACGCTTACCTGCGAGAGGGAGCTGAAACCGGAACCAGGCGGGAACTTATGCGAGGTCAGCAGCAGAATGTATAACGCTGCAATGAAAAGCGGCGCGACAAAAGTCGCCATGAGTTGGCTTACACGCCATCGCGGAGCGACGAGCAAGAGTAGCCAGCACGGCAGCGCAACGGCTCCACTCAGGCCGAACAACTCGGATAACCGCACGCCGTACAGTGTCTCGGCTCCCATGTTCCCTCCCTTCAGATTTCCTTTTAGTTCAATCTGGCTTACGCCCCTGACAGCCAGCTGGACGCGGTTCAGAAGCGCAGAAGATGGAGACAGTAAGCGTAGGCTCATGTACGAGGAGGAGACCTTATCCTCTCCTCCTCCGTAAGCGAGCTGTTGTTTTCTCAGGAAGCTATGGGCTGTTCGATTGCCTGCTTGTTTACAGTTTGCTGAGCGATTTGAGTCAGCTTTTCATCGCCCGCCTTGGCCTCGTCTAGGCTTAGCTGCAAATCAGCGACGGCACTTTCCTTTCCAATCAATGCTGCATACGTTTTGAGCGAGCCGTAGGTAGCGACACGGTACGCTTGCTGCTGATTGAAGGCAGCCACCAGAGCCGCATCCCGAAGAGAGCCGGGCTTTGAACCAGAAATGAGGTCTTCGGTCTCACTGATCATGGCCTTGACGATATTGTTCTTCCCAGTCTGGGGTGACTCGCCAACCTTCTGAAAGGCCGACTTTAGGCGCTCAGCGTACTTTTCTCCCTGCGCCATGCTCTTTTCAAAGATTTCTTTCACTTCGGAATTGTTAGAAGCCTTTGCCATCTTGCCAGCTTCCTTCGATAGTTGATTCTCCGCGTCAAGAGAATAGATCATCCCAGTGATAAGAAGGTCTTGAAGAGATTGCAATTCCATAACTAAACTCCTTCACGTGTATGTTGCGCAGCAGCTTTAGCTCTCCTCTATACACAAAAGTCAAGGTGAGCTTTAGTGAGCTGCGTTGTTAGGGTCAACGGTTGGGGCCGTCTCGGAACTGCAAACGCCCCTTTCCCAAACGAACTACCGGGTGAACGCGGCACCTTCCTCTAGGAAGGCTAAAAAGCTCTTTTGATTGGCTCGCACCCGAAGCGCTGATGAGCTACTGGGCCCGAGCCGGACGGTTCAAAAACGGTATAGGACATCAGTCCGAAGTGCTCGCGGCCTGGTTCAGCTGCTTCGCCATCAACCCTCTTTCAGAAGTGAACCACGTTCACCTTGCCATGAGATGCTACATGAACAGAGGGGATGCACCTGTGGCGAAACAATCTCAGTTCTTCCATCATGGCGATCTGAAACGGGCGCTGATTGACGCAACGCTCCAGTTGGTGCGTTCTGTCGGGCCACAGGGCTTCACGCTCAATGAGGCATCTCGCCAGGCCGGCGTCGCCAAAAGCGCGCCCTACAAACATTTCAGAGATAAGGACGCCCTCCTGGTGGAGGTCGCCCTGATTGGTACGCGGCGCATGGAACAGGAACTCAGGTCTGCAGCGGGACTGGGAGGAACACCACGTGAAAGGCTGCTGGCGGTCGGTTTGGCATACATCGCCTTTTCCAAGCAGCATCCGGACTTCTTCGCGATCATGTTCCAATCCGGTATCGACAGGAGCTCCTACGAAGAATTGAGTTCGGCTGCCACGTCCGTGTTCAGCATTGCTGACGAACTCGCGAAGGAAATAGAGGATTCTATTTTGAAGGCAAGACGATTAGCATTGGCGGTGTGGACCATGGCTCATGGTTACGCCATGCTGCTGTCTGAGGATGCGTTTGCCCGAACAAAGAACGTGACCTTCATCGATACAGACCCTCGGCAGATGCTTGCGATGCTTCTGCGGTAGGGCTCAGACTGACTATCACTGGAGCGCAGGTAACGCCAGCTCACAAATCTGATGTCGTGTCGTTCGTATGTACTTTTATTTAAAGTAAACCGCTTAAGTCTGATAACAAATATTCTGTTGCAAATGCGTGGTGAGCGTTTTGCCTGCATTCGAACCGCCTGCCCTCAGCCAATAAGGGCCTCCTTCTCGCCCATCTGGAACGGTGACTATACCACGCTGCCTGTTCTACTTCGGGCCTAGCGTTCCTCTTCGCATGGAAGATACAGCGGCATCCTGCTGTTTGCGTAACGCAAGTTCGAAGGTCGCCTGAGCCTCTGCAACGAAGTGCCTGTAGCCAGCAGGATCGACAAAGACACGGGAACACTTCTGCGGGTAGTGCTTGAGCTTGGTGAGCATGTCGAAATAGCCGCCGTGGGCCCCGAGGAACACGTCGCACGGCAGGCGGCTCAGCGCGGCAAAGGTATGTTCGAAGTCCTGAGCGATACCGAGGTAGCTTACGGGGTGGCTGGGCGAAGCAACGAAGTGGTACTCCGACCAGAAACCCACCCCACCCACGATGACGATGTTTCGCGTCAATCCAGCTGAATCGCCTGGCAGATGCGAGCGCATCGTCCAGGTCGTACATCCGCGTGTGTGGCCTGCGGTTTTGTGGGCTGTCAAGGTCACACCGCCGAGGATTACGGTGTCGCCGTCGTGCAAGACGCGGTCAACGTGCACAGGGGTGTAGCCGGGGACGTTGGGCGAGGGCGCCAAAAAATCCGTCCGCGCGCCAGTCTCCACCACACTCACATCGCCATCCATCACTTCATTCTTCGCATGGGTGTCGCGAATCACCTTGGCCGCGCCCGCCATGTGATCATAGTGCGCTTGGCTGTTGAGAAGGATCTTGATCTCGTTCCATCGGAACCCTAGCTTTTCGACACTGGAGCGCAGCTGCGGTGGCGACGTACTGAGGTTTGCGTTGATCAGGATGTTCCCTGCCGGGGTAACGACTAGGTAGCTGGCGAGGTCCTCGCTTCCCACGTAGTACAGGTTGTCGGCGATCTGGAACGGAGTGATCGGCGTTGTCCACGTGGGGTTCGTCTCTGCAGACGCAAGTATGGACGTGCAGGCAAGAACGAGCAACAGGCGGAAAGGGCGAGCACGCATTTTCGTTACGAGCTTAACGTACTTCGGATAACCAAATGGCTGTTGGTGCTGTTGCAAAGGGCGGATTGCGCCGGAGGCAGGCGGCAGCGCTCGGCCCTCTTAAGCCAAGGTTAAGCGAGTTCCGCTTAGGATGAGGCCATGGGGCAAGGGCACGTTCGGAGGTTAGGACTGCGGCTGGGATTGGCTTGCTCCGTCGCGTGGGCCTGGGCTCCGGTGCTTTGGGGTCAGACGCCCCCCGTGGGGCTGCCCGCACCTTCGGCCGCCGCAGCGAGCAGCGCACCCGAGCGACTTACGCTGGACCAAGCTCTCGCGCGGGCGCAGGCTAACGAGCCCACTTTCGCCGCGGCACGGGCCGAGCGCGACGCTCTGAAGCTGGAACGCGCCAACGCCCGCGCGGCCCTGCTGCCAACCGCTACCTACCATAATGGCGCGATTTACACGCAGCCGAACGGCGTGCCCGCCAGCCGCATCGGCCAGGTGTCCGCGGCGCCGTCGCCGGTATTTATCGCAAACAATGCCGTGCGCGAGTACGCCAGCCAGGGAGTCTTTGACGAGCGGATCGGCCTGGCGCAGGTCGGCGCCCTGCGACTGGCTGACGCCAACGCCCTACGTGCCGAGGCCGAGCTCGAAGTAACCCGGCGCGGCCTGGTGGCGGCCGTGGTGGGCTTGTTTTACGGCCTGGACACCGAGACCGGCAGGCTGACCGTGGCGCAGCGCGCGCTGGCGGAGGCCGCCCGCTTCCTGGAGATCACCCAAAAGCGCGAGGCCGCGCGCGAGGCCGAGCACGCCGACGTGCTCAAGGCGCAGTTGCAGCAGCAGGGCCGCGCCCGCGAGTTGGCCGACGTGCAACTGGCCGTGCAAAGGGCACGGTTAGAGCTCGGCGTACTGCTCTACCCCGACCCCGCGACCCCCTTTGTGCTGGAAACCGGCGCCGCCCCGCCCGTGCTGCCGGAGCAGGCCGGGATCGCCCTGCTGGCGCGGCAGAACAATCCCGAGCTGCGCAGCGCGCTGGCAGCGCTCGCCGCGGCCCAAGCGGAAACCTACGGCGCTCGTGCCCCGCTGCTGCCAGAGGGTAACGTGAACGTTACCGACGGCATCGACGCGACCAACTTCGGCGTAAACGGCCCCGACGGCATCCACAATCTCGGCTATTCCATGAGCGCACAGTTGGACATCCCGGTGTGGAACTGGCTGGCGACCGAGCGCGACATCAAGGCCAGCCGCCTGCGCGAGGGCGCGGCCAAGATCGCGCTTTCTGCGGCCCAGCGACGTCTGCTGGCCGACCTCGGAGAGTTCTACGCCGAAGCCGACGCGGCCAACAAACAACGCTTGTCGCTGGAGCAGAGCGTGGGCACGGCCCGCGAAAGCCTGCGGCTGACCAATCTGCGCTATGTGGACGGCGACAGCACCGTGCTGGAGGTAGTGGACGCCCAGACCGCGCTGATCGCCGCCGAAACCGCGCAGCTCGACGGCTTGCTGCGCTACCAGGTCGCTTTGGCCAATCTTCAAACGCTTACAGGGAGGTTTTAACGTGGGCGTTTTGCTACTACGCCGAACCGGAGGCATGCTGGTGAGCTTGGGTGTGCTCGCCGGCCTTGGGGCCGGGTGCAAGAAAAAGGATGCGGAGGATGCCGGCACGACGGCGGCGGCCGCAGTGTCTGTCCAGGTCGCGCATCCCACGCAGGGGCCGCTAGCCGAGCAGATCACGGCCGATGCGATCCTGGCGCCGCTATCGCAGGCCGCTCTGGCGCCGAGGATCAGTGCGCCCATCCGTGCAGAGTACGTCCAGCGCGGCTCCAAGGTGCACAAGGGCCAACTGCTCGTGGCGCTCGACAACCGCGATCTGGAGGCCGGCGCGCTCGACAGCCGCGGCGCCGTCACCGCCGCCGAGGCCAACTACACCGCCACCGTTAACGCAACGGTCCCCGAAGAGGTAAAAAAGGCCGCGCTCGACGTGGCGCAGCTCAAGGCTGCGCTCGACGTGGCCTCGCGCACTGCCGCAGAGCGCAAGCGGCTGTTTGCGCAGGGTGCGCTTTCGGGC
>CAXTTZ010000143.1:0-8164 GCA_964247325.1 uncultured Acidobacteriaceae bacterium | reverse complement strand
GCGAAGCAGGGCATTTCGGCGTGCTATTTAGGGCTGGCTTGGCGTCTGTGCAAAAACCTTAGAGCTTGAGCCTATGATGCGTTTGGCGTGATGGGTGCAAGCGAAGGGATCTGCTTTCCTCGGTGCGCTGTTGAAGCTACAGGCAAACAGCAGATTCCTCGGCTGCGTTGCGGAATGACAACAAAGGGATTACCAGGTGGGCGGGAAAGGAGCTTTGGGTTACTCGTCGGCGAGGCGGGCTTGCCAATAGGCGAGGGCGCGAGAGTCGGCGGGGAAGGTGAGGTGGCCGACTTTGCGGCCGGGGCGAGGTTCTTTGCCGTAATCATGGCGGTGTAACTCATAAAAGCGTGCAGTCGACTCCACGGGGGGCATGGTGCCGATGCAGTTGAGCATGACCGTAGGCTGGCTGGTAGTGGGGCCGAGCGGAAGGTTGAGCAGGGCGCGGAGGTGGTTTTCGAACTGCGAGGTTTCGGCGCCTTCGATGGTCCAATGGCCGGAGTTGTGGACGCGCGGGGCCATCTCGTTGGCGACGAGCTCGCCGTTAAGAACGAAGAACTCGACGGCGAGGACGCCGATGTAGTCGAGACGGGTGAGGAGTTCGCGCAGGTAGCGCTCGGCGGTGGGCTGGAGCGCGGCGCAGTCGCAGGGGGCGACCGAGGTGCGCAGGATGCCGTCGCGGTGGTGGTTTTCTGTGAGGGGGTAAAAGACGATGTCGCCGGAGGCATTGCGGGCGGCGATGAGCGAAACCTCGGCGGTGAACGGGACGCGGCCTTCGAGGATGCAGGGGGCTTCGGCGACTTCGACCCAGGCGGCGGCGGCTTCGTCGGGGTGGGCTAGGCGGACCTGGCCCTTGCCGTCGTACCCCATGCGGCGGGTTTTCAGGATGGCGGGGAGGCCTAGATGGGCGATCGCGTTTTGGAGGTCTTCGAGGAAGTCGACGGGGGCGAAGGGAGCGGTGTGGATGCCGCTCTCGTGATAGTAGCGGTTTTCGTGGAGGCGGTCCTGGGCGATGCCGTTGGCGTGGGCGTTGGGTGCGAGATGGAGACCGGTGAGGACGGCGGCGTCGATGTTTTCGCTTTCCACGGTGAGGAGATCGACCTCCTTCGCGAAGGCTTGAACGCTGCGGGGAGCGGTGAGGTCGGTTTCCAAGACGGGGGCGACGATTTCGGCGGGGTCGCCGGGAGCGCCGGCGCAGAGGACTTCGAGGCGCGGGGCGTCCGGGAGCTTGGCGGCGAGGAGGGGGGCGGCCTCGGCGAGCATAAGGGCGAGCTGGCCGGCGCCGAGAATGCCGAGGCGGATGGGGGGTTGTGGCGCACCCGCGGCGTGGTTGCTTTCGGTAGGGTTTTGCTGGAAGTTCATGGGCAGTTCAATTGATGGATTTTTTTGGGGTGGAAGGCAGAGGTAGAGCCAAAGGCAAAACGCAGATTCCCTTCGGGAATGACAACCAAAAAGGCAAAGGCAAAGGCAAAGGCTAATGGTTAGGTGCGCGGGTCGGGGTGGGTTAGGACGGCTTCGGTTTGGGCTTGGCGGAAGGCGTCTAGACGGGTGGCTAGGGCGGGGTCATTCAGGGCGAGGATAGCGGCGGCGAAGAGGGCGGCGTTTTTGGCGCCGGCAGGGCCTATGGCGAAGGTGGCGGTTGGGATGCCGCCGGGCATTTGGACGATCGAGAGCAGGGAATCGAGGCCATGGAGGGCTTTGCTTTCGACGGGGACGCCGAGGACGGGGAGCGGAGTGAGGGCGGCGACCATGCCCGGGAGGTGCGCGGCGCCGCCTGCGCCGGCGAGGATGAGTTGGAGGCCGCGCGTTTTTGCGCCGCGGGCGTAGGTGAAGAGTTTTTCGGGGGTGCGATGGGCGCTGACGACCTCGGCTTCGTACGGGATGGCGAGGTCGTCGAGGGTATTGGCGGCGTGTTCCATGGTGGCCCAATCGGAGCGGGAGCCCATGATGATGCCGATGTAAGGATGCATGGTGTGTTCCGCCCTGAAGGGTTGATTGTAGCTTCAGAGAGCAGGTTCCGTGTCGGACCGGAGCAAGGTATCGACCAGTTTGGAAAGCTGAGCGAGATCGGCGGCTGCCTGCTCGAGATGCTGCTTGCTGTCCGGGCCGTCATTCTGTGCGATGTACAGGGAATTTGTAATGCTTTGCAGAGGATTGTTGATCTCATGGGCCAGTTGGTGCGCCCTGGCGTTCAGGGCTGCCCTTTGTTCGGCCAACTGGGCTCGCTGCTGCTGCTGGCGATAGCCGATGGCGATACTGGCGAAGTCGGCCAGCGTTTTGAGCAGCTCGTAGTCTCTGGGGGAAAAGATTCTGTGGGAATCGTGATTCACGGCCCACAAGGTGCCGCGCTGTTCGCCGGCGATCCAGGGGATGAGCAGACCCTCGGAGATATCTTCCGCTTCCACGCCCAGGAAGTCATAGTAGGGCTGCGAGACCGAGTAGATTTGGGGCTGATTCCGGTCCAGACAGGTGCCGCACGGGCTGAAAAAGCGCGGTGTCGTTCCGTTGACGTAGCGGCTGAAGCTTCCGGCCACGACGATCCATCGGAAGCGGCGATCCACATCGGACCCATGCTCCTCGAGACTGATGCCGGAGCTGTCCGCGCCACAAAGCTCCACGGCAAGATCGACCACCTCCTGCAGAACATCCTGGATGGGCGAACCGGCAAGAACACGTGTGAGGCGACGAAGGGCCTGCGCCTCGCGCCATGGGTCTAGCGAGGAAGGCTCCCTCCGGGCATGAAAATCTTCGTCCTCCAGGAGGTTGCGAAGATGCATGCCGGTCGCATTGACGGTATGGCTCATGGGTTGGCGAGAACGAGGTCCATTTTATGCTACTTGTCCGGCTGGGAGTTCACAAGCGGCTAAGAATGCGGCCAGCGGCGCAGGGTTTCAGAAGCCGTTAGGGACGCGGCCAGCGGCGCAGGACTTCGACGAAGGCTTGTTGTTCGAGCGCTTGCACGCGGTCTTTCAAGGTTTCTACCGTATCTTCGTCGAGCACGGGGCAGCGCAGTTGGAGGACGATAGGGCCGGCGTCTACGTCCTCGGTGACCTGGTGGATGGTGCAGCCGGTTTCGGGGACGCCGGAGTGCAGGACGGCCTCGTGGACGCGGCGGTTCATCAGGCCGGCAAAGGCGGGCAGGAGCGACGGGTGGACGTTCAGCAGGCGGCCGCGCCACTGCTCGATGAAGTTGGAGCTGACGATGCGCATGTAGCCGATCATAAGGAGGAGGTCGGCGCCGGCTTCTTCGAAGGCCCGGGTGACCTCCTCGTCGTAAATGGGGCGGTCGAGGCCGTGAGGGTCGAGATAAAGGGTGTCGATGCCGGCGTCGGCGGCGCGGTCGAGGATGGGGGCGTTCGGCTTGTCGGAGAGGACGAGTGTGAGATCGACGTCGGGGAGCGTGTTGGCGACGAGGGCGTCGAGGATGCCTTGGAGGGCCGTGCCGCGTGTGGAGCCGAGAACGCCGACGCGGAGGGGGTCGCGTTGGGGCTTCGGGAAGGTGATCAGTTTGGCCATCGTTGCTATTGCTGAATCGAAGAAAGACGACGGCCGTGGCGGATAGAGAGTACGGTCACAACGTCGCGTTTAGGAAAGAGTACGAGGGAGCCAAGGATTTAAAAAGACTTACTGACGCTTTGCTTCCAGCACAGCAAGCCGTTCCTTGACGTCAGCGAGAGTGCGGAAGCTGGAAAGTTCCGACTCGGCCTTGTTTTGGTTCATAGCCGCCATAATGGCTTTGAACTGAGCATCAGACTGTCGCTGAAGCGCGTCAAACTGCACTTTCATCTGATCCTCAAGAGAGGACAGGCGCACTTTTAGCTCGCGCACGTCCGGGGCCACCACGTCCTGCACCGTGGTCTTTAGGGTTTGGAGGATGTTCTCTGTGTTTGACATCGGCACTTCCTGCAAGTGTAACCCGGCGTTTGTCCATTAAATAGCACGAAGCTGTCGCATATGTTCCATGCGGCGGCCGAGCGCCTCGGCGGTGCCGATGTCGGGGCGGTGGAAGAAGGGCCCCGGGATCGTGGCGGCGGCGCGCTCGCACTCGGCTTCGGCCTCGGCGAGCGTTTCCGCTGTGGCGACGATGGCGACGGTGCGGGAGCCTGTAGCGATAAGCTGGTTGTTTTGCAGATCGACGGCGGAAAGGAAGAGGTCGGTATTTGGGGGAAGGCTGGCGGGGAGAGTGACAGGGTCGCCCTTGCGGGGGTCGTCGGGGTAGCCCTCGGGGACAATGTATTTGCAGACACTGGCCGCAGGGCGGAAGTGCACGTTGAGGCTGTTGAGCGTGCCGTCTGTAATGGCCTTATAGATCGCGACAAAGTCAGAGTCCAGCAGGGTGAGCAGGTTGATGCATTCAGGGTCCCCGAAGCGGGCGTTGTACTCGATGAGCCGCACGCTATTGCGGGTGGCCATGAAGCCGCCGTACAGGATGCCGCGGTAGGGGGCGCCGCATTCGTCGCGGAGGGCGGCGACAGTTTGCTCGTTGAGTCGCTGGGCGGCGGCGATATCGTCGGCAGTGAGGAAGGGGAGCAGGCCGTCGGCGCAAGAATAAGAGCCCATACCGCCGGTGTTCGGGCCGCGGTCGCCCTCGAAAGCGCGCTTGTGGTCCTGGACGGGGGGCATATGGCGGAGGGTGGCACCGTCGGTGAAGCTGAGCAGGGAGAACTCTTCGCCTTCGAGTTTTTCTTCGATCAGGAAGGGGTGGCCGGCTTCGAGGAGCTCGCGGCAGAAGGCGAGGGAGTCGTCGAATGAGTGCAGGTGATCGCCGAAGACCTTGACGCCTTTGCCGCCGGCGAGGCCGTCGTCCTTAATGACGTGATAAGGACCAAGGCGTTGTAGGACAGCTTCGGCGTCGCGGAGAACGGCGTCGTTGTTAAGGGTGAGGGTAGGGGCGAAACGCTGAAAGAAGGGGTTGCCGGGGATGTTGTGGTCGGCGAGCAGGGCGCGGGCGAAGCCTTTCGAGGACTCGATACGGGCGAGCTTTTGCGTGGGACCGACCGTGGCGATGCTCGAGGCCCAAAGCGCGTCGGCGACGCCTACGGCCAGCGGAGCTTCGGGGCCGATGATGGCGAGGGTGGCGTGGTGTTCCAGGCCGAATGCGGCGATGGCCGAGGCGTCGATAAGCGAGCCGGTGCGGTAGGCGTTCGGAAGGCGGGTGAGATGCTCGATGCCGGGGTTCCGGGCGTTGGAGAAGCAAAGGAGCTGAGGGCGCTGCGGAGAACGGGCGAGGGCGGTGGCGATGGCGTGTTCGCGGGCGCCAGAGCCGATAATCAGGACGGTGGGAGGCAAAATCGGCATTCGTGAATGATTATGCTTCAACGGGCGAGGTTAGGTTTTGCGTTGCGGACTGCTTAAGGCTGACCAGGTATTTGGTCTTCGTGGCAGAAGATTACTTCCGACAATGCGACTTGTAAGGATCATCGCTATCTAGCGAGCGGGTGAACAGGCGGTCACCATCACATCCTGCGGTACGTCGGTGGTGGCGTGCATGAATTAGAGAGTTGGCGACAGGCCACCGTCAATCCGCAGATTGGTCCCGGTGATGTATGCCGCTACGGGGCTGGCGAGGAAAGCAATTAAGTTGGCAACTTCGTCCAACTCTCCTACCCGCCCGACAGGAACTTGGGCGAACATGGGCAAAACAGCTCGCTCGACATCTTTCCATGGCGTGTCCACATCTCCCAATCCCCGCTCTTTGGCGACCTCCCGGAAACGATCTTCCAGTGTGGAACTGCGTATCGTGCCAGGTGAGACGGCGTTCGCCGTGATTCCATCGGCGGCTACCGCCTTGGCCAAGGAAGCCGTCATCGCGTTCATAGCCGCCTTACACGCTGCGTAATCCGCCCCAGACGATGGCGGCATGGTTGCCGCTAGGCTTGAAATGTTGATAATACGTCCCCACTTGGCCTGTCGCATCTTCGGCAGAAGCCGTGTGGTCACCCTGAGCGCTGCCAGAACATTGCGATCATAGGCCGATGACCATGAGGATGACTGGGTGTCCTCCCAACTTTCCTTCACGCCGGAGCCGCCGGCGTTGTTGACGAGAATATCGACGGCGCCAACGAGCGTATTTGTCTCTGCGACCAGTCGCTCTACCTCTTCATCCTGCGTCAGGTCCCCAACGACAGCATGAGCCTGTCCACCTTGCGCGATGATGCTCGATGCAACGTGCTCAGTCTTTTCCCGATCACGACCATGAACGATCACGGTCGCTCCCTCACGTGCCAAAGTACGAGCAATCGCTTCGCCGATCCCTTTGCTGCTACCCGTGACCCATGCCCTTTTGCCATTCAGCTCTAAATCCATCGTTCAGGCGTCTCCGAAACCATTGCACCACACGAGCACGGGATTCACGGTACGGCGGAACTAGGTCACCAAGTCGTTTATAGAACTGGCATTAAGACCGCGAAACGCTTCGCAGCGTGAGGGTGCGGCGAGCACCAAACTTCTGCTAATGCGACTTGTAGGTACTAACCATAGGCAGCTTCACGTGCCTCTTTGGCTCGTATCACAGGCCCCTGTTGTCTACCTGCCGAGCCTCTCTTGAGTTCTTGTGACGCAAGCCATCTATGAACACATCGACCATCTTGCGCGCGTGCTCGAGCCCTTTGTCATGCGAACTTCGGCAAAGGTTCGCCACCGCATGGAGCAGATCCTCGGCCCAGACATCTGAACGTATCGCCTTTGCAGCCACGGCAGTGTCAAGCAAGGTCTGCAACGCAGGTAGAAGCCGGTGACCGAAGTACGCTGGGAGAGCCGCATAGGCTGGATCGCCGGAATGGAGTGCACTCGCGAGACCACGCTTCGTAGCAAGGAAATCGACATAGCGATGCAACCATCGCCTCAGGGCATCCTCTGGCTTAAAATGCGCTGCCAGGGACGGCCCGGCATCCGCACAGGCATCCACCTGTGACTGAAACACGGCCTTGATCAGGTCCGACCGTTCCGGAAAGTGACGATAAACCGTGCCGAGGCCGACACCTGCGCGCGCAGCGATCTCACGAACCGGAGCGTCTACACCGCGCTCTGAGAAGACTTCCATGGCTGCCGCAAGCAACGAGGCCGACTTCCGCCGCGCATCCGCACGTGTAGGGCGGGGTGCAGGGTTCGCATGATCTCCTTTATTCACCATTTGAAGTCCTTACAGTAAACCCTTGCGACCGGAACAGCGTTCCGGTTATGCTTAACGGAGCGATGTTCCGTTTCTAACTATACAGCCACAAATCGGTCATCGCTGAAGGAGAAGACATGCAAAACAGACGTGTGGCACTCGTGACCGGCGCGAATCAGGGAATAGGATTTCAGATCGCCAGAGAACTCGTCGCTAAAGAGTTCACGGTGTTGGTTGGATCCCGCAACTACGAGCGTGGCGAAGCCGCGGCGAAGCTGATTGGTGACCACGCCCTGGCGATCCAGCTCGATGTGACCGACCAGGCTTCCATCACAAGGGCGGCGGAACAGATTCAGCAGAACTTCGGTTCTCTCGATGTGCTCGTCAACAATGCGGCCATCTCGAATACGGGCCGCTTGCCCGATCAATCTGTCGAAGACTATGCACAGAAGAATCGGCCGAGTACGGTATCGCTCCATGAGGTCCGCGCGATCTGGGAGACAAATGTATTCGGCGTGTTGGCCGTCTACCAAGCGATGCTGCCGCTGCTTCGCAAATCCCCAGCAGCCCGGATTGTGAATGTCTCCAGCGGTGCAGGATCGCTCACACGCAACGCCGATCCATCCTTTGAGTACCGGAAGATCTTCGGTGTTGGATACCCCGCTTCAAAGACCGCACTGAACGCCATCACGCTTGCCATGGCCATCGAGTTGGAGCCCACCGGAATCAAGGTGAACGCGTGCTCACCCGGATTTATCAGGACAAACCTTAACGGTTTCCAGGGCACCGGGACTCTCGAGGAAGGCGCGCTCGAACCGGTCAGGCTGGCACTGCTCGGTCCGGACGGGCCAACGGGAACCTTCTCGCGCACAGGTGGCTCGATTCCTTGGTGAGGAAGTCGGTGCAGACTCAGCGCAGGATTGATCCCGACAAATGCCGTTGTGGGACATGACTGTGTACGAATTGAAGGTCATGCTCCGTGGTCAATGCAGAGCGTAAGACTGCACGACTGCAACAAGGAGACGCGCGGACATTAGAGGGCGGCGAGGACGGTTT
>CAXTTZ010000142.1:0-8205 GCA_964247325.1 uncultured Acidobacteriaceae bacterium | reverse complement strand
CCCACTCCCCACGGCCGCAACACCCGGATCGCCTCCCCCACATTGCCCGCATCTAAACCACCGGCTAACAATAATTTAGGCCCACCCACCCCCGAAAACACCGCCTGCACCGCTCCGGCGGCCCGCTCCCACGCAAATCGCATCCCTAGCCCTCCGGATTCCGCCCCCCGCGCCGCATCCAGCAACACCGCCCACACTGCCGGGTCCTCCGCCGCCTGCCGAAGCGGCTCTCGAAACCCACGCTCCACCTCAGCCTCCGTCTCGAGCGCTACATCCAAAGCTACCACCTGCAGCAGCCGCACCTCCTCCCCGAGCGCGAGCGCCAACCGCCTCGTCGTCGCCGGGTCGTGCGCGCTATGCAACTGCACCGCGGTCAGCCCCGCCTCCCGCACCGTTGTCACAATCTCCTCCGCTGGCTGCGTCGTAAACACCCCTACCCGTTCCACCGGTGATGCGCCTAACTGCCGCATCATCTCCGCCACCGCCGCCGCACTTACCTGCCGCCGGCTCGGCGCAAAGATAAACCCCAACGCGTCAGCTCCTGCTTCGACCGCCATGCGCGCGTCCTCAGCGCTCGTCGTTCCACAAATTTTTACCCACATAGGCGTCTCGTCCAAGTTGCTAGTTGCTAATTCTTAGTTGGGCTAAACGTTACTTTTCGGCGATGGTGAAGTTGCCCTTGGAGCTGCATGCTTTCACTAACAACTATGAACGAACCACTTCAAGTAATGTCTGCAAGGCTTTCCCTGGCCGCTCCGCCCGCATCAGCGACTCGCCTACCAAGAACGCCTCATACCCCGCCGCGCGCAGCCGATCCATATCCGCCCGACTCGCAATGCCGCTCTCGGCCACCCGCACGGCCCCTGCTGGCAGCTCCCGCGCCAGCACACAGGCACTGTCCAGGGACACCGCAAAGGTCCGCAGATCGCGGCTGTTCACCCCGATACACTCACACTCCAGCGCCCGCACCCGCTCCAACTCCTCCCGGTCATGCACCTCGCACAGCACATCCAGTCCGCACCGCCGCGCCTCCTCCCGCAGCGCCTTCAGCTCCGCATCCGATAGCGCTGCGGCGATGAACAACACCGCATCCGCCCCGTTCGCCCGCGCCTCCATCACCTGCCACGGATCCACCAAAAAATCCTTCCGCACCGCTGCCGAAGCGCGCCGCAGGTTCTCCAGCGACCCCTGAAAAAACCTTTCCTCGGTCAACACCGAAAGCACCGCCGCCCCAGCCCGCTCCAGCTCGCCCGCCAAATCTTCCACCCGAAACTCCGCCCGAATCATCCCCTTGGAAGGCGAGGCCTTCTTCAACTCTGCGATCACTGCTGGCCCCTGCACCGCCGCCGCCCGCAGCGCCCGTGCAAATCCACGAGGTTGGTGCGCCGCCGCCGCCCGCTCCATCGCCCGCACGTCCACCCCGCGCTTACGCTCCTCCACCACCACCCGCACATGCGCCAAAATCTCCGGCAAATACATCGCCCGCGCCGTTCCTAGAACCGTTCCACTCATACCTCGATGCTACGGCAAGCGCCCCACGTCCCGCGTCTGCCGTCTAGTTCTGCCTCCACGAAGACACCCATACGATCCTCCTTCGCAGCCGAGTATAAGCCCGCTACCCGCTGCGCTTCCTTATTCCCTTCTGCTCACCATAAAATCTGTCGCATTCCCTGCCATCGCCTGCATACTGGGCATACGGAGACTTCGGCTCCCAAAGGACCTTAGCAGTTCCATGAGCACAGCCTCGCACGGCCTCTTTCACATGCTTTCGCACGCCTTTGCCGGCTCTGCGCTCCTTCTGCTGCTCGGCTGTTTTGTCGTTTCCCGGCTCGCTCCCACCACCCGCGCCCGCCTCGTCGCCCATATCCAGCAACCCTCCACCGCGCTGGCCGCCGCTGCCGTGCTGCTCGCGCTTTACCTCCTCACCGCCCTCGCCGTCCTCACTTTTCCCGGCTACGTCGACCCTGTCGAACCCTACATTGTTGCCGCCTCCTTCTTTTCCGTCCACCGCATGCCCGTCTACGCTTGGCCCATCCCATACGGCCCGTATTGCTTTCTTCCGTACGGCCTTGCCATGCAGCTCTTCGGTGCCGGCGTCACTACGCTCAAAGCCGCCGTTCTCCTCGGCAACGCCCTCTTCCTCGCCCTTCTTTTTGCCATCTTCCGCAAGCGCCTCGCCCTCCCCGCGACCCTGCTCACCCTCGGCCTCATCCTCGCCGCCCTGCTCATGAAGCAGAGCTACCTCCTCCAGGCCCGCGGCGACCTCCTTATCTTTATCGCTGTCGCCCTTGCGCTTCTCGCGCCCCTTACGCGTCGCCCTGCCCTCGCCTTCGTCCTCATCACCCTCGCGCTGGCTCTTGGCATCGGGGTCAAAATCACCACCGTCCTTTATTTGCTGTACCCGCTTGCCCTGGAGTGGAAACGCCGTGGCCCCAAACTCCTTCTAGCCGCCGCCTTCGCCGCTGCGGTCCTCAATTTCCTTCCCTTCTTGAGCCCCACCTTTTCGCTCCATAGTTATGCCTTTTGGCTCCACGGCATGTCCGCGCAGCCACGCAGCTCCAAAGAGCTCGCCGGCGACTTTTTCACCTCCGCCGTCCTAGTCCTTCCCTGCGCTCTGCTCTTCGCCCAACTGTTTCTTCGCAACCGAGACCGCGCCCGCCTTTACCTCCGTGACCAAGCCCTCCCTCTGGGCCTGCTCCTGCTCAGCACCCTGGTCATGGACATCCTCGCCGGCAAGTTTGGTGGCGGTCGCCACCACCTCGCCCCCTTCGTTCCCGCTTTCGCCTTTCTTGCGGTTGACGTTTACCTCACCCTGCGATCCGCCCCTGCTCTGCCCTCTGCGCCCCGCCTCACTCCCGTCCCGCTGCTTTATCTTTGGGCCTGCTTCGGCGCTCTCCTGCTGCTCGGCGCAGCCGGCGAGCTTGCCGACATGCATCGCCTTACCGCCCGCGAACGTCCCCAAGCCCTGGCTCTCCAAGTCGACCTCCGCCAAACCCTCGCCCGCTTCCCCGGCCGCACCGTAGAGCTAGGCGAAGGCGCCGGCGAAACCGACCTCGAGCAAAACTACTCGCCCCTCTACGCCGCGCCCGAAGTCCTCGCCGCCGGCGGCGCCTACCATTACGACCCCAGCGCCGTCGCCGACCTCGAACTTATGCGCCTCCCCTTCACTCCCGCCGAGCTCGCCGCCCTCCGCGACTGCCAACACCCCACCTTCCTCATTCCCCACGGCGAGCACCCCTTCCACGCCGTCAGTATCTACAGCGTGATGTACCCGCATGCCTACCCCGAGCACCAACTCTTCCCACCTGCCTTCCAACAAGCCTTCCACGACACCTACCAACTCGACTCCGAAACTCCCTTCTTCGACATTTACACCTGTCACCCACCACGCAACCGCTGACCTTACCTACCGCACGAGGTACGCCCGATCCCGCCGCCCCGCCGTCCCGAGATCACCGCTCTCACTTCGCTGCGCTTCGTCGCCGCTCTTTGGGTCGTGCTCTTCCACATTCGCGAGATCGGTCTTTGGCGCGGCGGCCCCGCACCCTACCTCGCGACGATCAAACTCGGCTATCTCGGCGTCAGCTTCTTCTTCGTCCTGTCCGGCTTCATTCTGGTCTATGTTTACACCGGCCATCCGCTCAGCAAATCCCGCTTCTGGCGAGCCCGCTTCGCCCGCATTTATCCCGCCTACCTCTTCTCTCTGCTCGTCACCGCGCCCGTGCTCAACTTCGCCCTTCCGCACATGCGCGCGTTGCACGTCTCCCCTCCACTCGTCTTCCTTTCCTTTCCGCTGTTGCTTGAATCCTGGTTTCCCAGCACGCTATTTTTCTGGAACGTCGTCGCTTGGAGCCTTTCGGTCGAAGCGTTTTTCTACCTTGTCTTCCCATTCGCACTTCGTCGACTCCATCCGCTCGCATCGCGCGGCCTTGCCCTTTGGATCGCCCTCTCCTGGCTCGCCAGCCTCGCCCTCAGCCTGACCTACGTCCGTCTCCACCCGGACGGCGTCCTCCACGCCTCCAGCCAAGACCTCTTCCTCCCCTGGCTCAATGCCTTAAAATTCAACCCTCTCCTTCGCCTCCCCGACTTCCTCCTCGGCATGGGCGCTGGTGCCCTCTTCCTCCGTACCCCACCGCACCCGCGCAACTCACTTATCCTCGCCGGCGCGCTCCTACTCGCCCTCGGCATCGCTCTGCAGCGCTTCATTCCCTACCCTGTCATGCACTCCGGCCTGCTCGCCCCCGCGTTCGCTCTGCTCATCTTTGGCTTCGCGACCCAGCCCGCCTGGACCCGCCCTCTTGGCGCCAAACCGCTTATCCTCCTCGGGGAAGCCAGCTACAGCCTTTATCTCCTCCATGCCTTTCCGCTCGGCATCATGGTCTACGTCTTCCACCTCGACCGCTCGCTCCACCTCGTCGCTGTCCTCCTCGCCTACCTCGCCGTCATGCTCCTCCTCTCGATGGGCGTCTTCCTCGCCCTAGAAAGCCCCCTTCGCCGCCGACTTCGGCCCCGCGCTCTCCCAAGTGCAACGTCCTAACCCAACCCGCCGCGCACACAGCGTTTGCCTTGGCCTGAACTTACCCCAAGGCTCGCTTCCCCTGCGCCAACACCAACCCCCGCGGCGTCGGCAGCAACAGCACACTCAATAACCCCTCCCGCTCCATGCGCAGCGCCGCCTCCCGCACCGTCCGCTGATGCGAACTTGCATCATGCATGATCACCAGCCCCCACCGGCTCATCTGCGGTAGAAATCGCCGCACCTCCCGCTCTCGTATCTCCGGGTCCGAATCCGAAAACAGCAGATCGATCGTCCCTTCGACCTGCATTTCCAGCGAACTCTCATTCCGCAACTCTACAAATCGCGTTAGCGGGTTTTCGTCTCCGAATCGCTCCCGCGCCCGCGCGTACACGACCGGGTCATACTCGCACGACACCACACGCCCTGGCGCCCCCACTTGCGCCTCCGCGTTCCGTGCCAACCCCCGTGCGATCCATTCGGTCGACACCCCCAGAAAACTCCCTGTCTCCACGACCAGCCCCGGCTTCAGCGTGGTCACCAGCGTCGCCAAGAACTCCAGCACCTCCACCTCCGCCGTCATGGAATCCACCATCGACCACTGCTCCGGCCGCGGACACTCCGGCGTTGCCCGGTGATACTCCGACTGCAACACCCCCGCTGCGCGGTCATGCTGCAACATCACTTTGTGCTCTTGCTTCACCTTCTTCCCAAACAATCCCATCCCCTCAGGATGCAGCGCTCACTCTCGCCACGCAACTTTACCCAGATCACGATCCCAGCTCACGATCCCAGCTCACGGCAGGATTTTGCGATGTTGATACGGTCGTGATCGGGCAAAACAGGATCAGGGTCGACCGTAACGGGACCGTGGCCGGCGCGCAGTCCGGAGAGTATGTTGCATGGTGCAGGATCTTCTAAACGCATGTATACCGCATGAACACAGGCTAGCTTTCGTTTCAAGGAGCTTCGCGCCCGGTCACCAGTTCTTTGTGTACGGAACGTGCGCCACGGGCTCATAAGAAACCTCGCTCTCCTCGGCAGGATTGCGCTAAGCGCTCATGAAGTAGCCTTAGTGCTGCATGCGGCTTGCCCTTTTCAGTTTCCCCATCCTGTCTACCTTGGTCGGCGGCATGCTCGCGATCCGGTACCGCCGCTACCTTATCTATCTCATCGCCATAGGCGCCGGGCTGCTTCTAGGGGCGGCCTTCCTCGATCTCCTCCCCGAAGCCATCTTGCTCGGAAACACAGCCGGCATCGCGGTGGCGAACACCTTGGGCCTCACCCTTCTATCGTTCCTGTTATTTCATGTGTTCGCGCGAGCCCTGGACGCCCGATGCAAATGGCAGGCCTCCCATGCAGGGCAACGAACCGTCCGCCGCACCGGGGCCACCATGCTTATCTTTCATAGCTTTCGCGACGGCATGGCGATCGGCGCCGCCTATGCCGCCTCCCACGCTGCCGGCTACGCCGTCGCCTTCGGCATCGCCGCGCACGACCTCGGCGATGGCATGAACACCGTCCTGCTTACCACGGGTGGAGAAAAACCCACCGGCGTGGACTTTGCCTTTCTCGCCGCCGACGCCCTTGCCCCCTTTCTCGGGGGGCTCGTCACGGTCTGGTGGGTCCTTTCCGCACGCGGGTCGGTGGCGCTGCTGGTACTGGCTGCCGGCTTCTTTCTGCAAATGGCCACCGAAGACTTCCTTCCCGAGCTTCGCCAGCACCAGGGCCCCCGAAAGTTTCTTGTACCCTCGGTGCTGTTCGGCTCCGCACTGATCTATCTAGCCAACCTTCTGATCGCGAAGCACACTTGAGCCTTGCGAACAGAACGCAGACATTTCAAGCTGACGAGGTCTGCTGCTAGTAAGCGTACCCCTCCTAGCTCACAAGAAGTACGAACCCGATTGCCTACTTCTATCGCTATGCCCTCCCGGCCAACTGCCGCAGCACATACTGCAAGATGCCCCCGTGCTGGTAGTACAAGATCTCCTGCGGTGTATCGATACGCAGCGTCACCGGAAACTCCACCACACCTCCATCCGCCTTGGCCGCGCTCACTGTCATGTTTTTGCCTGTGCTGAAGCCGCTTTCCAGCAGGGTTCGCAGCTGCCCCGGTTCTCCCACCGTGAACACCTCTTCACCCGTCAACCCGTACGTGTCGGCGCTCTCGCCCATTTGGAACTGCAGCGGCAGAATCCCCATGCCGACCAGGTTTGACCGGTGAATCCGCTCATAACTTTCTGCGATCACAAAGCGTATGCCCAGCAGCTTCGGCCCCTTCGCCGCCCAGTCGCGGCTCGACCCCGATCCATACTCCTTGCCTGCCAAAATGCACAGCGGCACCCCGCGCTCGGCATAGGCGACCGACGCGTCATAGATCGACAGCGCCTCGCCCTCGGGCAGCAGCCGTGTCACGCCGCCTTCCGTGCCTGGCGCCAGCTTGTTCCGCAGCCGCACGTTCGCAAACGTGCCGCGCACCATGACCTCATGGTTGCCGCGCCGCGACCCGTAGCTGTTGAACTCAAACGTCGGTACGCCATGTTCGGTCAGATACTTGCCTGCCGGCCCGTTGCGCTTGATCGAGCCCGCCGGCGAGATGTGGTCTGTCGTCACGGAATCCCCCAACCAAGCCAAGCACCGGGCGTGAACAATGTCCTGCACCGGTGCCGGCGTCGCCTCCATGCCGTCAAAGTACGGTGCCCGCCGGATGTAGGTTGAATCCGCCTCCCACCCATACGTGTCACCGCTCGGAAACCTCAGGTTCTGCCAGTTCGCATCCCCCTCCGCCACGGTCGCGTATTGGCCACGGAACATCTCCGCATCGATTGACTCCTGCACCGCCGCGGCCACCTCTGCCTGCGTCGGCCAAATGTCGCGTAGGTACACCTTCGCGCCATAGTGCCCGCGCCCCAGTGGCTCATTCTCGAAGTCGTGCTCGATGTGCCCCGCTAGAGCATAGGCCACCACCAGCGGCGGACTCATCAAGTAGTTCGCCCGTACCTCCGGAGAAATTCGCCCTTCAAAGTTCCGGTTTCCGCTCAGCACAGACACGGCCACCAATCCATGTGCCTCGATCGACCTCGATACATCCTCCGGCAGCGGCCCCGAGTTCCCAATGCAGGTCGTGCACCCGTACCCGACCACCTGAAATCCCAACCGGTCAAGCGACTGGAGCAGCCCCGAGCGTTTGTAATAATCGGTAACCACGCGCGACCCCGGCGCCAGCGACGTCTTTACCCAAGGCGGCGTCCGCAGCCCAGCCTCCACCGCCTTTTTCGCCAAAAGTCCGGCCGCCATCATCACGTACGGATTGCTCGTGTTTGTGCACGACGTAATCGCCGCAATCACAATCGACCCATCGCGCAGGTACCGGTCCGGATCCAACCCAAACCGCTGCTCCACGCTCTTGATCGGCTCTAACACCGCCGTCGCTACCGTACCTTCCGTCACCGCCTCTCCAGCAAAGTCCGCCGCCCCCGGCAGACTGGCCGCACCTATAGCGGGCGCCGACCCGCTCCGCAACGGGACGGCTCCACCCACTGGGGTTATCGTATGCGCCACCTCGGCGTCCAGCTCTGCCACTTCCGTGGCACCCTCGTGCACTGTCGGTATCACTTCCACCGCGTCCGGGATCGCCGCCGCAGCCTGCGCCACCGCCGAGGTCACGTCCCCCGTCGCCGACACATGCC
>CAXTTZ010000141.1:0-8208 GCA_964247325.1 uncultured Acidobacteriaceae bacterium | reverse complement strand
GTACGCTCGTCGTCCTCGCTGACGCGCAGCCCGATGAGCTTATCGACTACAAACAGGATGAGCAAGGTGCCGACGATGGAAAGCGCCCAGGCGATTGCCACGCCGGCGAGCTGGTTGAGGATTTGGTGGTGATTGCCTTCGAAGAAGCCGGTGGGCTTGCCCGCGCCGAGCAGGGGATTGATGACAGAGTTTGCGAACAGCCCGGTAAGCAACGCGCCCATGGTGCCGCCCGCGCCATGCACACCGAAGGCGTCGAGCGAATCGTCATAGCCGAAGACGTTTTTGACTTTGACCACCATGTAGAAGCAGAAGACGCCGGTAATGAGGCCGATCCAAAGGGCGCTCATGGGCGTGACAAAGCCAGCGGCGGGCGTGATGCCGACTAGGCCGGCGACCGCACCGGAGATGCCGCCGAGTGCGGACGGTTTGCCGTTGCGGAACCACTCGGCGGCCAGCCAGCCCGCGGCAGCGGCAGCGGCGGCGAAGTGTGTAGCCACAAAAGCCGAGGTCGCCAAGCCGCTCGCAGCCAATGCCGAGCCGGCGTTAAAGCCGAACCAACCAACCCACAGTAGGCAGGCGCCGATAAAGCTGAGCACCACAGAGTGTGGCGGCATGGCTTTTTGGGGGTATCCGAGGCGTTTGCCCAAAAACAACGCCGTAACCAGCGCGCTGACGCCGGAGGTGACATGGACGACCGTGCCGCCCGCAAAGTCGAGGCAAGGGAACTTGCCGCCCAGCGAGGCGTTAAGCAGGCCACCCTTGCCCCACACCATATGCGCCATAGGGCTGTATACAAAGATCGCCCAGAGCACCATAAAGAGGAGCATGGCGGAGAACTTCATGCGTTCGGCAAAGGCGCCCGAGATCAGTGCGGGCGTGATGATAGCGAACATAAGCTGGTACACCATGAAGGTTTGTAGAGGAATTGTACCGGCGTAGTCCTTATCGGGCGTTAGGCCGACGCCATGAAGAAATGCATTGTGAAGACCGCCGATAAAGGCATTGCCGGTGCTGAAGGCAAGGGAATAGCTGATAAAGGCCCACAGAATGGTGATGACGGCCATCATGGCAAAGGTCTGCATCATGGTCCCGAGGATATTTTTGCGGCGCACCAGGCCGCCATAGAACAGGGCCAAACCGGGACCGCTCATCATCAGCACCAGGGCGGCGGAGGTGAGCATCCAGGCGTTGTCGCCTGCGGACTGCGCAGCCGCAATGGCGGCGGCGTTATCGGTGGATGACTTTTCCAGCGCCGCTAGGCGGTCGGTGGAGGCTGTGGCAGGCATCTGGCCCAGCATCGTTCCGGCCGACAAGATCGCGGCCAGCAAGCAGAAACAAAGAAGCGCTAAGTTCCATTGCGAGGTGCGGCCTTCGATGATAGCCCGCTTCCAGATCCTTCTCGATGAGCCCATGCCAGCTGTCCTTTCGGTTATCAGTCCAAGGTTGGTCCGCCTCGCCAAAAGCACAGGGGGCGAAGTTCGCGCCACGCAGGGCGGCGCAGGGGGTGCTCAGATGGGTGCAGTTGCGTTTACTCTACAACAGCGACGGAATTTTTCCAGTCTGCACAGCGCATCAGGCGCAAAAGAGGAACTTTCTTGGCTGACTCCGCAGTTTCATCTCCGGCAAATGAGTTCGGCGTGGTCCACACTCGCTGGGCCGACGTTCCCCTTGAGGTCTTGAATCCGTTGGTGAGCCGGCAGTTTATGACCGGAGCGCAAGCCATGCTGGCGCGCATTGACCTGAAGCAAGGGGCAACTGTGCCGCGACACAGTCACAGCAATGAGCAAATCTCGTGGATTGTGTCGGGAGCACTTTTGTTTACGCTGGGGCAGCCGGGAGCAGAACAGCAGCAGGTTGTGCGTGCCGGGGAGGTGTTGATCATCTCGGGAAATGTGCCGCATGCGGCCGAAGCTCTGGAGGACACGGTGGACTTTGATATTTTCGCGCCTCCGCGGCAGGATTGGATTGCAAAGGACGATGCCTATCTGCGCTGAAACTCTGGTCGGCATGGGGTCAGAAGAGGCTGTTACAAAGGGTAACTGGAAGAAGTTCCTGGTCAGGAACGGTGTTTCATTTTGACGCACTTGGAAGCTCTCTATAGCTCGGAAGTGGCAGAGTGGAGCTTCGATTTTATGGGGTTGTTCGCGTTCTCCGTTGTAAGCTCATGAAGTAACGAGGCTTCCTGCGGGCTTAGCGGCGAAACGGCCGCCGAAAGCTCGGTCCTGCCCGGGTCACCCCTAGGGGGCATTCGGAGTCTAAGTAAAGATCATGTTTTTGCGATGGTTTAGAAAATTCGGTGGCGCCCTGTTGATGGCTGGCTTGGTTCACGGGGCCGCCCGGGCGCAGGCTCCATGGTTCCCCTTGGGCCCGTTTGGGGGCGACGCCCGGTCACTCGTGGCGGATCCGCTGGATCCCAAGCACCTTTTTCTGGGCACCGAGACGGGTTGGCTCTATGACTCGCATGACGGCGGCAGCACATGGAGCCGAGTCGCGCAGGTGGCGCACCGCAATGATCTGGTGTTGGACAACATCCTGGTCGATCGTACCAATCCCAAGCGCCTAATCGTGGGCGCTTTTAGCGTGGGCCATGTGGGCGGTGGCCTGTATGTCAGCGAGGACTTTGGAAAAAATTGGTACGCCCAAGCCGAGCTACGTGGGCAATCGGTCCGCGCGTTGGCCCGTTCGGATTCGGATCCAAATTTGCTTGTAGCGGGAACCCTGAAAGGTGTGTTCCGGAGCACAGACAACGGCAAGCACTGGCAGCAGATAAGTCCGGTCGACAGCAAAGAGATCCATGAGATTGAGTCGATTGCCATCGATCCCAAGGACCCAAACACGATCTATGCAGGCACATGGCATCTGCCTTGGAAAACAAGTGACGGTGGGGCCACATGGCACAACATCAAGGCCGGCATTATCGATGACTCGGACGTTTTCTCGATCATCGTTGATCCCAAAGAGCCGAACGTGGTGTACGCCAGCGCTTGCTCTGGAATCTATAAAAGCTCCGATGGGGGCGACCTCTTTCACAAGGTGCAGGGTATCCCTTCCGCAGCGCGCCGGACGCGCAAACTTGCACAGGATGTGGAGCACCTTGATGTGGTATTTGCGGGCACCACGGAAGGCCTCTACCGCAGCACGGACGCCGGTACCCAATGGGATCGCTTGACGCCCGCCGATGTGATCGTGAATGACGTCTACATCGACCCGACTAACGCCAATCATGTTTTGATCGCCACCGACCGCGGTGGGATCTACCGAAGCGAAGACGGGGGCTCAAGCTTTGAGCCCTCGAACGCGGGCTTTTCGACGCGCCAGGTTACAGCGTATGCGGCTGACGCGCAGCGCCCGGACACGGTGTATGTGGGTGTGGTCAATGACAAGGCCACAGGCGGCGTCTTTCAGAGCAGCGATGGCGGGGTGAAATGGGAGCAGACCAGCGAAGGCCTTGGCGGGCGAGACGTTTTTAGTCTGGTGTCCATGGACGACGGAACCGTGCTGGCCGGAACAGGCCATGGCATCTTCCGGCTGGACGGCGGTACATGGAAAGATTCAGGCGCGCTGGAAGGCAAAGCCGCGCGGGAAAAAGCCACTGTGGCCGCTCCGAAGCCAGCAGCACCCGCACCGGCACATCTTGTGATGGAAACAGTGCACGGTGCGCCAACGCTCAAGGTAACGCGCTCGGCAGCGCCTTCGGCACGGCCCGGACCGCTTAAAGCTGCAAAAAAGGGCGCGGGCCGCAAAACGGCGACCCGGAACTCCACAATAGCGGTGAGTGCGAAGGGTAGGAAACGAGTCGCAACGCGACAGGTTTCCGGCCCCGCAAAAACGGGAAGAGCAGCCCAGGGGGCAAGACCCCGGCTTATAAAGACGCGTACGGTAAGCGCTGCTGGGTTGCGTACCGCTCCTATGCGCCAGCCGGCTCCGGCGCAACATGGAACGCCGCATACCGCAAAGCCGTCTCCGGCCGCGGCAGGCATAGCAAATAGCCGGACCGACGCTGCGATCTTCGCCATGGCGCGGACGAAAGATACAGTCTTCGCTGGAGGTTCGAACGGACTGCTTCGCTCGAACGACGGCGGGCAGCACTGGGCGGAGGTGACCTCGCTTGCGATGCCTGAGGTTCACTACGTGGCCATGTCGACGCCAACCGCGGAGGGGGCACAGATGGTGCTGGCCGGTGGACTCGAACGGCTTGCCCTGTCGCCGGACGGCGGAGGGACGTGGGATGCGGTTCCACTGCCCGCCGACCTCACCCAGATTGGGGCCGTCACCATCGATGGAGAGAAAAACCTCTGGGTAGGCGGTCGTGAAGGCGTCTGGTTCTCCACCGACTACGGTGCGAACTGGAAGAGCCTGCGGAACTTGTTTGTAACCGAGGTGGATAGCTTGTACTACGATGCAGGCGCCCATCGCGTTTTGGTTACCTCGTCCACCTCGCCTGTTGCCTTCAGCGTCGAAGGCGCCGAGCACAAGGTAACGTACTGGGACACAGGCTGGAAGCTGCGGTTTGTTCGGCCCGTTGGGGATCACCTGATCGGGGCCACCCTCTTTGACGGCGTGGTGGTGCAACCGAAGATGGTAGAAACGCCGCAAGCGCCTGCCAATGCGTCGTTGAAGTAAGGCCTTTGCGACCGGAAAGGAGATCCGGAATCATATCTGATATGCAGATCGCTTCCCAAGCTCGTCATGGCTTTCAGACCGATGATCCGGCATTGTGGCCCATCGCCGAAAAGGTGCAGAACGGCGAGCGGCTTAGCTTCGAGGACGGTGTGACCTTGTACGCCAGTGGCGACGTACTCGCAGTTGGGTGGATGGCCAATCTGATCCGCGAACGCCTGCACGGCGATCTGGCGTACTTCAACGTCAATCGGCATATCAACCCTACCAATGTGTGCGTCGCTTCCTGTCGCTTGTGTGCCTTTGGTCGCAAAAAAGGTGCTGCAGACACGTACACCATGGCTTTGGAAGAGGCATGGGAGACCGCCGGTAAAGGGCTTACTGAAGCTGTCACGGAGTTCCACATCGTTGGGGGCCTGCATCCGGATCTGCCTTTTGAGTACTTCACGGACCTCGTGCGAGGGTTGAAAGTTCGCTTTCCGCAGGTGCACGTAAAAGCGTTCACAATGGTGGAGATTGCCTTTTTTGCAAAGCGCGGCAAGATGACTATCGCCGAGGTGCTTGAACAAATGAAAGCGGCCGGCGTTGATTCCTGTCCAGGGGGTGGTGCTGAGATCTTTGCTGAGCGCGTGCGAGCGATCATATGCGATCACAAGATTGACGGCTCCGAATGGCTGGACACGGCTCGATTGGCGCATAAAGCCGGGCTTCGTTCCAACGCAACGATGTTATACGGCCACATCGAGACAGCCGAAGATCGTGTGGACCATCTCCTGAAGCTACGGGCCATTCAGGATGAAACTGGAGGGTTTCAAACCTTCATTCCGCTCAGCTTTCATCCAGATAATACGGCGTTGAGCCATCTACCTAAGTCGACCGGCATGCAAGACATCAAGCAAATTGCTGTGAGTCGTCTCCTGCTTGATAATTTCGCGCATATTAAGAGTTATTGGCAGATGGTTACGCCCAAGATGGCACAGATAGCATTGCGCTTCGGCGCGGATGACATCGACGGCACGGTTATTGAGGAGAAGATCTACCACGATGCCGGCGCTCAAACGCCCCAAGGGATGCGACGCCGCGATCTCGAACGCCTCATAACCGAGGCCGGACGGATCCCGTTCGAGCGCGATACGATGTATCGTGCTGTTACACGGAGCGAGGACAGTTTCACGGTTGCCGTTTGAGTCACGACCGGACCTGTTATCTCAAGCTGCTGGCCACTACTTGTCAGCGAGTGGTTGCTATGCGGAGGAAGAGCGTTCCCCGGTTATTTCGCAAAGAGTTGACCTAGGTCGGCGAAGGCTTTAAACTCCAAAGCATTGCCGGCTGGATCAAGAAAAAACATGGTCGATTGTTCACCGACCTCGCCCTTAAAGCGAGTGTAGGGTTCGATAATGAACTCGACATGAGCCGTGCGTAGACGGTCGGCTAAGATCTCCCAATCACTTTGTTCAAGGACTACGCCGAAATGCGGGATGGGCACATCATGGCCATCCACGGGATTGCTATGTGCCGTTTCGGCCGTTTGCTTGGGACGATAGTGCGCTACGATCTGATGCCCAAATAGATCAAAGTCAATCCATTGATCGGCGCTGCGACCCTCTGGAAGACCAAGCACATGACCGTAAAAATGGCGGGCAGCTGCTAGATCGTCGACGGAGAAGGCGATGTGAAAGGGCCGTAAACCGGACATAACCATGATGGTAGCAAATATCTATCACTCGGCAGCAATGCAGCTGCCTCGTCATCTGTGCCTCTAACGTTTGGCGGACTCTCGTGTAGTGCGACACTTTCTGGTTCGTGCAACCCATTCGTTGCGTTTGACGAACTTTCGTGGGATGGCCTAACACCCTCCCCGGGCGTTCTGATGTCCGTGTAGGCGAGAGGCGGCGCACAGTTGTTCCGGTGTGCACGAAAAAGGTGAAGGGTGACCAAAGTTATTCTGGCGGACAACCAAGCTGTGTTCCGAGCCGGTGCAGCTCGTGTGCTCGCACACGAAAATGATCTGCGTGTGGTGGCAGAATGTGCTGATGTGTTCCGTTTGAGGGAAGCCCTTGGAGCCCTGCCGCGCTCCCTAGTGCTGATGCCTACAAGCTTCACGGAAGACATACATGAACTGATTCAATGGGTGCACCGGCAAGAGGGTCGGGTCGCATTGATCTTAGAGCAAGGCATCACCTTGCCGGATGGTTTAGCAAGGCAGATCGAGGGTGTGGTGACGCGTGCAGTTACAGGACCGCAACTGCTGGACACCTTGCGGCGTGTAGCGGCAGGCGATCGAGTACCGCAGCGTTCGACCTTGGCCACCATGCCTTTACCGGACCACGCCGGGGCACAAGTGGTGAAGCGCTTAACGCCAAAAGAATTGCAAATCGTATCGCTTGTTTCGGAAGGCGCCAAGAATCGGGAGATTGCCTTGAGGTTGGCGACCAAGGAGCAAGTCGTAAAGAACTACTTACGTAGCATCTACGACAAGGTGGGCGTGTCCGACCGGTTGGAGCTAGCACTGTACACGGTGCACCACCGCGCCTTGGGGGAGGCGGTGGAGAGGGTACGCGCTACGCTGGTGCGTTCAGCTTGAGGCTCGCGATTTGTGTCATGTCATCGGCTTTATAGGCCCATGCGCTGTTCTTCTTCCTCGGCGGCAGCGGAAGCGTAGCCTGTTTTTTCCGCAACGGATTTAGCTTGCGTAAAAAGCAGGAGGTAGTCGGGGCCACCCGCTTTGGAGTCCGTGCCGCTCATGTTGAAGCCACCGAAGGGGTGTGCGCCCACCATGGCGCCGGTGCACTTACGGTTTAGGTAAAGATTGCCGACGTGGAACTCGTTGCGGGCGCGAGTAAGCTTCTCGCGCGAGTTGGAGTAGATCGCGCCGGTCAGTCCATACTCGGTGTCATTGGCGATGGCGAGCGCTTCGCCGAAATCGGAGGCGCGTATGACGGCGAGCAAGGGGCCGAATACCTCCTCTTGCGCAAGCGCAGAGGACGGATCGACATCAGCGATGAGCGTGGGGGTGACATAGTAGCCACCGCCATCGGTGGGAACTGAAGAGCCGCCGGTGAGCAGCCGCCCTTCAAGTTTGCCGAGCTCGACGTAGCGCAGGACGCGGTCGATGGCGACCTGGTTGATGACGGGGCCGGTAGGGGCGTTGTTGGCGGGATCGCCGGTTTGGAGCTGGGCGACGCGATCACGGAGGCGGTCGCAGAAGGCGTCATAGACTGCGTCTTCTACGATGACGCGGGAGCAGGCCGAGCACTTCTGGCCGTTGAAGCCGAAGGCGGCAGCGGTGACGCCCTCAGCGGCGGCGTCTAGGTCGGCGTCAGCGGCGACGATGATCGCATCTTTGCCGCCCATTTCGAGGATGGTGCGGCGGATGAAGCGCTGGCCGGGTTGGGTGCGGGCGGCGCGCTCATGGATCTCGAGGCCGACCTTTTTGGAGCCGGTAAAGGCGATGAAACGAACTTGAGGCTGCTCTGTGATGGCGCGGCCGAGTTCGGGGCCACCTTGGAGGAGGTTGACTACCCCGGGGGGCATGCCGGCTTGTTCGAGGAGGGCGAGGAAGCGGGCGGCGACGGTGGGGGCGTCGGG
>CAXTTZ010000140.1:0-8271 GCA_964247325.1 uncultured Acidobacteriaceae bacterium | reverse complement strand
GTCGGCTACCTGGGCATGCCGCGCCGCTACCATGCGTACCCGGCGGAGTTCCAGGTACTCAACGTGCTTTCCACCGCCGGCGCCACCGTTCTCGGTGTAGGCTACATGCTGCCGCTCCTGTATCTCGGCTGGTCGCTGAAGTATGGCGCCATTGCGGGCGCCAATCCCTGGCAGGCTACCGGGCTCGAATGGCAGATCCAGTCTCCGCCGCTGACGGAGAACTTTATCGAGACGCCGATCATGGACCACGAGGCGTACGATTACGAGTGGCTGGAACGCAAGCAGCAGGAGGTCACCACCGTTGGATAACGCCATCGCCACCGCACCGGACATCCGGCCGCACACCGCTACGTCCACGGCGCACCACGCCGTGCACGAGCACATTGCGCTGCCCCAGCACCGTCATCACTTCGAAACCGAACAGCAGCAGAGAGAGGCCGGATCCTTCGGGATGTGGCTCTTTCTGCTGACGGAGATCATGTTCTTTGGCGGCATGTTCTTTGCGTACCTGCTTTACCGCAACTGGTACTACCCCGCCTTTGCCGCGGCCTCCAACACCCTGAACTCGCCGGAAGGCGCCATCAACACCGCCGTCCTGATCACCTCGGGCTTCTTTATGGCGCTGGGCGTGTGGGCAGCCGAGGTCCGCAAAAAGGGCGTCCTCGTCGTCACGCTCATCCTGACCTCGATCTTTGGTCTCATCTTTCTCGGCATCAAAGCAGACGAGTACCATGAGAAGTACGTCGTTCACCACATCCCTGGCTTCAACTTCAGTATCGCGGAGTTCGTCCATCCGCCGCTGAAAAACGGCAAGCCGGTGGATGAGCCACTTCCGCCCGACATGGCGCAACGCACACAAGTGTTCTTCTTCCTGTACTTCGCCATGACCGGCATGCACGCCGTGCATATGATCATCGGCCTCGCCATTCTCGTTTGGCTTATCTACCGCGCCAACCGCGGTGAGTTCACCGCCGGCTACGTCGCGCCGATAGAAAACTTCGGGCTCTACTGGCACTTCGTCGATATCGTCTGGCTCTTCCTTTTTCCGCTCTTCTACCTCATAAACCGGCATCCCCTAAAGTAGGTCAGTAAGGTCCGCCGCCGGCCCAGGCAGCACATCCCGTTTCAGGAGCAGAACGTGGCACACGCCCACAGCACCACAACTGACGCGAATGATCCCGTCAATGTGACTAACCCGGAGCACGAAGAGCATCACATCGTCACCCCCATCCAGTACACGATGGTGTTCGGGACGCTGCTCTTCTTTACTCTCGTCACACTGCTGGTAGCCTACGTGGATCTTGGCTGGCTAAATCCCGTGGTGGCCCTGGGCATCGCGTGCTTTAAAGCAGTCATCGTGATCCTGTTCTTCATGCACGCCAAGTACCAGTCTCGGCTTATCAAAATGACCATCGGCTCTGGTTTCTTTGTGTTTCTCGTCCTGATCGTCATGACGATGAGCGACTACATCAGCCGCGCCTGGGGCATGTGGTAGCTTCTCGCTTTCCTGACATCGGCGGCCCGCGAGCGTCCCTCGCGGGCCATCTTCTTTACTGCTCGTTTCGCGCGAGCATCCGAAACAGCCCCATCCACGTCTCCGCCTGCCGGTGGTCGACTCCAAGGCCGTTCACCATCTGCCGCACGATCTCAGGCCGGGCATTGGCAGGGAAGCGCCGTGCATAGTCGGACCCATGCATGGCCTCAAGCACAAGCTGGGTCAACCGCTCGCGATCCGCAGCCGTCGCGCTTGCCACGCTGTCACGTATCGGTAGTTCTCGCGCCCCGTCGAAGCCCTCACGGCTAAGCTCGTACAAACACACCGCCACAGACTGCCCCAGGTTCATCGAGAGATGCCGGCCGGGTGGCGCAAACATCGGGATCGTGAGCAGGTGTGTGCACTGGCTTAGCTGCTCATTGGTAAGCCCGGTCTTTTCCGAACCGAACAGCAGCGCCACGCGCCCACTCGCCACGCCTACCGGCAAGTTGTCCGCAGCTGCCAGCGCCTGCCGCATCAACGGTCCCGCATCACGCAGCGGCAGGATAGGTCGGGTGAGCTCCCGTCCCCCGATGGCCGTGGTCCCCATGACCATCTCGCAGTCTCCAATCGCGTCCAGCAGCGCATCAAACCGCTGGGCAGAGCGCATCACCTCCGCCGCGCCCACGGCCGACTTCGCCTCCAGCTGCGCAGCTTCGAACGGCGGCGCAAATTCGTTCACCACGCGCAGATCGCCAAATCCGAAGTCCTGCATCGCCCGCGCGGCCGCGCCGATGTTCTGCGGATTTCGCGCGCCCACCAGTACTACCGTTAGCCCACGCCGCGCCTGCGCACTCAGCATTGCTCCATTTTAAGTGGCGCCAGTGCTAGTGCCCGGACAGAGCAGCGCCAACGGAATCGCCCCCGATTGCACCCCATAGCCCGCGCCATTCGGATGAAAGTTGTCGCCGGAGTTCAACGTCGGGATCATAAAGTCGGGGTGCGCCGGGTCGGCCAACGCCTGGTCGAAGTCCGCAATCGCCACCACACCCGGCAGTTGGGCGCCCGTAGTCCGAATCCATGCATTCACCGCCCGCCGCTGCATCGACCCCGGATTTTCCGGCCCCGGGTTGAGATCGCCGCCATACGGATTACTCGCCGAAGGTAGCGGTGCGGCGGTTTGGCAATACTCCGAAGGGGGCAGCGTCGCCAGCACCACGCGCACCTGCGCCGCGTAGGCCTGGGCCACCATATTCGTCAACGCAGCTTCGACGCTGCTTGCCGCGACGCAATCCGCACGCAAGTCAATTCCACCAAAGTAGATCACCACCGCCTTGACGCCCGGCTGTTGCAGCACATCGTGATTCATACGGTCGACCCCGGCCACCGCTGTGCCGCTCGCCGTACGCCCGTCTTCCCCGGCTGGGTCGCCGATCGTCCCCGCATTCAGCACGCCAAGGTTGTAGCCGGCCGCTTGCAGATCGCGCGCCAGCCAATCGGACGGCCGTTGATTATCCTGCCCTGGCACGGCCACCTGCGCCGCAGGATAAGCGTTCGTATCGCCCAAATTCGAATTGTGCCCATCGATAGACGAGCTGCCGAAGAGCGCCACCGTCCCCAGGTAGTCCCCAAAGACATCCACCCCGCTCAGCAAAAACCACTCTGTGATGGGTTTGGCAAACGCCGCGCCGCTGCTATCGCCCGTAGCGTTTCCCGCGCCCGCCGCTGTCGCAAAGTTTGTCGTTACCTGCGAGTCGTGCTGGGTCAGCGCCGGAAATGCCCCCTGCATGTACACCGAAACCGCCAGTCGCTCGCCGAAGGCAAACGAAATCTTCACCGGATCGGAAACAATCTCCTGGTTTGGCGCGAGCGTCACAGAGGTGCTGCCGTTAAACGTAAGCGCCACGTCGCGCGAGCCATCCACCGCCGGACCCTGCCCGGAGGCTACCGCGATGCGCGCCGCGCCAACCGTCACTGCGGTCGTCCCGAAGAGGTTCGACAGATGTACGCGCTCCTCGGTCCCGCTTACCGTCGGCAGCAGTAGGAACCGAAAACTCTGCTCCTGGCCGCCCGCATTGGCCGCCGTGGTCAGCGCGTTCTCAGGTGAAGCGCCCCAAGCCACCACCCACTGCCCGGCAGGAGCCACTGCAGCCGGCACGACCGCGGTCTGGCTCGAGCAGCCGGCCAGCAGCAAAGCAATACCAAGCAGCGCCGCCGCAGAGAAAAGGTTCCATCTTCCGGAAAACATGCTACTTGCGACGTGCTGTGGCCCGAGAAGTTTCGATTACGTGAATTTTCGTCTCCAGCGTGACAGTTTTGTTCGCTAAAGCCCATCGCAGCCCAACATGACCGCGGCTCTGCGGAAATCCGAACCTCTTTGCGGAAATCCAGCCCCCTTGCCACCGCCTCGACCGCATACTCTAGAGCCAGCCCATGGCCGACAGCTTCGCCCAAACCGTCAAGCAGCAGGCCGACCTCGTCCGCATCCTCGGCGAGTACGTGAAGCTGCGCAAATCCGGCGCGAACTGGTCCGCCCTGTGCCCGTTCCACAAGGAGCGCTCCGGCTCCTTTTATCTCTACCCCGGCACGCAGAGCTACTACTGCTTCGGCTGCCATGAGCACGGCGACGTCTTCACCTTTGTCCAAAAGATCGAAGGTGTCAGCTTTCCCGAGGCCGTGCGCTCCGTCGCGACGAAGATGGGCATCGCCCTCCCCAAGCGCGAGTGGAGCTCCCCTGAGGAGGCGCACGAGGCCGGGCTTCGCCGCCAGCTGATCGAGGTCCATGAAGCCGCCACCCAGTACTTCCAGGGCAATCTCCAGTCGCCAGAGGCCGCTCGTGCCCGCGAGTACATCAGCGGCCGCGGCCTCACGCCGGAGACCGTCAAAACCTTCCGCATCGGCTACGCGCCCGAAAGCTTCAACGATATGCGCGACCGCCTGCTCAAGTTCTTTCCCGAAGAGGCCCTGCGCGCCAGCGGCCTCTTCAGTTGGAAGGACCAGGAGGGCGGCGCACCCGGGCCCATGTACGCGCGCTTCCGCAGGCGCATCACCTTTCCCATTTGTAATGAGGCCGGCAAGCCCATCGCCTTTACTGGCCGCGCGCTCGACACCAACGAAGACAAGGCCGGCCCCAAGTACCTCAACTCCCCCGAAACGCCGCTCTATACCAAAGGCCACGTGCTCTTCAACCTCGATAAGGCCAAAGCCGCCATCCGCGAGCAGGACGTTGCGCTGCTGGTCGAGGGGCAGATGGACTGCATCAGCGTATTCATGGGTGGGCTCCACGGCGTCATTGCCACCAGCGGCACCGCTTTTACCGAGCACCAGGTCCGCCTCCTCAGCCGCTTTACAAAAAAGGCCGTGCTCAACTTCGACGGCGACACCGCCGGGATGAACGCCGCCGAAAAGACGCTCGGACCGCTGGTCGAAGAGGGCTTCGAAGTCCGCGTCGTCGTGCTGCCCGACGGTGCCGACCCCGATAGCTTCGTTCGCGAGCACGGTCTCGCCGAGTACGCCAAGGCGGTCCGCGGCGCCGTGCCCTATGCCGACTTCCTGATCGACCGCGCGCGCCAAGAGTTCGGCACCCGCACTCCCGAAGCCCGCGTCAAAGCCCTCAACTTCCTCCTGCCCCACATTCGCCGCATCCCCAACGGCATCGTCCGCAGCCAGGTCGCTGACAACGCCGCGCAAAAGCTCGGCATCGAGTCCTCGCTTGTCCGCCAAGAGCTTAAGCAGGCCGCCGAGCAGCGGCTCGAAAGCGTCCGCGCCGCCCAACCCCAGGCTGTCACGGAGGTCGAACGCATCCTGCTCTGTGCCCTCGTGTTGCCCGAGGCCGACTCCGCCCGTGTGCTCGCCGCTGACAAGCTCGGCGCGCACCCCGAGTGGTTCGAAGACCTCCCCACAGCGCCGGTCCTCGAGGCGCTCGTCAACGCCGCTGCCCCTGAAAACCCGCTCGCCGCCGCCCCTGACGAGGCCTCGCGCGCGCTGCTGGCAAGCGCCCTCCACGTCTCCACCGAGGTCAACGGCCCCGAGCACGAAAGCTCGCCGCTCCAAGTCGAAAGCGCCCTCGAATCGCTCCACGCCCGCTACAACGAGCGCCGCGGCCGCGACCTACGCTCTCAAATGGCCGAAGCCCAACGCCGCGGCGACCAAGCCATGCTGATCCAACTCATGCAGCAAAAACTCCTCCTCGACCGCGAACGCTCTCGCTAAGTAGGAGGTAGCGTGAGAGTTAGCCCAAGGTAAAGCGCCATAGCGTATGTACTTTAGGACTGAATGACTCAGAGCCTGTTCTGGCTTTACAGCAACAATTTCTGAAATTGTTATCCCGTAGCGTAGCGGAGAGATCTGCTTTTCCTTCGTGCACCAGCGGAGTTACAGGCAAACAGCAGATGCCTTCGCTGCGCTACGGAAGCACAAGCAAGAAAGGAAAGGCAAGTAGGGAAAGGAGGACAAGCAGAAGGAACTCGATAGCTCGCCAAAAGGCATAGCAAGTTTTAAAAGTCCAACCCTGAACCACGCCCGTTGACAGCAACCCACATATCTCGCCATCCCGCCAATAAGATCTTTCTTGCTCTAGCTCTTCTGTGCCATCCCCACGCCCATGTCCCCTTGGTAAAATCACCCCAGGGCGACCCCACTACCTCCCAGGCGCCCAAAGCAGGTGTCGGCGATGGATCGGGGAACGCAGCGCCGGCTTACCCTCGGCTTTCTTTCCAACTGGGTCAGCCGCCTGGCCGGCACAGCCATTCAACTCATTCAGGTACCCGTCTTTCTGCGCCACTGGAGCGTCCCGCTCTACGGCGACTGGCTCCTCGTCAACGCCATCCCCAGCTATCTCAGCTTCTCCAACATCGGCTTCGGCTCGGTCGCCGGCAACGAGATGACCATGCTCATGGGCCGCAACGACCAGGGTGGCGCTTTGCGCGTCTTTCAAAGCTGCTGGTGGCTTATCCTTTCGCTCTGCCTCGCCGTCGCCCTCGTCTTTGCGGGCCTGCTCTACGCTGCGCCGACCGCCTGGCTGCCGCACCTCAACCAGATGCCCGACGCCGACGCCCGCTGGGTCATCTTGTACCTCGGCGTTGCCGTGCTCTTCGGCCAGCTTGAGCAGTTGGTCGGCGCGGCCTACACCTGCATAGGCCGCTATGCCTACGGCGGCTTCGTCAAAAGCCTTTTCACGCTGGTCGCCTTCGCCGCCATGCTTGTGCCCGTGCTGCTCGGCCGTGGTGTACGCTCCACCGCGCTTGCGCTTTCCGTCATGAACGCGCTCGGCACAGTCGCGTTTTGCCTCCTCGCGCGCCGCGACATCCCCTGGATCCGCTACGGTTGGCAGTTCGCCAGCCTCGACGAGATCCGCCGCCTCGCCGGCCCGGCCATCGCCTTCATGGGTTTCCCTATCGGCAACGCGCTCAACCTCCAAGGCACGCTGCTGGCCGTTGGCCACGTGCTCGGCTCGGCAGACGTGGTCGTCTTCGCCACGGCGCGCACCGTGTCGCGGGTCGCGCTGCAGATGGTCCAAATGGTCAACAGCACCTTTTGGCCCGAGCTTTCCAGCTCCTTCGGCGCCCGTAACCTCCCGCTGGTGCGCGCGCTGCACCGCCGCAGCTGCCAGCTCGCCCTCGGCATCGCCGTCGTGCTCATCGCCGCCATGATGACCATAGGCCCTCCGTTCCTCGCGCGCTGGACCGCACACAAGGTGCCCCCCAGCCCGCGGCTCCTGCTGTTGCTGCTCGTCAGCGTGCTGTTTTACTCGCTCTGGTCCACTAGCTCCACCCTTATGGCCGCCATTAACCAACACCGCCGCCTGTCGGCTGTTTATCTCTTCGCCACCGGCTTCACCATCCTGATGACCGTGCTGCTTACCCGCCGATTCGGCCTGCTCGGCGCCGCCGCCTCGCTGATCGGCTCTGAGCTCATCATGGACGTGTACGTCCTGCCGGCGTCGCTGCGGCTATCGGAAGATAGCTGGCCCGCCTTTTTGCACTCCCTCCTGCATCTTCCCGAGACCCTGCGTCCCCGCTACCTCCTCGCCCGCCTCCGCCGTACAGCCGTCGTCCCCGCGCCGCACCCAGAGCCAGACGCGTAGCGCAACCTCGCGCTGGCCGTTACTGCTGCGTTTGCCGTTGCCTTTCTTGTGGTCATTCCCGAAGGGAACCTGCTGTTGTTCTTGCCGTTGCTCTTGCTTTTCTTGCTTGTCATTCCCGAAGGGAATCTGCGTTCGCTCCCGCTCCTTTAGCTCACCTTCCCGCTCTGACTTATGCTGATACCAACCACATGCCCTCCTTACGGTCCAGATACCCCAAAGCTGTCGCCGCCCTCGTAGCGGCTTCCTGCATCCTTTCCGCCCCGCTCGCCGCGCAGCGCACCTACACTGCCGCCGACTACGCCCAAGCCGAGCGTTGGATGGGGTACAACGCCGCGCCGCTGGTCAAAAACACCGTAGCCGGCGTCCAGTACCTGCCCGATGGCCGCGTCTTCTTTCACGAGCCTGGCCCCGAGGGCGCGCACTACTTTCTCGCCGACGCCAAAGCCGCCACCCTCACCCCCGCCTTTGATAACGAACGTCTCGCCGCCTCGCTCCGCAAAGCCTCTGGCCTGGCCTTTTCCGCCCAGCATCTCGACATCACCGGCTACCGCCCACAGCCGAATGGCGGCTTCGCCATCAACACCTTAGGCGGCGTCTACTTTTGCGAGCCCGGCGCTGCTACCTGCAGCAAAGAACCCCCAACCCCGCAGCCCGTCCCACAGGCACAAGCCCAAACTCCCGTCCAAACCCCCAGTGCCCAACCTCCCGCTAC
>CAXTTZ010000139.1:0-8298 GCA_964247325.1 uncultured Acidobacteriaceae bacterium | reverse complement strand
GCAGCCTCGGATCAAGGACCCTAACTCACCGAAATGAGCTTGTGTCCCCGAACTTAAACTTCATCTGCTCCGAAACCCCTCAAGGTGTCGGACATCGACTACCTTTCTCTGAGCATTTCTTCATTCAGGAACAGCTTTACTAGAATATCGAGTCTGCCATAGTTTGTCAATAGATCCCACAGATCCCACCCGAACGTCTTTCGGGTGCGCTTATGCAAGCGCTTTCGGGCTTACCTTTTGGCTCGATATTCCAAATATTCAATCAACAAAACGAGTCGAAACACTCGCGGAGCTCTAAGCTCCTAATAAACTTCCTGCAGTAGCTTGGGTTTGGAGCGGCGTCTCGCCGCGAGTCAAACACTTGGACTGCGCCACTATTAGCCAATGCGCTGGCTCTGCGGCAACTCACTCGATTAGAGTAGTACAACACGCCTTAGGTTGCAAGCTTGTTGTGGTCGCTTGCCGTTATGCAGCAGCGACAAGATGAATACTAACAGATGGCTTACCGGTTGCAAGTTGACGTCTCGCACAAGATCTGCACACGCTTTCCGCAAGCGTCGATCGTGGGCAAGTCATCAAGAAGCCGCAAATTGCCGCTCTACGACATCACCACGGAGGTCTTGCTCTCTGCATCTACCGTTCGGCCGTCCCGCATATGCAACGTCCGGTCCGCAATGGCCGCCGCGTCGGGATTATGCGTAATCATTAACACCGTTTGTTGCAGTTCGCGGCCCGAATCCCGCAACATGCGCAGCACCGCATCGGAGTTTTCTGTATCCAGGTTCCCCGTCGGCTCATCGGCCAGCACAATGGACGGTTTCGTAATCAGCGCCCGCGCAATGGCCACGCGTTGCTGCTCGCCACCGGAAAGCTCATTTGGCCGGTGATCCAGTCGCCCCGTAATCTGCAGCAGACCACTAAGCCGGCTCAGCAATGCGCCGTCGATCGGCTCTCCGGTCTGTGCGATTGTGTGCGCCAGCTCGATGTTGCCCCGCGCCGTCAAGGTCGGCAGAAGGTTGAAACGCTGGAAGACAAACCCAATCCGCTTGCGACGAAAGGCGGTCCGCCCTGCGTCCGAGAGCCTTGAAAAATCCTGCCCTTCTACCTCCAAGCTTCCACGGTTTGGCGAAGTGAGCCCGCCGAGAATATAGAAGAGTGTAGATTTGCCTGACCCCGAAGGTCCCACAATCGAGACGAACTCGCCCCGCTCCACGGAAAACGTCGCCTCACGCAAGGCATGCACCTCGACTTTGCCGGAGCGGTAGGTTTTGCCAAGCTGCTTGGCATCAATCACAACAGGCATACGCGCCCAGTGTAACAACTGCCCAGCTCGGCCCGTCGCACCCCAACGCCGCAATGGACAAGCCCAAGGACGACCATGATCATCGGCATTGGCAGCGATCTTATCGAGATCGCCCGCATCGAACGCAGCCTGGCCCGCTTCGGCGACCACTTCCTCGCACGCGTTTACACCCCCGGCGAGATCAGCTATTGCCGCGCCCGCAAGAACGCTGCCGAAAGCTTTGCCGCGCGCTTTGCGGCCAAGGAAGCCGCCGCCAAAGCCCTGGGCACGGGAATCAGCCGCGGCGTCCACTGGCGCGAGTTTGAGGTCCGACGCCTCCCCGGCCAACGCCCCGAGCTTCAACTCCATGGCCGCGCCCGAGCCATCGCCGCCCGCCTCGGCATCGCGCACCTCCATCTCAGCCTCACCCATGCCCGCACTTTGTCCATGGCCGTGGTGGTTGCGGAAAGCTAACCGCGCCTTCGTTTTCGCTCCGCAAAGCTGCGGCCCCGCGCTGTTACGATAGGAAAACCGGAGCGCCCCGCGAGAGCCCGAAGCCGGCCAAGGAGAGCAATGCCCAGCCAGCAGGAGGTAAAGTGGTCGCAACTCAAGGTGGGCCTGGTTGTTCTTGTTTCATTGTTGCTGCTAGTCATCCTGCTTTTTCTTTTGACGAGCGCCTCGGGCATCTCTGTATTCCGAAAAAATCTTACCGCCGTTGTGTACCTACAAAATGCCGAGGGGCTAAAGGTAGGCGCTCCGGTCGATCTCCATGGCGTTCCCGTCGGTGAGGTCAAGGCCGTGCTCATCACCAACGACCCCGCGCGCGCCCGCATGCCTGTGGAGATCGTTCTTCGCCTTAACTCCAAGTTCCAGCCCGACCTCCATAGCGACACCCACGCCACGCTCTCCACCACCGGCGTCCTAGGCGACGCGGTGATGGAGCTCAGCAACCGTGGCTCCCACGGGCCCACATTGCAGGAGGGTCAAGAGCTGCCCACTATGGAATCCGCCAGCATCAACAGCGTCATGGAGACAAGCCAAACCACATTGGAGCAGCTCAACGTCACACTCGGCAAGCTCAACACCGTCGTTGACGGGCTTCAGCAGGGTAAGGGCACCGTCGGCCAGCTCTTCCAAAACCCGGCGCTCTATAACGAGGCTAACGCCACTGTCGCGCAGCTGCACACCTTGGCGGCCGACCTCAACAGCAACCGCGGCTCGGCCGGCAAGCTGCTCCACGACGACGCACTTTATAACCATCTGAACGAGGCCGCCGCTCGGCTCGACACGCTCGCCACTAATCTCAGCGCCGGCAAAGGTTCCGCGGGCAAGCTGCTCACCGATGATGCCCTTTACAACAACCTGAACAGCACCCTTACCCGCACCAATGCGCTGCTCGCAGACGTTGACCAGGGCAAAGGCACCGTCGGCCTGCTGTTCAAAGACCAGGCCACGGCCAACAAGCTCAACGACACCGTCACGCAGCTCGACACCATGCTGGCCGGCATCAACCAAGGCAAAGGCACCGTCGGCCAGCTCGTCACCAACGACACGGCTTATAACAACCTGAACCACCTGCTCACCGAGTCCTCCGCGCTGGTCACGATGATTCGCCAGGATCCGAAGAAGTACCTGGTGATCCGCCTTAAAATCTTCTAAGCCCCGAGCCTTTGCGCAGGGTCGATGTTGAACCGTCTCGACAAAGCCAAGCGCAAGGCAAGGCACTGGCAATGAATCTCTGAGGAACCCATCATGCAAGCTACCGGTCCCATGAGCGTCCAGCTTCAACCGCAAGTCAGCCCCGGCGGCTACGCCCGCCTCACCTTGACCAAACAGTATGCGGGCCCACTGCAAGCTTCCGCTGTCGGCGAGATGCTCAGCGGCGGCGACCCCAAACTCGGCAACGCCGGCTACGTCGCCCTCGAAACGGTCACCGGCACGCTCGACGGTCGCGCCGGCACCTTTCAGATCATGCAAGCCGGTACCCTGATCCACGGTACCCCTGAGCTCCGCTGCCTGATCGTCCCCGGCTCCGGCACAGGCGCGCTCGAAACACTAAACGGCACCATGGAACTCGAGCGCACCGCCGACGGCCAGCACACCTACACGCTCGCCTACACCTTGGCCGAACCTACGTCCGTGGCGTAAACGGTAAGATTCGCACCCGCGTGCGCCGTGGGTCCACGGTGACCACTACTCCCGCAGTAAGGTCCTCGCCAAACTCACGAAGAGCCGCGACCACCGCTGGGCCAATCGCTCCGGAATGAACGTCATTCGATCGAATCTGCACAACACTCGGCCATAGCGCGCCAGAAGCAAACAGCATAGCGCTGAAATCAAGGTCGTGCGTGAGCACGGCATATCCGTTCCGCACCGCATACTCTGCAATCACGCGATCCGGTGCGTCCACCGCTCCTAACGTGGCCCAATGTACAGCTTGCATTCCTGCTTGTGCTAATACCGTCACCCAATCCGGAGACAGACTCACATCCACAAGCAACTTCATGCCGTGGCTAACAGCGCGTCTTTTCTAGCTAACTCCGCCGCGTATCGCAATGCTTGCAAAACATCCTCACGCTCTAAATAGGGATAGTCCTCAAGGACCTGGTCGATGCTGTACCCTGCGCCAATCTGGCCCACGACTGTACCGACCGTGATCCGCATACCACGCAAGCAAGGCTTGCCGCCCATCACCTCGGGATTGTGTGTGATTCGGTCCAACTCGTCCCTCTCCTGCTCGCGTATCGACACGCTTGGCATATCCTCACCTCGCACTCAGCATAAGGCATCTCTTCCTCCCAGCCCCGGAATTCCTCACTCCCGCTCACATAACCACCCCCCGCTAGGCATCAACCCTGCCGGCCCGGTATGCTTGCGTGCATAGCCACATCCTCAGTTCCCCCAAGGAGACGCATGCGCAGCCTCGTCACTGCTTCCCTGCTCTTATTCTCGGCCCCCCTCGTGGCGACGCCCGCCTCAGCCCAAACCATCGACGTCGCTTTTCCTGCTGCCGCCGACACCGCCGCCGGCCCTACTACCGCGCCCAAAAAGCCCGTCTCCCTCGATCTCACCGCCATCGACAAGACCGCCGACCCTTGCGTCGACTTTTACCAATACGCTTGCGGCAACTGGAACAAAGCCAACCCCATCCCCGCCGACCAGGCCCGCTGGGGCCGCTTCAACGAGCTCGCCGATCGCAACAACTACCTTCTCTACACCGACCTCCAAAGAGCCGCCGAAGCTCCAAAATCCCCGCTCCAGAAGAAGTACGGCGAGTTCTTCGCCGCTTGCATGAACACCGCCGCGGTCGATGCGGCCGGCGCCAAGCCCCTCGGGCCTCAGCTCGATGTCATCGCCGCGCTCCAAAGCCCCAAGGACCTTGCCGCCCTTAACGCCGATCTTTCCAAGCGCTTCGGCACCGCCGAACTGCTCAGCGTCTACGTCCAGCAGGACCAAAAGGATTCCTCGCAGCAGATCCTCGGCACCGGCCAGGGTGGCCTGTCGCTCCCCGATCGCGACTACTACCTCAATAGCGCCGACCGCTTTGCCAAGCTCCGCTCCGGCTTCCTCGACAACATGAAGAGCACCTTTGTCCTGCTCGGCGACACCCCCGACCAGGCCGCCACCGAGGCCGCCGCCGTCATGCGCATCGAAACCGCGCTCGCCAAAGGCTCCATGGAGCGTGTCGAGCTGCGCGATCCTGCCAAGCGCTACCACATCATGACCGTCGCTGAGGTCCAGGCGCTCACCCCTAGCTACAACTGGCAGGGCTACCTCGCCGGCATCGGCATGGGCTCGGTGCCCTCACTCAACGTCATGAATCCCGGTTTCGAGCAGGCCGTCCAAGCCGAGATTGCTGCCGAGCCCCTTGAGGCCTGGAAGAGCTACTACCGCTGGCATGCCGTGCACACCGCCGCCCCGCTGCTATCCACGCCCTTTGTGGAAACCAACTTCGAGTTTTTCAACAAGACTCTGAACGGGCAAAAAGAAGAACAGCCCCGCTGGAAGCGCTGCACCCGCCTCACAGACGGCGCGCTCGGCGAAGCCGTCGGCCAGGACTGGGTCCGTGAAAACTTTCCGCCTGCCGCCAAAGACAACATGGAAAAGTTGATCAAAGCCCTGGAGGTCGCCCTCGGCCAAGACATCCAACAGCTGCCTTGGATGAGCCCCGAAACCAAGGTTCAGGCCCAGCAGAAGCTTGCCGCGATCCGCGACAAGATCGGCTACCCCGCCCATTGGCGTGACTACTCCACCCTCACCGTCAGCCGCACCGACCTCCTCGGCAACACCGAACGCAGCGTTGTCTTCGAGCGCAACCGCAACCTCGCCAAATACGGCAAGCCTGTCGATGAGACCGAGTGGGGCATGACGCCGCCTACCGTCAACGCCTACTACTCGCCCTCCATGAACGACATCAACTTCCCCGCCGGCATCCTCCAGCCACCCTTTTACGACTTCTCGAAGGACCCAGCGGTCAACTTCGGCGGCATCGGCGTCGTGATCGGCCACGAGATGACCCACGGCTTCGACGACCAGGGCTCCAAATATGACCTCCACGGCAACGTCCGTGTCTGGTGGACCCCTGACGACCTTGCCAAGTTCAAAGAACGTACCGAGTGCGAAGCCAAGGAGTACGACGGCTTCCAGGTTGCCCCCGGTCAAAACCTCAACGGCCACCTCACCTTGGGTGAAAACACCGCCGACAACGGCGGTATCCGCATCGCGTACCAGGCGCTGCTCAACACACTGGCCGCCCAAAACGCCTCCACCACGGCCGTCAGCGACGGCTACACCCCCGCCCAACGCTTCTTCATCGCCTTCGGCCAAGTGTGGTGCACCAACGCCACCGAGCAGTCGGCCATCAACCTCGCCAAAACCGACCCGCACTCCTCCGGCGAGTGGCGTGTCAAAGGCACGGTCCAAAACTTCGACCAGTTCGGCAAAGCCTTCGGCTGCCACGCCGGCCAGCCCATGATGCCCACCAATGGCGGCTGCCGCGTCTGGTAAACCCCTGCCCCACCTGGGGTTCCACCCATGCCAGGGTGGAACCCCAGCAAAGCTGCCCGCCCCTGCTCTTGCCTTTGATTTGTCATTCCCGAAGGGAATCTGCGTTTGCTTTTGTTTTGCCCTTGCCTTTGCATTTGCCTTTCTGGTTGTCATCCCTGAAGGGAAGCTGCTGTTGCCTTTTGCTCTTACTCCTAATTGTCATTCCCGAAGGGAACCCGCTTTATCCCCGCCTACCCTCCTTTCCCTTCCGCATCCGTCTACCATCCACGCCGAACGCCTGCCCGCCTACAAAAAATTGGCAGGATCGAGCCGCTGCCCTACAATCAAGGGTAGTTTTGCAGTTTTGCCGTTCTCTCTCGTTGTAGTTGACTCTTGATTTCGATTTTTGCAGATAGGCCCTCGCTTTCCGCGCCCCCTTTTGGAGCCGGCCACGCCAGGGATGAAGGAAACACATGAAGTGGAGTTGGTTCGGCCGTGCAGCCATGGCCTTTGTATCGGCAATCGCCCTGGGCTTGAGCATGACGGCATGCGGCGGCACCACCATCGCCTACCTTTGGGTGATCGGCCAACAGTACAACCAGATCACCGGGTTCAAGGTCGATAACAATACTGGCAATCTCACCCAGATCCCCGGCGCGCCCTTCGCCAGCGGCGGCTCCAACCCCGTGCACCTGGTCCTTCGGTCCGGCGGACGCTACGTTTATGTCGTCAACCAGGGCACCAATGTCACCTCCACCTCCAACGGCGCCGGCAGCGGTATCCAAAGCTTTGCCGTTGGCGGCGACGGCACCCTCACTCCCGAGATCTCCTACGATACCCAGGGCTTCGGCCACCTTTGGGCTCAGTTCGATAACTCCGGCGCCTTCCTCTACGTCCTCGATAGGTATTCGCCCGACTACAAAACCACCGGCAATGGCTCCATTTCCACCTACTCAGCCGACCCCAGCACCGGCCGGCTCATCTTGATCCAGCAGACCGCCAGCACCCCCTCCGGCGGCGTGGCTCCTGAGTATGTCGACGTCGGCGGTAACCCGCTGCAGATGTTCTCGACCGGCTCCTGCCTCTTCACGCTTAATCAGGCCGATCAATCCATCTCCGCCTTTACCGTGACTGCCGGCCAGCTTGCCCCGGCGACCACCGGAAAGATCTTTCCGCAAACCACGCGCGCGACCTCGATCAACGGCAATAGCTCCGAAATCTTCATCACCGACGCCGCCTCAAACCGCATCTTTCCATTCACTGTCGGCAGCGGCTGCAGCCTCACCACCTTCACCGGCGGCTCCACGGCCAACGATCCTAGCACCAGCAACCCCGCAAACAGTTTTATCGATACCGACGGCCGCTTCCTGTTTGTCCTGAACCAGTCCACCACCTCCACCGCCGCGCAGACGCCCTTCAGCTCCATCACCGTATTTTCCATCTCAAACGGTCAGCTGGTGGAGATCGCGGGTAGCCCATACAAGTCGGGCTCCGGGCCGGTTTGCATGGTGGAAGATCCCACGCGGAAGTACCTTTACGTCTCCAACTTCAACGACGGCACCATCACCGGCTACAGCTTCACCAACACCCAAGGCACGCTGTCCGATCTTTCCCGCGGCTCTACCTTTACCGCCACGGGCAAATCCCAATGTCTCATCCTGAGCGGCTCGGTCAACTAACCACCAACCTTCCGAACTCTTCAGAGCCGAAGGTCGCCCCCTTACCAGCCTAGGGCGAAGCTCTAGCAAACCTGCCGGAACCACTCAAGGGCTGAACGCCGCTCCCAAACCCGGCACATGATATCCCCGGTGAACGTCCAATACCGGTGCAAGGAAGCAAACGCAGATGAGGTTGAACAACATCGTTCGTGGTGCCATCGCCGGGGGAGCTTCGCTAGCGCTCGCCTTTGGTCTCACCGCCTGCAGCCGCGACTACACAGTCGCTTACGTCTACACGGTTTCGGCTTCGCAAAACACCATCTCGGCCTTTGCGGTGGACTACCAGACAGGCATCCCGAACCAGATCGCCGG
>CAXTTZ010000138.1:0-8360 GCA_964247325.1 uncultured Acidobacteriaceae bacterium | reverse complement strand
GTTGCAGGCGGCGTGTGCGGAGGTAGTTGACGCGAAGAAAGGCGGGTATGCCGAGCAAGGCCAGCAAGCCAAAGGTGATCGCGGCGGAGTGTAGGGGTGGCAAGGAAAGGGGAAAGGCAGCCCGCACAAGCAGCAGCAGGAAGATCCAGGGAAGGGTCAGAAAAAGGTCGCTGGCATAGAGCAGAACCTGGCCCACCCAGGGGCGGCAAAACGCTGCGCCGGCGCCCAGCGCCACCGCGCCGAGACTGGCAAAGGTGCTGGCGAAAACCGCACCCGCAAGGCCAAGCAGCAGAGCAAGTGCCAGCCGCACGGAGCGGTCGCGGCCAAGCTCGTCAGTGCCGACGGGGTAGCTTACGCTGCTGGATGCGGCGATGGCGAGGCGGTCCTGTGTGGCATAGCTGTGCGGGTGGCGTGCGACGAGAAACGCTGCAAGCAGCACGAGCAGGGAAAGGAGGCTCAGGGCCGCTACGCGCATGAGGAGAGTTCATCCTTTCGTTCGGGCGCGGTAAACAGACTCGCGAAGGCGATGGCGGCGGCGAGCACGCCTGTGATGGCGATCAGAACAGGGAGATCGCGATTCATGGCGCCTGACCACGCAAGTTGGCCCAGGCCCGGCAGGTCGAAGACAACCTCCAGCGGCACCAAGGCGCTGAGGGCCAAGATGAAGGACATGATGGCGAGTGCACGGAGCTCGCGGCCCAGGAGGGGAGCAAGATGAACCAGCGTGATGCGTGCCGAGGAGAAACCTTGTGCCCTGGCGTGCAAGAGAAAGGGAGCTTGCCAGGTGTGGCGAAGTAGGCGGTAGAGCAGCTTAAATTCTCGTACAGCAATCAGGAGCGCAAGAACTAACACGGGGCCGCCCACGTTGAGTAAAAGGCACAGGGTGGCAAGCACGGCAACGGGAAAGGCGAGAAGAAGGGAGGTGGAACCGGCAATCAGCACTTCGCCGTTGGACCCCCTACGACGGCTGAGCGGAAGCGCGAAGGTCAAGGCTACGAGCCAGCCCAGGGCGAGGCCTTGACCGAGCAGGGCAGCGGACCGGGTGCCGCGTTGCCGCAAAAGCTCGAGCACGGGAACATCGTACTGGCGGGAGCGGCCGAGGTCGGCGTGGGCGAGTGCTAGCGTTTGTTGTTGCAACAGCACTGGCAAAGAGGTCTGCTGATGGCGCAGATCGTCCAGTTGCGCGCGGGCGCTCGCAGCGTGGGCGGCATCGAGTTCGCGGGCGTCAGTAAAGTATCCAGGGGAATAGCGCGTGAGTACAGCCGCGCCAAGGGCAGCCAGCAGGGCGAGCGAAAGGACGCGCGTCAACCGAAGAAGGGAACGAAACACTATTCGTTGCATGCCATAAGCGGTGCTGCGGAGAGGGATTGCACGGAGATGGCCGTGGACTTGCTGTAGTAGAGCTGTTTGTCGAGGTACATACGGCGGTCGGCCAAGGCAAGCAAATCTTCGGCCGTAGTGCCGTCGGCGGGGAAGAACGCAGCGCCGACGCTGGCGGTGACCTTCACACTTTGGCCTGTGCGCCGCGAGGTAGCGGCCACGATCTGGGCGATGTTTTGGAGGCGGTCTTCCACCTGGGACTGGTCGGTATCTGGAAACATGAATACAAACTCATCGCCGCCCATGCGCGCGACAGTGTCGGCGCTGCGGCAGTTCTGACGGAAGCCGTCGGCGATGAGGCTGAGGAGGCGGTTGCCGGCGAGATGGCCCCGCCGATCGTTGACCTCTTTGAAGGAGTTAAGGTCGCACACAGCGATGGCGAGTTTGCTGCCGGTCAGGCGGCAGCGGTCCAGTTCGGCTTCAAGCTGCAAAAAGAGTTTGCGGGCGTTGGGTAGGCCGGTGAGGAAGTCGGTCTCGGCGTCGGTTTCAGCGCGCCGGAAGTGAAGAGCGTTTTGCAGCGATAAGGAGAGCTTGGATTCCATGGCTTGAAGAATGCGAAGATGATCGTTTTGGAAGGCATTCTCTTTGGTCGCGTACAGGGTGAGCACGGCAACGATCTCACGTTGAAAGTTGTACAACGGCATGGAAAGAGCTGAGCGGAGGAGGGCCGTGCCGCTGGGTGAGACGGGGCAGCCCGGCTCAATCGTCGCGTTGCCGTTCAGCAGGGACTTGGCATTTTGTACGACCCATCCCGAGACACCCTCGCCGAGGGGAATGGGTTGGGCTTTGAAGAGGTTCGCCATCTCCCCCTCGATAAACTTGGGCTCGAGCACATCGCCTTCCTTCAGGTACACGACGCAGACGTTGTAGGGGATCAAGCGCAGCAGCCGAGACGCCATGACGGAGACAGTTTCATGGGGGCTAAGTGAGTTGCCAAGCGACTGGCTCATCTCGAAGAGCATTTGCGCTTCTTGGCTGGCAGCGGCGATCAGGGTGAGTGAAGCGAGGCCTGTTGGGCTACCGGTGACATGCTGCTGGTCAAAGCCGTCCGAGCCGGAGGCGGCGTTCTGGTCGGAACTGCCTTCATAGCCGTTTCCGGGGGCGATGCCACGCCAGACCTCTACCTCCGTGTTGAGCGGGTTGAAGTTGCTAACGACGGGCGCTTCAGCTTGTTGCTCGGCCGCCTCGTGGCATTTCTCAAAGACAGCGACGATGCTGGGGTCGAATTGCTTGCCGGACATGCTGCGAATAATGTTGAGAGCTTGCTTGCTGCTCAGGCCTTTGCGATAGGGGCGATCGGAGACAATCGCGTCGAAGCAGTCCACCACGGTGAGCACGCGGGCGCCGATTGGGATGTCGGTGCCGCTCAAGCCATCGGGGTAGCCGGTGCCGTTCCACCACTCGTGATGCGAGCGGACGATGGGCACGACGGGATAGGGGAAGCGGACACGTTCGAGAATGTCTGCCCCTACTACGGGGTGGATCTTCATCTTTTCGAACTCTTCGGGCGTAAGCTTGCCCGGCTTGTTGACGATGTGCTCGGGAACGGCGAGCTTGCCAATGTCATGCAGGAAGGCAGCTGTTTGCAGGGCCTGCATCTCCAGCTTGGAAAGGTTGAGCGCTTCGCCGACAGCCTTCACATAGCTGCGTACACGAAAAAGGTGGTCGTGGGTATTTTGATCCTTGGCCTCGATGGCCATGGCGAGGCCCTCGATGGTGCGGAGCTGCAGAGCCTCGGTCTCCTCGAGATGCTGTTCGCGCTCTTTCAGGCGAGAGATATGGCTTGTGTAGGCGCGATACAGTGTGTACACCACGGGGATGAGCAGCAAGGCGGTGGGCCAGCCGAAGTGCGTGCTGGTCCACTTCGCCAAAGTCGCCACAACGGCGCCCACGATGTAGAACGGCAGGTACCAGGAAAAGACATTTCGCCAGAGAAGGAAAGCCTTCTCGCCCTGCGAGGAAGCAATGACCAACGCCACGGAGGCGGTATTCCATACAAAATAGGCGACCGCCGCTACGGCGAGGGCGGGCGCTGTGCCGAGGTGTGCGCGTTCAATGCTGGCGTAAGCGCCGAAGCCGCAAGCGCTCGCCAGCATGGTATTTGCGATGTTGAAGCTGTTTTGCAGCAGTGCGAACGGTGTGAGCTGCTTGAAGCGGAAGTGTGCCGCAACCGACATGGCCCCGAGCAGCATGGCCTGGAGTGGCGAAAGTGCGGTGATGCCAAGCAGAATGAACGGAAAATTGACTGACATGGAGCCATCGCCATGCGGCAGCGCTACCTTGAAACCCGAGCTGAGCATCACGGCCAACAGCAGCAGCCAGAAGGGCAACCAAGCATGCGAACCGACGCGTGCGGCCATAGCAGTGACCACGACCGTGGTGAGGAACGTAAGCGCAATCTGCAACTTGGTGCGCAAAGTCATGGGATCCCGTCCGGCTGTGTAAAGAGCCTTTCCATCGCGAGGTTGGTTCAAGCGCAACGGTACCGTGCGGATCATGCTGTGTACATTCTTCGAAAGTTGTAAGGGTTTGGGCCGATGTATCCCTATTTGGCGCAGGGCTGCCACTTTTGGGGGATCGATCGTCCCCCATTTGAGGGATTGCCAATGGACCCATATTGAGATGGCGGCTTACGCAGGAAATCGGACTTCAGCGAGGCAGCCGGCGTTACTGCGTCGATTTTGCAAGGTGAGCACGCCGCCGTGCGCTTCGGCGATCTGCTTGGCCAGAGCAAGGCCGATACCGCTGCCGTTGGGTTTGGTGGTAAAGAAGGGGACGAACAGGTTCGCGGTATCGAGCAGGCCGGGGCCATTGTCGGTGATGGAAAGGACAGCCTCTCCGTTTTGAACGGTCCAAGCAAGCTCGACGTGGGGCACATGATGAGCATCGGTGACGCTTTGAGCGGCTTCAACGGCGTTTTGCAAAAGATTGATCAGGAGACGCTCTACCTGTGCAACGTCCAAGGGAAGAATCACCTCCGGGCCGCCGACTAGGTGGAGAGGCCAGCGTGGTTGGAGCGCGGCGATGCGTTGCACCAACGCCGGAAGCGACACAGGTTGTAGCGCAGGGGACGGCAAACGCGCGAGTTGCTGGTAGGACTGCAGGAAACGATGAAGCGACACGGCTCGTTCTTCAATAAGGTGCAGCCCGCGGCGGAGATCTTCGAGGTTGCGAGTAGCTGCCTCGGTAGTCTCGGTCTTACCGCTAGAGGGCAGACGGTCGCGCAGGCTGCCGGCGAGAGACGTGATAGGAGTCAGTGAGTTGTTGATCTCATGGCTGAGTACACGCACGAGGCGCTGCCAGGCGAGACGCTCTTCTTCGCGCAGGGCGAGGTCCACATCGGACAGCACAAACAGGGTGTGTGGCAGGCCGGCAAGGCGGAAGCTGGAGCGTTGGACCGCCCAGCGCGTGTCGGTTGCGGCGCCGCCGGGCGCAGCATGCGACAGAACAGTGCTGTCCGCAAGCGCGAGCAGCGGGGCAAGGCCGAGGGCGGCGGCGGGCTGACCGAGGGCCCAGGCGCGCTGGAGGCCGAAGCTGCGCGCGGCTGCAGGATTGATGGAACGCAAGGTGCCCTCGGCGGTGAAGGCGAGCACGGGGGTCCGCATGGCATCCATGACGCGCTCGGCTAAGGTGAGGGCGTCACGCGCGGTGCCGCGTTGGGCTTGCAGCGTGCCGGCCAGGGCGTTGATTTCGAGCGCGAGATCGCCGAGCGAGTCGCCGCGGCGTGCACCCCGGGCTCGAAAAGAGAAGTCGTCCTCGCGCAGGGCCGCCACGACGTTGGCGAGGGTTTGCAGCGGACGGGTGAACTGCTCGAAGAGGGAAGCGGCGATGAGCGCGTAGAGCAGCGCGCCAAGAACAAAGGCGCCAAGGGCCAGGGCAGGCGAGTCGCTTTGCTGCCAGGCGAGCCACGCCGCGCAGCAAAGAGATGGCAGGGCGAGGACGAACAGGACCAGGCGAAGGCGAAGGTCGAAACTTAAACGGCGGCGGTTGGCACCGAGGGGCAGCCGTTTGCGCTGCGCTGGACCGGGAACGGTTGACCTGCGGTCAAAGACCATGCTTTTCCATGCGGCGATACAGCGCGCCACGGCTGAGGCCAAGGGCTTCGGCAGCTTGACTAACATTGCCGGCGGCGCGGGCTAAGGCTTTGCGCACAAGAAGCGCCTCCACCTGATCGAGGCTCAGTTCTTCGAGTGCGGCGGTAAGGGTCTGGGTGGAGGTGCGACTGGCGGCGGCCGAAGGAAGGCCGAGGTCGGCTGTGCTGAGCCGCGGACCGCGAGCCATAAGAACGGCGCGCTCCAGGGTGTGATCAAGCTCACGCACATTGCCGGGCCAAGGGTGGTCAAGCAGCAGCTGCAGGGCGCTAGGGTCGATACCTTCCAAAGGGCGGCGGTAGCGTACGGCGTAGCGGCTAAGAAAGTGGCCGGCGAGGGCGGGGATGTCTTCGCGGCGCTCGCGCAGCGGAGGCAAGTGGATCTCGACGGTGTTGAGCCGAAAAAGGAGGTCTGGGCGAAAGCGGCCCGCGGCGGCTTCGGCATGGAGATCGGCGTTTGTCGCCGAGAGCAGGCGCACATCGATCGTACGCGTGGTGGAAGAACCCACGCGCTCGAGCTCGCCGCTTTCGAGCACGCGCAGGAGCTTTGCCTGCTGACGCGCGGGGACGTTGGCGATCTCGTCAAGAAAAAGGGTGCTGCCGGAGGCCAGTTCAAAGCGGCCGATGCGGTCCGTTCGTGCATCGGTGAAGGCGCCTTTTACATGGCCGAAGATCTCGCTTTCAAAGGTGCCCTCGGAGAGCGCGCCGGTGTTGACGGCGACGAGGGGGTGCACGGCACGGTGGGAGAGTCGATGCAGGGTTTGCGCGATCACCTCTTTGCCGGTGCCGTGCTCGCCGGTAATGAGCACGTTGGCGTCAGAAGGACCGATGCGTTGCACAAGCTCGAGCACAGGCCGCATGGCGGGCGCGCCGGCGATGAAATCGGATGTACCTTCCGCACGGAGCATGCGGTTCTCTGCCTCGAGCCGCTGCGCTTGACGCTGCGCGCGATGCAGTTCGAGTTGGGTGCGCAAAATGGTGAGGAGGCGCAGGTTGTCCCAAGGTTTCTGGATGAAGTCATTAGCGCCGCGGCGCATGGCTTCCACAGCCAGCTCGACGTTGGCCCAGGCGGTCATGATAATCACGGGGACGTCACGGTCGCGCTCGCGGATGGCGGCGAGCAGATCGAGGCCCTCGCGGCCCGAGGTGGTATCACGCGTGTAGTTCAGGTCGAGGAGCAGACCGTCGAGGGCGGTGTGGTCGAGGTGTTCGAGCACCTGCTGTGGGGTGCGTGCGCGCTGCAGCACAAAGCCTTCGGGCTTGAGAAGAAACTCCAGGGTTTCGAGGATGTGCAGCTGGTCGTCGGCGATGAGCAAGCGGCACGGTGCGGCGGCGCGGAGGTCGAGGTTTGCGGGCTGGAGGGAGGGTACGGCGGGCATGGTTCGCTCAGGGCTGCGGTGGTGCTGCAGGTCGGGCGCTGTTGGTATTGGCGGCACCGTTCCGAGCCGATTCTACCGAAATGGCGTTGGCTTCGAGCGTGCTGCCGACGGCGCGGTCCAGCTCGATGCGCGTTTTTTGGTACGCTGTGCGTGCGCTGACCAGCGCCGATTCGGTGGTGGCCAGGTCATGGCGCGCGGCCAGCGTTTGCAGCGCCGAACCGGCGCCGAGCGCTTGCTCCTTTTGCATGATGTCAAAGGTCGTTGCGGCTAAATCGCGGGCTTGGTTGGCGGCGCGCACACGGGCTGCACTTTCTTCCAGAGCATATTGCGCGTTGCGGACCTCGATGCGAATTTGTTTGCGCAGCTGCGCCAGGCGAAGCTCGGCCTGGCGCGATTCGAGTTCGGCGCGGTATTGATCGCTCTTTGCAACCCGGTTGCGCAGCGGAACGTTGAGCGAAAGGCCGACGTAGTAATCGGGCGCAGTGTTGTTGAAGGCGTTGCCGAGCGCGCCACCGAAGCCCAGCGGCGCTGTGGAGGCCGGCGGGTTTTCTGCTGATGGATTTACCGGACCGGCAAGGCCGCTGCCGCCATAGTAGGCGGTAAGCGCCAAGGAGGGAAGCAAGGCGTTCTCGGCGGCTCGGTTGCTTATCGCGCGATTTCCGAGATCGATTACGGATTCGCGCAGTTCCAGCCTGCGTTGCAGCGCTTCGTTCACAAGGTCGGGTGCGGGCGTGGCAGGGGTCGTGGCGATGTCGCCTGTGGCGAGGGTGCTGCGGTCGGTGGGCTCGACCGGCATGGCCTCGAGCAACGGATCATCGAGATTCTTAGTGACAGCGTTTTTCATCAGCAGCTGTTGAAAGCGCAGTTGCGAGCGCGCGATAGCGACGTCCTGTTCGCGGTTGGCAACCTCGACTTCGTCGTGCATGACGTCGGCCGCAGGGATGGCTCCGAGATCGAGCTGCTTGCGCGCTGTGGTGAGGGTGCTGTTCGCAAAATCGAGCGAAGCGGTTTTTACGCGCTCGTCCTCATAAGCGCTCACCAAATCCCAGTAAAGATTGGCGATTTGGGTGACGGTGAGGCTGACCTGCAAGGCAAAGGCGGTGTCGGAGATGGTGCGGTTATTGCGGGCGATGCGCAGGTAGCGCAGGTTGGGCCCGAGACCAAAGCCGGCCAGCAGTTGCTGTTGGAACAGCGCATGGTAGTACGTATTGATCTGCGGATTGAGGTAGGTGAACGCGCTGTTTTGCGTGGCACGGACGTTGTTGAGCGTGAAGGTGAAACTCGTGCCCGTAGCAAAGGCCTGCGTGTAGTTGAAGTTACCGAGAATGGTGTTTTGGTGCAGTACAGGAACGCCAAAGCCGACCTCGTTGGCCAGCGGGTCGGCATAGTGCTCGACGCTGCCCACGGCGGAAAGCAGCGGGTCGTAAGAGGAGACCGCCGTGCCTGTACCGAGTGTCGATTGCACCAGGCCGGAAGCGCCGTTGCCCGCGCCGCCTGCGCCGCCGGTGGTG
>CAXTTZ010000137.1:0-8371 GCA_964247325.1 uncultured Acidobacteriaceae bacterium | reverse complement strand
AACCGCCTGCTCAAGCTCAAATCCTGGCAAGGCACTGAGCACATCGTCGTCGGCGGCGGCTTTAGCGAGGGCAAGGTTGGCCAGCTTGCCATCCACCGCGCCTCCGTCCTGCTGCAAACCGAGCACGGCCACAAGCTCGAGCTCGCCCCCATCCGCCACCATCCCGACGAGGCCGGCCTGCTCGGCAACCTCCATGTCGTTCCCTCCTGGATGCTTGCGCTCTATGACTGCCTGCTCGCCGTGGACATCGGCGGCTCGAACATCCGCGTCGGCGTGGTGCAAACGAATCAGGCCAAAGATCCTACCTTTCAGTCGGCCTGCGTCTTTGCCACTGAGCTTTGGCGTCATGCCGAAGACACCCCCAGTCGCGACGCCACCATCGAACGCCTCGCCGCCATGCTCGAACGGCAGATCAGCAAAGCCGAAAAGGCCGGCCTTTCTCTCGCGCCCCTGATCGGCATTGGCTGCCCAGGCCTCATCAATAAGGACGGCTCTATCGAAAAGGGCGGCCAGAATTTGCCCGGCAACTGGGAAAGCTCACGCTTTAACCTGCCTGAAGCCGTGCGGTCGCTACTCCCCAAAATCGGCGCAAACGACACCATCCTCACCGTGCATAACGATGCTGTCGTCCAAGGCCTCAGCGAGTCGCCCTGGATGCAGACCTATGAGCACTGGGGCGTTCTCACCATCGGCACCGGCCTTGGCAACGCACGTTTCACGAACCGCTCGCCACAACCCAAGCGCACCCACCCTGAAAAGCCCGCGTCGGTCGCTAAAGGCAAAAAATGACCGAAGAGCCCCTCCTTCACCCACCCGAGGCCGCCCCCACACCGTTGCTGCCCGAGCCGTGGCCCGGTTCTATAGCCCAGCAGACCTTCGCCGAAAGCCTGGCCCGAGCTCCCCAGCGCATCCTTCTGCTTGACTATGACGGCACCCTCGCCCCGTTTCACGCTGACAAGATGCGCGCCTTCCCCTGGCCCGGCGTAGCCGAGGTGCTTGACCGGCTCTATGCACGTGCCGATACGCGCCTCGTGCTCGTTACCGGCCGTCCCGTCGCCGACTTGCCCCAGCTACTACCCTTGGCTAACCATATCGAGCTTTGGGGTAGCCACGGTTGGGAGCACGTCACCCTGGACCGCCGCTACACCCTTTTCCCGCTCACCGCCGAGCAGCGCTCCACGCTCGATGCCGTCGAACATGCCATCGACAGCTCTCTCCGCGGCATTTCACTTCAGTTCGAACTGCTCGACTTCGACAGCAGCAGCGACGGCCGGCCCACGCACACCGACCCTATCGAGCGCAAACCCGTCGGCTTCGCCGTCCACTGGCGCGGTCTCACCACCGAATCGCAAGCCTTGGTGCGCGAAAGCGCTGATGCCGCCTTTAATGTGCACGGCAACAGCTCCATCACGCGCCTGCCCTTCGCCTCGGGGGTCGAGTTCCGAGCCGTCGGCTACACCAAGGCATTCCCTGTGCACCAAGTGACGGCTCAAGCCGCTCCCGGCACCCTGGTTGCCTACTTTGGCGACGATGTCACCGACGAAGACGCCTTCGCCGCCCTTGGCCCCGAAGGCCTAGGTTTCCTCGTTCGTCCCACCCTCCGCGCCTCCCACGCTAAGTACTGGCTCCGCCCTCCAGAGGAACTCGTAACCTTGCTGGACAGCCTAGCTTCTTAAAACAGAACCCATGACACATGTGCGGGCACCAGACCGAGGCAAGAGATGCAACTATGTAACTAGCGCCAAATACGCTTGACATAACAGCCTAGGCCGAAGGCCTAGGACAGCAAAAGCACAGTAAAAAGGGCTGAAGGCCCGGCACGTAGGTGTTATTAAAAGCTATGTGGTCATTGCCTGCTCCACGGCCTCCTCTAACCCACTAAATACTGGATAGGCAGGATACACCCTTTGCGACGCCGCTGCCACAAGCGGACTGGCAGAAACCGCGGGCCGCGCAAGGAGGTTCGCCTGCATCCACTGGTTTAGGGGCCGCTCAAAAACGTAATGTATACCGGAACCGACCGCGACCGCCACAGCGATCCCACAACCTGTACTCACCAAAGTATGCACAAAGTGGTAGTGTGCAAAGATCTCCGGCACAACCGGCGCAACCAGGGGATGAAATAGATAAATCGCGTAACTTGCCTGCGCTAAAAACGAAAGGCTCCGCGGAATCGCTGAGACATACCTTTCTAAGGAAAGGACCCCATAGACGATCAGCGCCGCGGGCAAGCCAAGCTTTGCTACTCTCGGCACAGCCGAGTCCCAGGGCACCAGCTGGATGACACCCACGCCAGTGACCATAGCTGCGATCGCTGCCTGGGGACGCAAAAGCGCCCCCACCCGCACCAGCCGCGCTAACACCATGCCAAGAAAGCAATCCAACACAATGGGGTCGCATACAAATGCGATTGCAGGCCAGCTTGGCTTCCTGAAGACGCTCAAGATACTGAGAACAACTGCAATGGATCCGAAGGTGCGGTAGATGTCTTTTCGGGAAAACAACGCGGCGGCAAACAGCAAGTAGAAAAACACTTCAAACGAAAGCGTCCAAGCCACACCGAGTAAGGGTTCGATCATTCCATCTTTATTCATAGAAGGAAGGAAGAAGTACGACAGCAGCACCTTGGAAGGTACAAGGCTGGCGTGCAGCACATAGCGCGCGGCAGACATCAACGTGAGCAACTTCAACGTTGTCGCTAACCAGTACAACGGCGCGACCCGGCTAAGTCGCCGCATCAAGAACACTTTGTGACTTCCCTCTGTACCGAAGAGCTTCTCAGAGGAAGTGATTAGCACAAAACCGCTCATCACAAAAAAGATATCTACCTCCCCGAAGTGCGGTGACCAGTACTGCATGTTATGTGTAAGTCGTTCGGCGGCGTAGAAAAGGTTATGGACCACCAGGACCATCAGCGCGCAAACCACGCGAAGCACCTGCAACGTTTGGTACCGGCCCCCATGGGTCCGAGCGCAAGACTCCTGTTGCAAGAGCAGAGCTGCCGTCGACTTCTTTAACTGCATTGGGTCACGTTACCCGAGAAATGTTACCTGGGCTCTACCACTTACGTTGCACCGACCTAACACCTTCGCGGTACACCGTCCTTGCCCCGCAACGCAAAAACAGCGAAGGCCACCCCGCAAGGTGGCCTCCGCACGCCCTGATGTACTTTCTGCCTTACTGATTGCGCTTCCAGTTCAGCAGGTCACCCAGCGTGGTGGAAGAGGAGGAACCCGATGACGAACCGGTCTGGTTGCCACCCTTGCTCTTTCCGCCGCCGCCTGTGTTGCCGGAGTACGACTCCTTGTAGCTTTCCACCTCGGCGCGGCTAGCCTCTTCCCCGACCGCCTTGAGCGAAAGCCCGACCTTCTTTTCCTCGGGGCTCATCTTTACGATCTTGAAGTCGTGCTCGTCGCCCACGTTCAGCGTCACCGGACGGCCGTTCTCGTCGGCCGCTTCGGATACGTGACACAGCCCTTCCACGCCCTCGGCAATCTCGACAAAAGCGCCGAACTGCGCCGTCCGCAGCACCTTGCCATGGACGATATCGCCCGCGCGGTGCTGGTCGAAGAAGGTATCCCACACGTCCGGCTGCAGCTGCTTGATGCCAAGTGAGAGACGACGGTTTTCAGGCTCCACGCCAAGCACCACAGCCTTGACCTTTTCGCCCTTCTTGAGCACCTCGGACGGATGCTTGATGCGCTTGGTCCAGCTCAGATTCGACACATGGACCAGGCCATCAATCCCGTCTTCGATCTCGATAAAGGCGCCGAAATCGGTCAGGTTGCGCACGCGGCCCTCGACCACAGCCCCGGTCGGGTACTTATCTTCCAGCGCCTCCCAAGGATTATCCTGCAGCTGCTTCATGCCGAGCGAGATACGCCGCTCCGTCGGGTTCACCTGAATGATGATCACATCGACCTCGTCGCCGGCCTTGACCATCTTGGAGGGATGCTTCATGCGCTTGGACCAGGTCATCTCGGACACGTGAACCAAGCCCTCAATGCCCTGCTCGAGCTCGACAAAGGCACCGTAGTCGGTGACCGAGAGCACGCGCCCCCGCACCTGCGCACCGATGGGGTAGCGCTCCACGGCGTCCAGCCACGGGTCGGGCGTCAGCTGCTTGAATCCCAGCGAAACGCGCTGCTTGTCCTTGTCAAATTTCAGCACCTTGACCTGGATCTCGTCGCCGACACCGACCAGATCGCGCGGATGTGTCAGCCGACCCCAGCTCATGTCCGTGATGTGCAGCAGCCCATCCAAGCCGCCCATATCCACAAACGCACCGTAATCGGTCAGGTTTTTCACCACACCAGTAAAGACGGCGCCTTCTTCCAGGTTGGCCAGCGTCACGCCCTTCTTCGCGTTCTGCTCTTCCTCAAGAATCTCCTTGCGGGAGACGACCACATTACCGCGCTTTTTGTTCAGCTTGATCACGCGCACGTCGATCTCGGTCCCGATGTACGCGTCAAGATTGCGCACGGGACGGATCTCTACCTGCGATCCCGGCAAAAAGGCCTTGATGCCGATGTCAACCGTGATGCCGCCCTTCACGCGCGATACCACGATGCCTTTCACCGGCGTCTTCGTGTTTACGGCCTCTTCCAGCTTGTCCCACACCTTGTGGCGCAGCGCCTTTTCGTAGGAAACAAGGTAGCCGCCGCCTTCGGTCTCTTCGCGCTCGACCACAACCTCGACCTGATCGCCGACCTGGAACTTGGGCGTGCCCGTGTGGTCAACCACCTGCTCCAAAGGGATCAGCCCTTCGGACTTCAAGCCAATATCAACCACCACATGCTTATCGGTAATCTTGACCACAGTTCCCGTAACAACGGTTTCTTCCGTCGTTAGCGACTGCGCTGCGTCCTTTTCGGCCGCCTGTTCGCGATCAAAGCTGGCCAGCGCGCGCGCAAAGTCCTCGGCGTCATACTCCGGCTCTTCCGTGCCAGCTGCGAAGGCAACGGGTGCACTGGCCGGAGCCGCAGGGCGCAGCGACCCGCTCTCCGGAGCTTGCGCGCCGTGAACAGCTTCAGGTTGGTCGATCAATGGTTCGCCGGCCACCTGCGTGGGGGTAGCTTGGCTAGCCAACGAGGGCTCGGCCGTAGGCTGACCGGTTTGGGTTTGATCCGAAGGCACGCCGTCCGGCGCAGCAGGGGCAAGGGGGTCAAGGGTGGTTTCAGGCATGGTGGAATCGAGTGTGGTGTTCAGGGGTGTGCTCTCGCGGTTAAGGGATGGTTGGTCGAAGACGGCCATGAAAACTGCTCCGGAATTCAGTCAATGGCTCCGCTCCGGATCGTATCGCGCCCCTGGGGAGGCAAAAGAAACGTGCCGCTCATCAATCTTGCGAAAGCGGTGTACGCGAACTGCGCGATCATGTCGAAGGAGTCGGGATGGTGCTTTGAAGCCGCTGCGACTGAATCCCGGGCGCAACAGCTGCTGGTAAAGTGTACCTCACAGACCGCTGCCGGTCAATGTGGCCGGCGGTCGCGAGAAGGTGCGTGCGAAGGTCGTTTGTTAGGGAACCAAGGCGCTTGGTTTCTACAAAATTAGACGCCTGCTGACGTGAATTTGGTGCAGCGCCTCGCGCCGGCTCCGTATACTTTCTGCATGGATCGGCTGTGGACTCCCTGGCGCTATGCCTATATCACCGGCGACAAGCGCCCGGACGCCCGCAAAGGCGTTCCCGAAGCCCTCAGTGCCTGGCCCGGCGATCAACACTGCGTCTTTTGCAATCTCCTTGCCGCCGCGGATTGGGCCATCGCGCACGGCACCCCACCCGAGCAAGCCGAAGCGGCCGTATACCTGCTCGAACGCGGAGAATCCTGCTTCACCGTGCTGAACGGCTTCCCCTACAACAACGGTCACCTGATGGTCGTGCCCTGCGAGCACACCGCCAGCCTGGCAGCGCTGCCTCTCTCCACAGCCGAAGAGATGATGCGCCTAGCCCGGCGCGCCGAGCGCGCGCTGCGTTCGGTATACCACCCGGACGGCCTCAACCTGGGCATCAATCTAGGCGAGTCCGCCGGCGCCGGTGTGGCCGACCACCTACACCTCCATGCGCTGCCCCGCTGGACCGGCGACACTAACTTCATGACGGTGGTGGCTGAGACGAGGATACTGCCCGAGATGTTGGCGACGAGCTGGGAGCGGCTGCGGACGGCGTTGCGTGAGCTCCCCCCGGAGCCCTGAACGGCGGCGGCGAAAGCGGCCCTTCGACCGGCAAGTTGACCCGCGTTGCCTCGAAGTTCGTTATCTTCCACGCCCCTCGGCCCACCCGCTGGTAGACCCGCGTGTAACGAAACGAGCCCCGAAAGGGCGCGCCATCAGCTTGCCCATCCAACTGTGCCAACGAAGTTACCACCGCCAAATTCCCGCTAATCTTGATCTTGGTGTCCAGAACGTCCAGCCGTGTCAGATCGAGCTTGCGGGTGCGCATGCGGTCCAACTGCTGCGCTTTGGTCACCACCTGCCCCGAAGCCGTTACGCCCAGAAACTCATCGGCAAGCAGTTTGTCCATGGTCGTGATGTCTTCGGCCAGCTGCGCGCGCCGCCACTGCGCTTCCAAGGTACTGATCTCGGCACGCTCCAAGCGCTTGCGTTCGTGCCGTTCCGCGGCGGCCGGCCCGCAAACCAGCAGGCCCAGCAATAACGCAAATGCCCAGCGAAGAGGATGCGAAATCCGGCGCATGCGCGGATAGTAGCGCCGACGGGGGCACAGAGTCAAAAGATTTCTTCTACCACAAAAGTGGTACCGCCTCCCAGTCCCTCCCTTGACACAAATAGGCCGCCGGGAGAGCCGTTTAGCCCAGCGCCACCAAATTTTCCACGGCCCGGTCCAGCATGCGCTGGTACAGCCCGCTCACGGCATACCGCTTGAAGTGCGCCGTTGCCCTATGCGCTTCGACTGCCGCTTCGTCGCGGTACTGCTCATAGATCAGCACCGTATCCGGCTCGGACTCCACCTGGTGCGCGATGTAGTAGACGCATCCGGGCTCGGCGCGCGACGCAGCGGTCAGCTCTCGCAAGATGCCGACAACCTCCTCGCGGTCCTCCGTCCGAAATCGCATCCGCACCGTAAAGGAGATCACGCCAGCACCTCGGCAAAGCCGGGCAGGATCATCGTTTGCGCGCGATCCGGACCCGTTGAGATCATACCCACCTTCGCGCCGGACTCCTGCTCAATGAACCGCAGGTACTCCTGCGCCGTTTGTGGAAGCCGGTCAAACTCGGTGATGCCCAAGGTTGAACTCTGCCAACCCGGCAAGGTGCGGTACACAGGCTCAATGGACTTGAAGCCGCGCACATCGGCCGGGATCACATCCGTCAACTGGCCGTCGATCTTATAGTGCGTACAGATCGGGATCTCTGGGCTTTCGTCGAGCACATCGAGCTTGGTGATGACCAGCCATTCGGTTCCGTTAATCATGTTGGAATAGCGCAACAGCGGCAGATCGAGCCAACCGCAGCGCCGTGGCCGCCCCGTTACCGCGCCAAACTCTTGCCCGCGCGCCCGCAGCAGATCGCCCGAAGCGCCCGCGATCTCGGTCGGGAACGGCCCCTCGCCCACCCGCGTCACATAGGCCTTGGTCACCGCGATCACCGTGCCGATCCGTGTTGGGCCCACGCCCGTCCCAGTAACCGCGCCGCCCGCGGTCGCCGACGAGCTCGTGACAAATGGGTACGTCCCATGGTCGATATCGAGCAGCGCCCCTTGCGCGCCTTCAAACATCACGTTCTGCCCCGCACCGAGCGCCTCGTTCAGCAGCACAGCCGTGTCGGTCACAAATGGCGCAATCTGCTCGGCCAGCCGGGCATAGGTCTCATACATCTGCTTGGGGTCGAGCGGTTCGGTGCCGAAGAGCGCATGCGCGATCGTGTTCTTCTCGTGGCAGGCATTATTGATATGTGTGCGCAGCAGCGACGAGTTCAGCAGATCAGCCACCCGTAGCCCGTTGCGATGAATCTTGTCCTCATACGCCGGTCCGATGCCCCGGCGCGTCGTGCCGATCGGTGCCCGCCCAGGCGCGGTCTCCGCCGCCAGCTCAATCATGCGGTGATACGGCAAGATGACCTGCGCCCGGTTGGACACAAATAACTGCCCATCCACCGGCAAGCCCGCCTCTTTTAGCTTCTTCACCTCACCCAGAAATGCCGCAGGGTCCAGCACCACCCCATTGCCGATCACGCCTTTGCACCCCGGTCGCAGCACCCCGCACGGGATCAGCTGCAGCACAAACTTGCGGCCCTCAATGATGACGGTATGCCCAGCGTTATGGCCCCCGGCATAGCGAGCGACGATATCGAACTTTTCCGACAACACGTCGACGATCTTGCCTTTGCCCTCATCGCCCCACTGGGCGCCAAGGATCAC
>CAXTTZ010000136.1:0-8387 GCA_964247325.1 uncultured Acidobacteriaceae bacterium | reverse complement strand
ACCAGCCCCCAACGCATCCTTCGCGTCCTGGGCGGCAAAACCTGGGGACGCCTCCACCGCCTGATCTATGCTGCCGGCGTCGCCGCCGTTGTGCACTACTGGTGGCTTGTGAAGAGCGGGGTCCGCGAGCCCTGGAAGGTCACGGTGGTTCTTGCCGTTCTTCTTCTTGCCCGTGTGGGCTTAGCCGCCGGCAAGCGAATCCAACGACCCCGCCCGGTGCACGTCGCTCAAGCGTAAGTTCTCCCAGAGATTTGCTGGAAGAAGGAGTTTTACATCCTGTTCTTCAAACAAGACAAAGGCCTATTTGCAACAACAAACAGGCCTGGAAGAACGAAATTTAAGATAAAAACCCAATGTTACAGAAAGGAATTTTCTTACAACAGAACCTAGGCTTTCTTTAGCACCGTAACTTGATCGGCCTGCGGCCCTTTGCTCCCTTGAATGATGTCAAAGGTAACAGCGTCGCCTTCCTTCAGGCTCTTGTATCCATCACTTTGGATTGAGCTGAAATGCGTAAACACATCGGGACCATTGTCATGGCCGACGAAGCCATATCCTTTGGCATTATTGAACCACTTCACTACTCCGGCATATTGTGCCATATCGCTACCTTTCTTGCTGGTTGAGTAAATGAATAAAGAGACTGCTTCCGGTTTTGGAGACCTTTAGCAGGGTGGAGTAAACAAATTTGGGGCAATCACCGGCTCTGTTTGCGAAAAACAAGCGACGGCTTGCAGGGTCGTCAGCAGATGTTGAGGACCGTCGAAGATGTCGCAAATCGCATCCAGGGTTTGTCCACCTCGGTCCAAAGCGTTCGCCGCGTGAAGCGCGACGACTTTGATCGAGGGATGTTGCGCCCGCGCGAAAGCAACGGCAGCTTCGCGTTGATGCAACGGCAGGGTATGGCACAGCAGTAAAACATCCATCCATTGCTGGCTTGCGAGTGACTCAAATTCACCCATCGTGGTTGCGCACAAAGGGCTAAATCCCGAACGGGTCAGCACCAGCGCACGAATCCGAAGCAACTCGGCATCGCCGCCAAATAACAGAACTTTCGGAGAGAGAACCATAGAACTAAACCCTTACTTGAACCGCTGTTATTCATCTTGCTTGCACCCTCCGCGGTGTCGCTGTACGGTACCGGACAGAAACAGGAAATTTGTTCCGGTCGCAGAAAAATGACCCAAGGGTGGTATTGTGCTCGCCTTTGGTTCGTGTCCAAGCCTCAGCTCGGGCCGCCGTGTTCATGCACACATCGCGTCCGCTGGTCTACGATGGGCACATGAGATTCGCTCGGCTCACGTCGGTTCTTCTTCTAGCCCAGGGCACGGCTGCCTGTGCCTTTGCGCAAGCTCCCGAGGCTGCCCAGGGAGTCGCGCCCTCATCCGGCACCTCGGCCATCGCGCGAGCAGCGGTGGATCTGCCCCCGGGTACGCCGCTATGGCTCAAGATCGACCGCGAGCATACCCTCCGTCTCGGCGAACCGATCCAAGCTCACCTGGTCTATGCCACCTTTGCCGAGAACCAGGAGGTTTTACCCGCGGGCACACTCATCGAAGGCAGCGTAGTCGCGCTCGACCCCGACCGCTCCCGGCGCAACCAAGCCCGGCTTCGCGCCGACTTTACGCCGTTCAGCCGGCCCGAGGTGCAGTTTAGCCGTGTGCACCTGCCCAGCGGCGAGGTTGTCGCTCTGCAAGTAGACCGCGCCAGGGCGGGCGCACCCGTTCTCCAGCTGACCCCTCCGCCCGCGCGCGAAGGCGGCCTGGTCCACCGCGGTATAGAAACGGGCAAGGCTATGGTCAAGGACCGCCTCGCCACCTTTACTGCACCAGGCAAAAAGGAGCGCCTACAAAAGCTCCTTTACTCCCAGCTTCCGTATCATCCGCAGCAGATCGCCTCGGGCACCGTGTGGACCACCCAAACGACCGCGCCGCTACACCTCGCCGCGCTTGCGCCCGAGCTGCCGCCTGCCAACTCGCCTGCCGGGCCCGTACCCGTCGCCATGCCGGTCGAAGCCGACACCCACACTTGGACCCTCCAGGCCTATCTTTCCCACACCGTTTCTTCGGCCCAGGCTAAGGTGGGCCAGAGCTTTGAGGCCGTCGTGGCGCAGCCCGTGCTGGACTCGTCCGGGGCCGTGGCCGTGCCGCAAGGCGCCGTTCTCCGGGGCGAGATCACCCGCGCCCGCCCGGCACGGCGCTTTGGTCGCGCCGGCGAGTTGCGCTTCGACTTCCGCGAGCTTTCATTCCCAGGCAGCGCAGCCCCAGAAAAGGTGCAAACCACCATCGACGGCATCGACACCGCCGAGGGCGCACAGCTTAGTCTCGACCGCGAAGGCCAGGTCAAGCCCAAGCCGAAGGACCGCGTTGTGGTTCCCGCCGTCCTTCTTTTGCTCGCCGCTCGCCCACTCGACCGCGATCACGGCGACGGTGCTTTCGGCAAGGATGCGGTGGCGTCCAACAGCCTCGGCGTGCTCGGCTTCATCGTGGGCACAGCGGGTGGCTGGCCCAATGTGGCTGCCGGTATCGGCTACTACGGCAGCGCGATCTCGCTGTGGAACCGCTGGATCAAGCGCGGGGAAGAGACCACGTTGCGCGAAAACACCCGTGTTGTGGTGCAAACCACAGCACGCCGCTCGGCCCCGCTCGGAAAGCTGAAGGCCCAACGCTAGCTTTGGATGTAGGAAGAATATGGTGAGCGGGCTGGGGCTCGAACCCAGGACCAACGCCTTAAAAGGGCGATGCTCTACCAACTGAGCTACCCGCTCCCACCGTCTTCTAACTTAGCACAGCCGCTCGGCTCTGTGCGCCTTCTCGCACCGCGGCTCATGGCGGCAATCCCACCTTTGGGTCATTCCGGCATTGGCCTTGAGCAGTTTACAAATTCGCGGCCCCGTTGCTATCTCGTCGCAACCTTTATGCCTGCCTTACGCTCCATGTTTTAGTATTTGGAAGTTCGACCGCTTGTAGATCGACCTCTGTGAGGCTTACTTCTGATCGCTACCTCTGCAGCCGAAGCGAACCCTGCCATGGCGCGCCAAGCGTCGAATCTTCGCAGTGAAATCCGCTACACCCTCCGTTTGGGTGGACCGCTCGCCCTTGGCGAACTTGGCTGGATGTCCACCTATATCGTCGATGCGCTCATGGTCGGCCGTCTGCCGCACTCGGCCCTGGCCATCTCCGGCTCGTCGCTCGGCAACACGATCTTCTATGCCATTGCATTTTGCGCCATCTTTCTGCTCAACGGTCTGGAGACCCTGATCGCCCAGGCCTTTGGCCGCGAAGAGCATAACGAGTGCGTTTACCTCCTTGTGCAATCCTTCTGGATCGTGCTCATCACGACGCCGCTGGTCATGGGCGGCACCCTCGGCGTCGTCGCCCTTCTGCCGCGCTTCGGCACCCCGCCCGACATCGTCGCCGAAACCTCGCGCTACGTCCATGCGCTCATCTGGTCCACGGCGCCGCTGCTGGCCTATATGGCCCTGCGCCGCTTTTTGCAGTCCATCAACGACGTCCTGCTGATTACGATCTCGCTCATCACGGCCTCGCTGGTCAATTTCGGCGGGGACTGGGCGCTTCTGTTCGGCCACCTCGGTGCGCCGGCCCTGGGCGTCGCCGGCTCCGGCTGGTCCACCGTGATCGTGCGCTTTTATATGCTCGCGCTGCTGGGGGTCGGTTTCGCGCTCGCCCTGCGCCGCGGCCATTACCGCATCACGCCCAGCATGTTCGTGCCCAACCGGCCCCGCCTGCGCACGCTGCTCAACATCGGTTGGCCCAGCGGCGTGGAAAACCTCGAAAACCTTGGCATGTCCACCTGCCTCTCCATCCTGTGCGCCCGCCTCGGCGTCACGCTGCTGGCTGCTCATCAGGTGGTGCTTGACCTGAACGCCTTTGTATACCAGGCCGCCGCAGGTCTCTCCTATGCCACCATCGTGCGCGTCGGCCAAGGCGCCGGCCGAAATAACCTCTCCCAGGTGCGCCGCGCTGCCAACGCCAGCCTTCTGCTCGGTGTCAGTTTCATGGCGGTGGCGGCCGTGGTGTTCGCCGCGTTTAGCCGCTTTTGGGCCAGCAAATACACCACCGACATGAACGTTGTCGCGGCAGCCGCCCCGATCTTCACCATTTGCGCCTTTGCCCTGGTCGGCGACACGATCTTTGTGCTGATGTCCTCCGCGCTCACCGGCCTCGGCGACACCCGCACGCCGCTGCTGGTCGACGTCGTTTGGAACTGGGGCATTGGCATCCCGCTCGGCTATCTCCTTGCCTTCCGCTTCGGCCACGGCCTTTGGGGGCTGTGGATCGGCCGCGGTGTGGCTTCGGTCGGTTCCGGGCTCATGCTTTTCGCCCTGTGGCAGCTGCGTGTGCGCCGCGAAGCCGTCGGCCGCCAGCGTGCGCCGCTCAACCTGCTCGGCTCGTTGCAAGCCAGCAAATAACCTTCCAAGCACGCAACCCTCATCCCCACTCCCATCCGAGGTCTCATGATTTCGCGTAAAGTCACGTTTCTGCTTTTTCTCTTCGGTGGAGGCTTCGCCGCCTCCGGACAGTCAACCCTGGGTTCGCTCACCGGCGCCGTCCATGACCCGTCCGGCGCCGTGGTCCCCAACGCCACGGTCGTGCTCCACGACCAGCAAACCAACACCGACCGCACAGTTCTTTCCGGCGACGACGGCACCTACAACGCCCTGAACCTCGAGCCCGGCACCTACCAGCTCCGCATCACCGCCCCCGGCTTCGCGCCCACCACGGCCAATGGCATTCATCTCGATGTTCGCCAGCAGCTGCGCTACGACGTCGCGCTGACCATCGCCGGCACCGAAGCCGTCACCGTCAACGCCACCGACGCGGGCACCATCAACACCGAAGATGCCTCCATCGCCTCCGCGCTCACGCCGCAAGCCGTGCTCGATCTGCCCGCCAACTACCGCGGTGCCGGCTCCACCTCGCCGTTGAACGTCGTCCAGGCGCTGCCCGGCGTGCAGCCCGATACCGGCGGCTACCCGCCCGCGCCCTCCACGCACCCGGCCCCGGCGATCCGCTTTTCCATCCAGGGCGGCCTCCCATCGCAGACCGAAACCACCGTCGACGGCATCTCCGCGCAGAACCAAACCAGCAACAACGTCCAGGCGGATGCCTTTCCGTCCGCTGATTCCATCGCTGAAATCCGCGTGGATGGCGTGAACAACAACGCCGAATACGGTCAGCCCGGCGAGATCACCACGATCAGCAAAAGCGGCACCAACACCATCCACGGCTCGGCCTACGACTACCTCCAAAACCAGTTCCTCGACGCGATCCCCTATGGCGGCACCCGCGCTACCAAGCCGCACAAGGTCGCCAACGACTACGGCGCTAGCATCGGCGCGCCGCTGTACATTCCGCACCTCTACAACGGACGCAACCGGACCTTTGTCTTCGGTTCCTACGAGGGCCTGCGCTTTCCGCAGTCCACCCTTGTGCAGGCCAAGGTGCCCACCGTCCGCATGAAGCAGGGCGACCTTTCGCAAGAAACCAACACGCCGCTCACCAATCCCTTCAACGGCACCACCTACGCCGGCAACCAGGTGCCGATCAACCCCAGCTCCGCTGCCTTTCTCCGCTTCTTTCCCGACCCCAACATCGACACCAACCTGTCGCTTACGCAAGCCATCGCGCAAACCGGCTACAACTACCTCAGCACCCAACGCAACGATATCTTCTCCAACCAGTTCGACATCCGCGTCGACCAAAACCTCGGCTCCAAGGCCACCGTCTTCGGCCGCTACACCTGGAAGAACAACAACCAAACACAGCCTGCCGACCTTACGCTGCCGTACACCAACGCCTACGCCCGCTACCGCATCTTTGCGTCGAGCTTCAACTACGCCTTCACCTCGCATTTGGCGAATGAGTTCCGCTTCGGCTTTACGCTCGAACAAGACGGCACCGTAAACCCCTTCGATGGCCAGGGCTTCACGGCCAGCACCGGCCTGCAAATCCCGAGCCTGCCGGCCTTCTTCAACGGCATACCGCACATCCAGTTTCAGGACGGCGCCATCCAGACCATCGGCGCTCGCTTGGACGGCGCCGAACAGTCGCACGTCTACCAGTACGTCGACAACGTCACCTACCAGGCCGGCTCCCACACGCTGCGCTTCGGCACCGACATCCGCCACCTACTCGCGCACTCGGTCGCCGGCGCCGTTACGCCTTCGGCCAACTACGGCAACTTCTACTTCGATCCCGCCCATTCTGCCACCGGCAACGAATGGGCCGACTTCCTGGTCGGCGTGCCGTACCAGAACCAGTCCAACCACGTCACACGAGACAACGACGGTACCGCCAATGCATACGCCTTCTACGCACAAGACAACTGGAAGGCTACCAATAACCTCAACATCACCGCCGGCCTGCGCTACGAGTTCCACCCGCCGCTGGCTGCTGCCGACGGCCTCGCCGGCAACTTCGATCCTTCGGTCCCACGCACCGGCCGCCTTATCTACCCCACGGGTTACGCCAGTGCGCTCGACATCCAAGAGCTCGCCAGCGTGAACGCCTGCCCGACCGCCGGCATCAACAACCCCTACGCCACCGGCCAGGCCGTGCTGCCCGGTGTCCCCTGCACCCCGGTCGTTGATAGCCGCACCGCGGGCGTAGGTCCCGGGCTGCGTCAAGCGCCCACGCTGCGCTTTATGCCTCGCCTCGGCCTCGCCTACCGTCCCTTCGGCAACGACCGCACCGCCATTCGTGCCGGCGCCGGCTATTACAACATCACCACCACCGGCGCGCTCTTCTACGCCATCGCCCAAACCCTGCAACAGAACTACCAAACCTTCCTGAACAGCTATTCCGCCACTGGCCCGACCTTTGCCTTCCCCGCGACCTCGGCCTCGGGGCAGTTCGTGCCCACCCTCGGCAGCGTGTATTTTTACAGCGCTATCGACCTCAACTGGCACGACCCCTACTCGCTACAGACTGATCTTTCGATCGATCACGACTTCGGTCACAACATCGGCGGTCGCATCTCCTACGTCGGCCTCCACACGTGGCATTTAGTCTGGCAACCGCAATACAACCAACTACCCGCCTCCTCCACGCGCCGCGCTGCCGACGCGCCGCAAACCGACTACCCCTTCCCGAACTTTCAAGAGATCACCGACCGCAACACGGCCGCACAGGCTGACTACCACTCCTTACAGGCCGAGTTTTACCGGCACGGCAGCCGCGGCCTCTCCTTCGACACCACCTACACCTTGGCTAAAAACCTGGCTGATAACCAAGGCAGCGCCGGCAATTTCAACTCCGCTGGCTTTGTCGACGAACAGGGCGGCTATAGCGCCACCGACAGTTCCAACCATCACCTCGACTATGGCAACGTCGCCGCCACGCGCCGCAATCGCTCGCTCACTACGCTCATCTACCAACTTCCTGTCGGCCGCGGTCAGCGCTTCGGCAACGGCATGAGCCGCTGGGCCGATGCCCTGATCGGCGGCTGGCAAACCAGCAATATCTTTCTTTGGCAGAGCGGTCCGTTCCTCACCGCCTTCTTCCAGTACGGCGCAATCGACCCCTCCGGCACCGGCTCTGGCGGCTACATCGTCGGTGCCAACCAGCGCCCCGACCGCATCGGCAACCCAAACTCCAAGCTCCACGACCGCAATCATTGGTTCAACAACAACGCCTTCGCCTGCCCGGGTGGACGGGACGCCATGGGCCATACCGGATTCGCCTCTATCAGTAGCGGCTTCTGCTCCGTTGGTAACGCCTACACGGATCCCGTCACGGGCAAAACCGTTCCCGTGCTGCCCATCGGGCGCTACGGCACTGAATCCGTCGGGGATCTCCGCGGCCCCGGCACCGTCAATCTGTCCTCCGGCCTGAGCAAAAACTTTGTTCTCACCGAAGGGCTCCGGCTGCGCGCCGAAGGCACCTTCACCAATGTCCTCAACCATACCAACCTGGCCGACCCGCAGCTCGACCTCACCCAATCCAACTTCGGTCAAATCACCCAGGCCCGCGGCTCCGACTTCGGCGGCAACCGCACCGGCCAACTCTCGCTGCGCCTGGAGTTCTAGTGACTCGAGCGATTCACGTAGCTGTACTCAACCCGCCGTCCTCCTGAACGGAGTGAAGGATCTCGGTATTCCTACCGCAGCCCGCGCTGCTCAAAAATACAGAGATCCTTCGCTGTCTCAGCAGAATGGCATAAAGGTCTTGGGTACATCTACGTCGCATTCAGCTCATGTGTCATGCCACAAGCCCAGCAAGAGGCGTTGCGAAGCGCCGTTGTCTTTGCTTCTCGTTGCTTGTCATTCCCGAAGGGAATCTGTGTTTCATCCAAGTTGCAAAAACGTTAGCGGATCACGTAGAACCGCTTCCTCAAGCTGCATGCACCGCCTCCAGCGCATACCC
>CAXTTZ010000135.1:3761-8393 GCA_964247325.1 uncultured Acidobacteriaceae bacterium | reverse complement strand
GGGTGCGGGGTATATCGGGGGCACTGTGAGCATCAAGCTCATGGAGGCGGGGCATGAGGTCACGGTGCTGGATAGCCTGGTGCACAGCGAGCGTAAGGGGGTGCCCGCGGGGGTGCGGTTTGAGCAGGTGGACTTGGCGGACCGGGCGCGCGTGGAGGAGATTCTGCGCGAGGTGCAGCCGGAGGGCGTGATGCACTTCGCGGCACTGATCGAGGCTGGCGAATCGATGCAGAAGCCGGAGCTGTATTTTCAGAACAATACCGCGGGCACGCTGGCGTTGTTGGGGGCGATGCAGGCTACGGGGGTCAAGAAGCTGGTATTTTCGTCGACGGCGGCGGTGTATGGCGAGCCTGAAGCGGTGCCGATTCCGGAGACTGCGAAGCTGGCGCCGACCAACACCTATGGTGAGTCCAAGCTACTGGTGGAGTACATGCTGCCATGGCTGAACCGCATCCACGGGCTGCGCTATGCGGCGCTGCGGTACTTCAACGTGGCGGGCGCTATCCCCGGGCGTGGCGAGGCGCATGAGCCGGAGACACATATCATTCCGCTGATCTTGGACGTGGCGTTAGGGCGGCGCGAGAAGATTTTTATCTACGGCGATGACTACCCAACGCCGGACGGAACCTGCATTCGCGACTACATCCATGTAGCGGATTTGGCGGACGCGCACATGCTGGCCCTTGCGGCGCTTGAAGGCCAGGACCGGATCATCCTGAATCTAGGCAATGGTGAGGGATTTTCAGTGAAGGAAGTGATCGAGTCGGTGCGCCGCGTGACGGGCAAGCCGATTGCGGTGGAGGTGAAGCCGCGGCGGCCAGGCGACCCGGCGCGGCTGGTCGCGAGTTCGGAGAAGGCTAAGGAGACGCTCGGCTGGAAGCCGCAGCATGCAGAGCTCGACGATATGGTGGCAAGCGCGTGGGCTTGGCATCAAGAGCGGTACCGGTGATTTGGGGCCGGGGTGGAAGGCTCGCAAAACTCTCAAAGGGACGTTTGTGGTAGCACACCGGTTGATTGACGAGTGCCCTTGGAGAACTGACTAAAATCGCTGTGTGTCAGTCGGCGATCACTCCGATGGTATGCAGCCAGACCTCCACTAATTGCGGCCATCGCGTCACTGGGTACTTTGTCGGACGAAGCCCGAATGCGTGGCCGCCTTCAGCATAGGAGTGGAACTCTACGGGCACTTTGGCCTTGATAAGCGCGGCTTCGTAATTCAAAGCGTCCCAAACCGTGTCAGTGTCATCATTCTCGTTCTGAAGCAGAAATGTTGGCGGCGTCTGCGAACTTATATTGTTGGCGATATCTGGATTCAAATTGAGGGTACCGGGATTAAAAGAGAGATGGCCCGGGTACAAGGCGACCGCGAAATCAGGGCGGCAGCTTTGCTCGTCTGCGGCATCCACCGGCGCGTAAATGCGCTTATTGAAATGCACGCTGATTGCTGCGACGAGGTGCCCGCCTGCTGAAAATCCGAGGACACCGACTTTGTGCGGATCGATGTTCCATTCCTTCGCATGTGAACGCACCAAGCCCATGGCCCGTTGAGCGTCTTCCAGAGCCATGGGCGATTCGGGATAGGCACCCCAATAGGGATGGGAACGCGGCAGGGGAACCCGATATTTCAGCACCACACAAGCGATACCCCGAGTGTTGAGCCAGTCACAGACTTCGGTTCCCTCTAAATCAATTGCCAATTCCTGGTAGCCACCTCCCGGATAAACAATAACGGCGACTTGAGTATTCCGGCTCCTCGGGAGGTAGGCCGTCAGAGTCGGATGGACAACGTCTTTGATTACCAGCCATGGCTTGCCAGCTACGAGATCCTTCGGGTCCGTGACGGCGTCCATATGTTCAGGCCCAGCAGTTGGACGCGCATCTGGAATCGCCCCGGGCCATAATGGCATTTGCGTGTGCCCAGGCGAAGGCTGCCAGACAGTTTGAGCCATCGACTTGGGCAACGAAGGCAGGAGGCAAGGGAGGAGCAATGAAAATAGCAGCTTACGAAAAGTCAGCACATTGGCCTCGTGGTCTTCGTGGGCGGATCCACACAGATTTTCGCAAGTAGATCCGCTTAGTAGAAGCGCCAAAACGAAGCTACTCCTGCCCTGGGTGGAAAATTACCAAGGCTTATCTCTGCACCAAAAGAGTGAACAGTGTCGTCAAGCATTGCTGATCGTTACTGGATTATTTTGACGAACACTATTACCCGAACACGAGCGATCCGGCGACACAGTTGGCGGCCACGCGGACCTTTTGGGACCCGACCTATAACGGCGGCACGTGGGTGGAACAGTACGACTTCAAGGGACCGATGCAGCTCATTCCGCGGTTCAAGCAGTGGATCGGCCAGTACTATCCGGGAACGAAGCTGTCATTTGCGGAGTATTCGATCGATAGCGGGCGTAAGCAGATTACGGATGCGCTGGCGGAGGCGGATGTGCTCGGCATCTTCGGGCGCGAGGGCGTGGAGCTAGCAAACATGTGGTCGCCGCCGGCGCCGACCGACCCGATTGCCTATGCGTTTCGGTTGTATCGTAATTTCGACGGCCAGGGCGGGCGTTTTGGCGAGACTGGTGTGGCGGCGAACAAGCACGGACCAGACGCAGTTATCGGTCTACGGCGCGACGCGTGCGGCTGATGGTTACTACACGATCAAGAACGGATCCAGCAGTCTGTCGTTGTCGGACCCGAACGGTAGTGGCCTGCCGCCCTTACAGCAGCAGTCTGCCAACGGCAGCGATGCGGAGCTTTGGACGCTGACGCCGCGCGGCGCGGGCTGGGTGGTGCACAACAAGGCAAGCGGACACGTGCTGGATGATGCGTACTACAGCATGATCCGGGCAATGGCATCCTCTGTTGGGGGCGAACCCGGGTGGAGTGCGAACCAGACTTGGATGATTCAGTAAAGGGGGGTGTCTCTACCTAAAGCCCGGCCTTCTCCTTCCTGGGTGGGTTGCGAGGATGTCTTGGAATGCTGCTCAAAGGTGGGGTGCTTGACTGAAGCGCGGTGCAGGGTGGAGGCTCCTGTCGTGGGCTGTTGCGGTGGTGCCGAAGTGCCTAGGAGGAGTGAACCAGATGCGCGTTGGGGGAGTTACGGGTTTTGCGACCAAGGGGATCAAAGGGCTGGTGGCCTGCCTAGTGATCGCGTTGTGGGTGCGCGGGGCGCGGGCGCTGCAGGCGGGGCGGCCCAGCAATACGAGCGTGATTGGCCCGGACGGAACGGCCCATGTGACGCGGGTGGTGCCGGTGCCGGCGACGGTGAGCGCCGAGGCGCAACGCATGCTGGCGCAGCCGGTGCCGGATGATCCGACGCCGCAGAGCCTGGCCGAGCGGCGGCGCGGGACCGATACCTGGCAGGCCCGAGCGGGGGCGGGCTTCTTACAGCAGTACCCGGCGGAGGTGCAGCCGGCGATGATGGGCGGGGTGCCGGTTAAGGTGATTACGCCGGCGACGCTGGCGCCGGAGCGGCGGAGTTGCGTGCTGATCAACCTGCATGGCGGTGGGTTTGATTCGGATTCGGGGTCGCTGACAGAGTCGGTGCCGGTAGCGTCGCTGGCAGGGACGAAGGTGGTGGCGGTGCTGTACCGGCTGGCGCCGGAGCACCCGTTTCCGGCGGGGGTGGAAGATGCGGTGGCGGTGTATCGCGAGCTGCTGAAGACGCACAAGCCGGGGGAGATGGCGATCTATGGAACCTCGGCCGGAGCCATCCTGACGGCGGAGGTGGCGGTGCGGCTGCGGCAGTTGGGGCTACCGTTGCCGGCCGCGCTGGGCGTCTTTTCGGGGATGGGTGACTTCAGCCGGCATGGGGATTCGGAGGCGCTCTTTGGGCTGCGCGGGTTGAGCGGCCACCTGAGCCCGCCGAAGCCGCCTGTCGAGGGCCACGGCTCGTATACGGGGACAACGGACCTGCGCGATCCGGTGCTTTCGCCGATCTTTGCGGATCTCCATGGGTTTCCGCCGACGTTGTTTTTGACCAGCGAGCGGGATTTGTTGTTGAGCGGGACGGCGAATTTGCACCGGGCGTTTTTGCAGGCGGGCGTCGCGGCGGAGTTGGTGGTGTGGGATGGGTTGCCGCATGCGTTTTGGAACGACCAGTCGTTGCCGGAGACGCGCGAGGCGGATGGAACGATGGCACGGTTTTTTGTGGCGCATGTGGGGCGGTAGTTGGGCGGTAATGCGCGCTCCGAGTTGGGTCGTTTCGGCTGTCTGGAAGTATGTTGGCGCTTTAAGCAAAAGCAGGTCTCTCCACTACGCGAACAAGCAAGCCGTTCGCTCCGGTCGAGATACTAGCGTCGAGGTAGGGAGCGAAAACAGATTCCCTTCGGGATAACAGAAGTAGCGAGGATCGGGGGTGCTTGCTCCCAGCATCCAAGGACACGTACCCTGGGGACGCCGTGTCGCACACATTAGAACTCGCGCTGGTTTCTTGCTTCCTACTAGGGCTGCGGCATGGGTTTGACTATGACCACCTGGCGGCCATCACGGACATCACGAGTGTGCAGCGGCATTGGCGCGAGGGCATGCGGTTGGGGCTGCTCTACGCGCTGGGCCATGCGCTCACCGTGGCGGTGCTGGGAGTGGGGGTGATTTTTCTGCACCTTTCGTTGCCGCAGCACCTGGACACTGTGA
>CAXTTZ010000135.1:0-3751 GCA_964247325.1 uncultured Acidobacteriaceae bacterium | reverse complement strand
CCACGTGGACTGGGTGTGCGCGCGGCTGGTGGGGGCAACGCTAATCGCGCTGGCGGTATATGTGCTGTGGACGCTGTGGCGGGCCAGGGCGGGACGGGATGCCGAGGAGGTTGGGCACAAACACGTGGCGCGCAGCCGAATTACGCTGTTCATTGGGGGCGCGCGCTACCTGTATTGGCGGGTGCGGCGGTTGTGGGAGCCGGAGCGGCCACGGCCGGAGCCGTTTGGGTTTCGGTATGACCGCGGATCGGTGTTTACAGTGGGCGTGATCCATGGCTTGGGCGCGGAGACACCGACGCAGCTGCTGCTGTTTTTGCTGGCGGCGAACTTGGGCGGAACGAGCCGGGGTTTGTTGGGGCTGGCAGCGTTTTTGGTGGGCTTGCTGCTGATGAACACGCTGATGACGGGCAGTGCGTCGGGGGTGTTTGCGGGCTCGCGGCGGCGGCCGGGACTGCAACTGGCGGTGACCTCGTTGACGGCGGCGTATAGCTTGGCGATTGGGACGGTGTTTTTGTTTGGGTTGAGCGACCGGCTGCCGCCCATGGTGCGCTGAGGGCGACGGCTCGGTTGAGGTAGTGGAACGGCGTTGAGGATGCGATGGCACAGGATGAAAACGAACTGGATTTGAGCAAATTGGGAATGAGCGAAAAGGCCGCACGGCTGCAGACGCGCTTGAGCGATCTGCGCTCGCTGCTGGTGGCGTACTCGGGCGGCACCGACTCGGCGTTTTTGGCGTGGGCGGCGCACCGGGCGCTGGGCGAGCGCATGCTGGCCGTGATCGCGGATTCGGCTTCCCTGCCGCGCAAAGAGTTGGCGGCGGCGCTGGCGTTTACGGCCGAGCATGGCATTCCGACGGCGATACTGCAAACGGCGGAGTTGGCAAACCCGGACTACCAGCGTAATGATGCGCAGCGTTGCTTTCACTGCAAGGATGAGCTCTTTACGCAGATGGAGGCCAAGCGGCAGGAGCTGCGGTATGCCCACATTGCGTATGGGATGAACCTGGACGACCGCGGCGAGGTGCGGCCGGGGCAGCGCGCGGCGTTGGCGCATGGGGCGCTGGCACCATTGGTCGAGGCGCAGTTGGGCAAGGCGGAGATTCGGGCGCTGGCGCGTGCGGAGGGGCTGCGGGTGGCGGACAAGCCGGCGAGTGCGTGCCTGTCGTCGCGCATCGAGTATGGCCGGCCGGTGACAGCGGAGGCGCTAGGGCAGGTGGAGGGCGCAGAGGACGCGCTGCACGCGATGGGATTTCGGCAGGTGCGGGTGCGGCACCATGGGGAGCTGGCGCGGGTGGAGATTGCCCGCGGGGAATTGGCGGCGGCGTTGTCGCTGGAGGTGCTGGACAGGATGACGACGGCGCTGCGCGGGTTGGGGTTTACGTATGTGACCTTGGATACGCAAGGGTATCGGACGGGGTCGATGAATGATGTGCTGCCGGCGTCGGCGATTGCGGCGGCTCGGTGAGGCTGGGGAAGGCGGAACAGAAGATTCCCTTCGGGAATGACAAGCAAGAAAGGCAAAGGCAAGAGCAACGGCGACTGCGGGTTCGCTTAGGGCGGCATCACAGGGACAGGGTGGAAACGGATGCGGATTGGGTATTTGGATTGCTTTGCCGGGGTAGCCGGCGACATGTTCTTAGGCGCGCTAATCGATGTGGGGGTGCCGGTCGAGGTGCTGCAGGCGGCGACGGAGGCGCTCGGGGTGGGCGCGAGCTTGCGGGTGGAGAAGGTGGACCGGAGCGGGATCTCGTCGACCAAGGTGCACGTGATGGAGGGCGACGAGCTTGCGGAGGCGAAGGGCCATACGCATGCGCATGAGCACGACGACGAATCGGTTGAACTGCATCAGCACACCCATGGGCACAGCCATCAGCCGAAAACGCAGCACATGCACAAGGGTGGGCACAAGCATGAGCATAGCCACGATCAGGGTGAGCACGGGGAGCACGGGAATCATGGTGCCGAGGAGCACGGAGCTCATGAGCATGGCGGGCACAAGCATGGGCATGGGCGGTCGTTGACCGCGATTCGCGAGATGATTGGCAAGGCGGCGCTGCCGGAGGCGGTGAAGGCGACGGCGGTGCGGGCCTTTGAGTTGCTGGGGCATGCGGAGGCAAAGATCCATAACGTGCCCGTGGAGGAGATTCACTTCCACGAGGTGGGCGCGGTGGATGCCATTGTGGACATTGTGGCGGCGAGCGCGGGCCTTCATCACCTGAATGTGGGGGCATGGTACAGCTCGGCAGTAAATGTGGGCGGCGGCATGGTGGAATGCGCCCATGGGACGTTTCCGGTACCGGCACCGGCGACGGCGGACCTGTTGCGGGGGTGCCCGACGTACTCGGCGCATGTACAGAAGGAGCTGGTGACGCCGACAGGCGCGGCGCTGCTGCGAGCGTTGGCGCCGACCTTCGGCGAGCAGCCCGCAATGCAGGTGGAGGCGATCGGCTATGGCGCGGGGACGCGCGATCCGAAGGGCTTTCCGAATGTGCTGCGGTTGAGCGTGGGCGAAGCGGTGTCGGGAGCAAGGCAAGCTGCAGTCGGTAAGGAAGCGAGTAAGGAGTTGCAGACGGTGACGGTGCTGGAAACGGCGCTGGATGATGCCTCGCCGCAGCTGCTGGCGTATGTGGCGGAAAAGGCGCTGGCGGCGGGGGCGCTGGATGTGATGTTGACGCCGGTGATCATGAAAAAGGGGCGGCCGGGAACGCTGCTAACAGTGCTCTGCGAACCGGGGGCGAGCGAGGCGATGCAGGCGCTGCTGCTGCGCGAAACGCCGACCTTGGGCGTGCGCGTGCGGCAGGAACGGCGGGCGTGCTTGGAGCGGCGCTGGGAGACGGTGGAGACCCCCTATGGGCCCGTGCGGATGAAGATCGGCAGCGAAAGCGATGGCGAGGAGCGCAATGCGGCGCCGGAGTTTGAAGACTGCCGCGCGACGGCGGAGCAGGCCAACGTGCCGCTGAAGGTGGTGCAACAAGCGGCTATCGCTGGGTTCCGGGGTTTATTCGGGGCTGGGCTTCAGTGGGTGGGGGGCTCTGATAAATGTCCCGGACCACATCGAAGCGTACCTCAGCGGCTAAAGCCGTTCTTCTCCTGCATGAATACGGCACGGCTGAAGCCGTGCCCCTCCTGTTATTTGCATCAATCTACTCTTACTTTGCATATATCAGAGTTCCGCAGAGGTCGTTAAAGGGGTTGAGGAGTTAGGGATGACGCGCGCTGATTTACTTGCACTTTTATCCGCCGTGGAGCGCGGCGCGGAGACGCCGGCCGGGGCTGCGGAGCGGCTGGCGACGATGCCATTTGAGGACCTGGGCCACACGCGGGTGGACCACCATCGGAGCCTGCGGTCGGGGCTGCCGGAGGTGATCTACGCGGCCGGTAAGACGCCCGCGCAGACGGCGGCGATCTTTGGGTCGCTCGCGGCGGATGGGGTGGATGTGCTGGCGACGCGGGCCGATGCCGCCACGGCGGAGGCGGTGCTGGCGGCGCATCCGGAGGCGGTGTACAACGCGACAGCGCGCACGCTGGCCTTGCGCCAGGCTGCAGATACGGCGACGCGTGGGCATGTGGCGGTGCTGTGCGCGGGCACGAGCGATCTGCCCGTGGCGGAGGAGGCTGCGGTGACGGCGGAAACCTTTGGTTGCCGGGTGACGCGCTTGTATGACGTGGGTGTAGCGGGGCTGCACCGGCTGCTTGCGGTGCGCGAACAGCTTGTGTCGGCGCAGGTGTGCATTGTGTGCGCGGGCATGGAG
>CAXTTZ010000134.1:0-8472 GCA_964247325.1 uncultured Acidobacteriaceae bacterium | reverse complement strand
CTATGGCTCTGCTGGGTGGGGCACCGGGCGGGAAATCTGTCAGGCGGCTGGAGTGCTCGCAATTTTTGGGACGGCGGAGCCCGAGTCGCGTTGTCCGTTATGGCAGGGCTTTCGGTTTACCGCATGGGATGGCGACTGCGGCTTCCGCTCGGCTTTGCCGGCTTGAGCCTGCTGTTATGCCTGGCGTTTATCATTCCGTACGCAAAAGGCGCTTGGGTGCGGGAGGCGGCCGTAATTATCGTCTATTTCCCGCTGCTCATCGCACTCGGAGCGGGTACGGTTGTGACTCCCCGGACCGAGCGGCTTTGCCGTTTCTCTGGAGAGCTATCTTACCCGTTGTATATGACCCACTACGCCGTAATTTGGATTTGGGGCGACTTCACCGAGAAGCATAATGTAAGAGCAGGAGGCCTCGGCCCTGCCGTGATGATCGGCGTTCTCAGCCTGATCGCCTTCGCCTCCTTAGCCCTGAAAGGGTATGACCAGCCGGTGCGTGCCTACCTACGTGCAAAGTACTTGGCAACACCCCTGGCCACATCTTCACTTAGGAACTCCTGAGCTATCCGAAGATTGTGATTAACCGGTTGGAAAATCCCCGACTTGATTGGTAAAACCTGATTCTTTTTCCCCTATGCCCATGAGCAAAAGCTGTTCGTAATGGTGGCTCGACCGGTCTGCTTGTCGCCGTCCATAGGTGATGTGTCTATGAATGCAGTTAGCCCACCGTGGAATTTGTAAGGTCGCCGTAGGTCTTTGCTTCCTCGGAACGCTCGGTCTCTACTTGATGAACGTAGGCTGCGGCTGCTGTACCAAGGATGAGGCGCTTGGGCAGGTGCTCTCGCCTGGACAGATCAACGATTACCTTTGCCACCCTTTTTGGATCGCCTTCTGATTTCGTTCGCGAGGCAGCCATTCTTTCATAGGTAGGTCCTACCGAGGACCGGTATTCAGGCAAGAGCTCCGGCATCAGCGTGTGCGCCCTGCGCGCGAAGTCGGTGCGCATACCCCCAGGCTCCAAGGTGCAAACCTTTACGTTGAACGGCGCTATCTCCTCTGCGAGGGAGTCACTGAAACCACCGACCGCCCACTTGGCCGCATGGTAAGGCGAGTTACCAGGAATCGTGACACGGCCGCCGATAGAAGAGACCTGAAAGATATACCCACACCTCTGCTGACGCATGATCGGAATGGCTGCTCTTGTGGTGTACACCACGCCGAAAAAACAGGTCTCAATCACGTCGCGGAAGACCTCTGGCGAGATCTGCTCGAACGGAGCATTGAACTGGTAGCCGGCGTTGTTCACGAGCACATCCAGCCGACCGTACGTGTCTGTGGCGACCTGAACTGCGGACTGAGCTGCCTTCTCGTCACGAACATCCAGAACAACAGGACTGATCCGGTGGCCGTACTCTTCTTGTAAAGAGGCCAGTTCTTCCGGTCGCCTGGCACCGGCGACTACATAATCTCCTGCGCTTAAGGCAGCCTGCACGATGTCACGTCCAAGCCCACTTGCACTGCCAGTAACCAACCAGATCTTCGCCATCTTCCTAACCCTCGAACAGCACCGTCGCGTCTAGGGTAACGTGCTTTCGAGAATACAAAAGCCACAGCTGCATTTCACGAAGGCTGGATGCGATTCCGGCAAGGCGTCTTGTAGCGACTATTTGTTAGTGACTTGAATGCCTTGACTCGAAAAGACCTTGTCGTCCTCGCCGGTGCCGGTGAGCAGAAAGCTGTTCGTCACCGTGGATTTTCCGGTCTGTTTATCGCCGTCCACAGCCGTAATCACATAGCTGCAGCCGAACCAGTGGGCTTCGGCGAAGTCGGTCTGCGACCATTGTGCCGGATGGTCGGGGTGCGAGTGGTAGAAGCCGACAATGTCCAGGCCGAGCTTGCGGCCTTCACGCTGTGCCGCGATCAGCTCGCGCGGGTCGATGTGGTAACGGTTGTGCGCCGAGTCCGTGCGCGTGTTGCCGGCGCGAATGAGGCTCGCGACCGTAATGGCATGGTCGGCGGCCTTGCCCAGAAGAATGCCGCAGCACTCGTGCGGATAGGTTTCTTCGCCGTGGGTGCGGAGCTGGTCGTAGAGGGTTTGCGGGATGCGCAGGGGCAGCATACGTGTGTCAACCTTTCGGTTTGCCCTCACCTATCGTGGGTGTCCGGGCAGAACGCAGATTCCCTTCGGGAATGACAACCAAAAAGATCAAGTAGGAGTAGAGGAAGAACGCAGACTCCTATAGGGGATAGCATTCAAAAAGGCGAGCCGCATTACGCGTTTTGCCCCGCATACACGTCGCTGTCGACCGCGTCGGCTGCCGCGGCCTCAGGGGTAGGCTCAGTCCAAAAGCGCTCGCTCAGGTATTTGTCTGCGGAGTCGCACAGGATGGTGACGATCACCGCTTCGCGGCCTGCGCGGGCTTCCTCTTCAGCGACATCGAGCGCGGCAGCCACCGCGGCAGCCGCCGAAATGCCGACCAGCAGCCCTTGGGTTTTCGCCAGCCGTTTGCACATCGCGTACGCGCGCTCGGTGGGCATCTCGATGTTGCGCTCGGCCAGGTGCGCGTCGTAGATCGGCGGCACAATGGCCGTGGGCATATGCTTCAGGCCTTCGAGGCCGTTGAAGGGCGAATCCGGCTGCATGGAGTAGCAGTGGATGGCTGGATTCAGCTCGCGCAAGCGGCGCGTGGTGCCCATAAAGGTGCCGCTGGTGCCCAGCCCCGCGACAAAGTGGGTGATGCGCCCTTCGGTCTGCTGCCAGATCTCGTTGGCGGTGCCGTAGTAGTGTGCGCGCCAGTTGTTCTCGTTGCCGTACTGGTTAGCGTAGAAGAAGCGCTCGGGCTGCTCGGCGGCTAGCTTGCGCGCCATGCGGATGGCGCCGTCGGAGCCTTCGGCCGGATTGGTGTAGATGATCTCCGCGCCATAGGCTGCGAGGATGTGCTTGCGCTCTGGGCTCACGTTCGAGGGCATGCAAAGCGTGACCGGAAAGCCACCCGCCGCGCCCAGCATGGCGTAGGCAATGCCCGTGTTGCCGCTGGTAGCGTCGAGTAAAGTTTTTCCGGAAGTCAGCAGCCCGCGGCGCTGCGCGTCGGCCACAATGGCCGAGGCGGCACGGTCTTTCACGCTGCCGCCGGGGTTGGCCCACTCGGCTTTGCCGAGAATCTGGATCCGGCCCTGCATGCTTCCCGGCAGGTACGCGGTCAGGCGGTCCAGCCGCACGAGCGGCGTGTGCCCGATGCGGTCGAATAGCGTGGTGCCCAGCGGCGTGGTGCCCGGGGGCGTGCTACCGGGCTTATCGAATTTGCCAGAAGGGTCCGATTGGGGGAGCGACAAGGTGGCGAGTTCGAGGTCTGTCATCGGTTCAGCAATCCTTCCCAACCTATTCTGGGGCCGACGCCGCGGTTTGCATTGAAGCGGCGCACAGCGATGTGCGAAAGTTTAGATGCGACGACCCGTCTGCGGAACCAAGCCCTGCGGCCTTGGACCGCAGAGGGGGCCTGCAGAGCCCGGAGCCCATGGCCAAGAACAAGATCAAGCAGCTGACCTTTGACGAGGCGCTTTCCACCCTCGGCAACGAACGATTTGATGTTTCCGCTGCTGTTGCGGGTGCAACCGAGCACCCCGGCGCGCGCCGCGTGAGCAAATACGGCTGTGCGGCCGAGATCGCGCCCAGCGGTCTGAAAGAGGGTCCGGTGAGGCTGCTGCACAAGCCCGGTTGGGTGATCAACGGCGAAATCGCCCGCATCCTCGACAAGGGCTACCAAAAGTTTCTGGCCACCTCGAATATCCAAATCCCGGCCACCGCGGACAAGCTGCGCGCCATTCATCGCTTCGAGGAAGAGTTCAAGCTGGCCACCGGCGCTTTGTCGCTCTACAACCAGTCGATGGGCACCACCAGCGATGTGTATGTGTACGACCGGGTCAAGGGGCGAGAAGCGGTTTAGCTTGGCTGCAAAGGCCAGCGAAAACACTGTGAGGAGCAAAAAAACGGCCCCGGCAGCTAGAAGCGGCCGGGGTCGTGGGTGTGGCTTACGTGAGGTTAGGCGGCAACGGCTTGCTGCGCGGCCTGTTGGTTGATGCGCTCTTCGGCAATCTTGGTCAGCTTGTCGTCGCCAGCCTTGGCCTCGTCGACGCTCTGCTGCAGCGGCTGCACTGCATCCTGCTTGCCGAGCACCTTGGCGTAGCTGGCGAGCGAGCCGTAGTTGGACACGCGGTAGGCTTGCTGCTGGTTGAAGGCGACAATCAGAGCGGCATCACGCACCGGGCCGGCTTCGGTGTTAGAGATCATGTTTTCGACCTCGGTCACCATGGCCTTGGCGATGTTGTTGGTGTTGGTATCCTGCTGCATGCCAAGCTTTTGGAAGGCTTGCTGGATGCGCTCGGCATACTTCTGGCCCTGGGTGGTGGTCTTCTCAAACATCTCTTTGACTTCGGGGTCGGAGGCGGCCTGCGCCATCTTGCCGGCTTCCTGCGTCATCTGCTTTTCGAAGTCGAGGGTATAGGTCATGCCGGTGAACATGAGGTCTTGAACGCTTTGCATTTTCATGGGAGTAGCTCCTGAAGTTTGCGAGATTTCGCTTGGGGGAGAATCTTTCAGCGGCGGTACACGTGCGTAAGCGGCTGAACGTTACAGAAGATTCGTTGCGTTGCAAAGAAGTAACGTTGTCCGGGGATTGCCGGAGTTTCACAGGGTGTTCACGGGATAAGCAGGCAAGCACGGCCGGAACGGTTTGATGCAGGGTGAAAGATTTAGCGCGCGTCCTTGCAAGAGCGCATCTATCAAAATGAGAGGTTGCTGCAATGTACGATCGCACGATTCGCAACGCGTTGCTGACCACGGCTGCTGTAGTGGGTTTGGGTCTGGCGGCGCCCTTGTCTGCCGGGGCTCAGGTGTCCTTTGGGGTGAACATTGGGCCTGCACCCGTTTGTCCGTATGGATACTACGGCTATGCGCCGTATGGATGCGCGCCGTATGGCTATTACGGTCCGCAATGGTTTACCAACGGCATTTTCGTCGGCGCTGGTCCCTGGTACCGCGGGCGCGGCGGCTACTATGGGCCGGTCAACCACGACTTTGACCCGCGCTACGGCTACCGTGGAGGGTACCCCGGCCACGATGAGCGCTTCGACCGCGGACGGGACTTCCATGATTTTCATGGCAATGATTTCCATGGAGCCTACGGCGAAGGGCGACATGAGGGCTTCCACGGCGGCTACGAAGCGCAGCATGGCGACGGCGGTCGGCGCTAAGTCTCCAAATGGTGCACCGAATGGGTGCTTGGCGCGGTTCACCTTTGCTTGCAACGGGCATGTGACGTTGCGTAGCTAGGTCCGGGGGCGCTGGGCGCTGGTAGACTTGGGCTGGGACCGCGCCGCTTCACGCCGGCATCGCCCACTGTTGCCGGATGCCGCCCCTTACACCCCCTTCCGAAGTGTCAGAACACGGCGTTCCTTCCGGCGCCGAAGAGCAAGCAGTGTGCTTGGATGGCACGCTGCCGCCGGTGGGACCGGTTGTTGTGCCGACCCAGCCTCACAAGGACCCAAACCCGCGCGAAACGGCTGACCCGGGGCTGGTTCGCCGTGTGGCGCGGGCGCTGGGCGTGGATCGCGCGGTGGCGTTTACGGTGATGGCGCGAGGATGGTCGTCGCTGGCGGGGATCGGGACGCTCACGCTCATTGCACGTTTTTTATCGCCTGCAGAGCAGGGTTTTTACTACACGTTTTATTCGCTTGTGGCGATGCAGATCGTCTTTGAGCTAGGGTTTTCGGTGGTGATCTTGCAGACTGCCTCGCATGAGGCGGCACATCTGGAGATTGGGCCGGATGGGGCGATTGCCGGCTCAGCAGAGGCGCATGGCCGGCTGGCAAGCGTACTGCAGAAGAGTGTGCGTTGGTACACAGCGGCGGCAGTTGCAATGGCGCTGACGTTGGCTCCGGTAGGGCTGGCGTTTTTTCGCCACGCAGCGGCGCGGCCGGGCGGCAATCAGGTGCACTTTGGCTGGCCGTGGCTGTTGGTCGTGCTGGCATCAAGCCTGACATTTCAGATCGACCCGGTGTTTTCGTTTTTGGAGGGCTGTGGGTACGTGCCGGAGGTGGCGCGGACGCGGCTGCGGCAGTCGGTGGTGGGCACGGGGCTAGGCTGGGCGGCCTTTTCATTGCACCGAGGGTTGTTTGCGCCGGGCTGCATGATCTTGGGCCAAGCGCTGATGGGCCTGTGGCTGGTGTGGACGCGCCGCGGGCTGCTGGGACCCCTGTTGCGCCACAAAGCGCACACATTTCGCATCGATTGGCGGGCGGAGGTTTGGCCCTTTCAGTGGCGGATTGCGGTGTCGTGGCTGGCGGGGTACGTCACCTCGCAGCTGTTCAATCCGATCTTGATGAACTTCCGCGGGCCGGTGGAGGCCGGGCGCATGGGCATGAGCCTGAATGTGTGCGGCACGTTGAGCTCGATGGCCATTGCGTGGATGAACACAAAGGCAGCGCCGTTTGGCCGCTTGATCGCCCGCAAAGAGTACCGGGCGCTGGACAGCGCATTCTTTCGGGCGCTGTGGCAGTCGACCCTGGCCGCGGTGCTGGCGTGCGGGGCGGTTTGGCTGGTGGTGGAGGAACTGGGCAGGCGCGAGGTGCGGGTGCATGGTGTGCTGCTAGCCGGCCGGCTGCTGGCGCCGCTGCCTTTGGCGATGCTGTTTTTTGGCACGGTGGGAAACATTGTTGTCTTTGCAGAAGCACTGTATCTGCGCGCCCATAAGCAGGAAAAATTCATGGTGAACTCGATCCTGGGCGCGCTGTATATTGCGCCGCTGGCCTACGGGCTGGGACGTTGGCAGAACGCGCACGGCGGGGCGTGGGGGATTGCGGCGGCGTATGCGCTGGGGACGCTGGTGATCGGGCTGGGGTATGGCACGTACACCTTTTGGCGCTGGCGGAGGATCTGGCATGCCGCCTGAGCTTGAGGTGGGTGAGCCTTCGGCGATGAGCCGGCCTCGCCCGCTGCTGACCATCGCCGTGCCAACATTTAATCGGGCGGGGCAGCTTGCGGAGCTGCTGGAGGTGCGGGGGCCGCAGGTGGGCGCCGCGGGCGGGGGAGTCGAGGTGTTTTTGTCCGACAAACCCAGCGCTGACCGCCCCCCCGAGGTTATTCGGGGGGGGGCGGCGGCATTTGGGGCGGAGGAAGCGTGTTTGCGGGCGCATCGTCACGAGCGGAACTTGGGGTCAGACGCGAATTTTGCGTTTTGCTTTCGGGAGGCGCGAGGGACGTTTTTCTGGATGTGCGGCGATGACGACCGCGTTGTGCCCGGGGCGGTGGAGGAGGTGCTCGGGCTGCTGCGCGAGCCGGCGGGCGATGCAGCCGAGCTGGATTTGGTGTATGCGACCAGCTATGGGTACCGGCGGGACTTTGCCGAGGAGAGGCGAGAGGATCCGCTGGGCCGTGGGGTGCACATCGTGTGGGATCCGCGGCGGTTTGCGTTGCTGGTGAATATCATGTTCACGTTTATCAGCGGCATGGTGGTGAACCGCGACCGGCTCCTCGAGCTGCCGCACGAGGCGCCGGAGGCGTTTATTGGCACGAACCTGGTGCAGCTCTCGTGGAGTTTGCCGTTGCTGCTGCATCTTCGGCGCTCGGCGGTGCTTTGGACACGGCCGGTAGCGGCGCGGGTGGGCAACGCGCACGGATATTCGCTGGGGCGGGTGTTTGGCCGGCAGCTGTCAGAGGTGGTGGAGCGCTTGCTGCCGGGGCGTCCGGATTTGGCGGGGCCGATCTTGAATGTGGCGCTGCGGCGCTGGTTCCCGTCGGTGCTGATCGAATTTCGCGGCAAAGCGCGCGACCGGCTTCAGTTGGAGGAAGCACACGGTGAACTGCGGCGGGCCTTTGGGCGGAACTGGCGGTATTGGCTGTTTACCTACCCGGCGCTGACATTGCCGCTCGGGGCGGCGCGGTGGTACACGCGGGCGACGGCGCTGGTGAGCAAGTTGCTGTATGTGGCACAGGTGCCAGGGTTTTGGCGAAAGGCGAGGTAGAGATCTCACCCGAGCTGGCCATTCTTGCCTTAGGGGCCTAAGCCTGTTGTGGCCTTGAGCGGGGTCTCACCCGTTGTCATCCGCTAGCGAAGCGGAGGGATCTGCTTTCCTTCCTGTGTCGTCGAAGCAACGGGCAAACAGCAGATTCCTCCGCTATGCTATGGAATGACAAGTAGAAAGTTCAACAAGCCTCAAGAGCTGTAACAGACTGTAGGTCTGGCACAATGGAGGTTTGAGTTGCACGGCTGTGGAATTTTTGTTGTATGCTGTGTAGGTACTCAGATGTGAGTGCAAGGTGCCGCGAGCAGGCAGGGACGGGAGTAGCGTCCGAGCTTGGCCAGAGACCGCGAGCGCCGCAACCGCCCACCGGGCGAGCCGTCTGCCGAAGCTAGGCAGGGAAGTGGCCCCGCACGTTGGTTGCTCTGGCTTGGAGGCGGTCCAAACGGGATCAGCCTC